>NZ_JBIMKE010000001.1:0-520456 GCF_043673425.1 Streptomyces sp. M41 | reverse complement strand
GCCCAGCAGGAACGGGAAGTCGTCGTTGATGCCACCCTCCCGGTAATGCAGATCGGTGTGGCACACCCCGCACGCCTCGATCTTCACCAGCGCCTCGCCCGGCCCGGGATCGGGCACGACGATCGTCTCCAGACCGACGGGGGCGCCCTTGCCCTGCGCGACGACAGCACGGACCTGATGCGTCATGGCCACTCCTCGGCTGATGCGGGATCGATGAGACGGATGTTGCTCATTACGGCACGCATCTCATGTGCCGCAACACAGCATCCTGGAGCGCCGGGCGGCGGTCAAGGAGTCGACACGCACCGCGCCGAGCCCTGGGATTCCGATGTGCTGACGGGCGTGGAGCGGCTGCGCGCGACTGCCGGGGAGTGGCGGCGAACCATCCGCAGGCCCTGGCGGCCGGGAAGCAGCGCCCGGAACGACCGAAAGGCCGTATCGGAATCCTCCGATACGGCCTCTGACCTGCTCTTTCGCAAGTCGGGACGACAGGATTTGAACCTGCGACCCCTTGACCCCCAGTCAAGTGCGCTACCAAGCTGCGCCACGTCCCGATGCCGTCTGACCTGGGGTTTCCCCCGGCCGAACGTGCATGGAAACAATACCGCACTCGGCTCGGTGGTCGCGCACTCCTTTATGCGGGCCGTCACTGTCCGGTCGGCCTGCCCAACTGTGGGTGTGCGTCCAGCAGCCGGGGCGGGGCCGCCTGGCGCCAGGAGTCGGCGAGGATGTCGCGCAGCTCCGCCTCGTCCTCCAGAGCGGCGAGCCGGGCGCGCACCCAGGCGAACTGCGCCTCATGGTCGGCGATCCAGAACTTGTCCGGCTCGGCCAGGACCAGCTCGTCGCGCTCCTCCTTGGGGCAGCGCACCGCTAGGGAGGTCTCGTCCTCGGGCAGGGTGGCGAACATCTTGCCCGCGACCCGGAACGTGGGCATGCTCCAGGCGATCTTCTCCGTCGTGTCCGGCAGAGAAAGGGCGATGCGACGTACGTCTTCGGCTTCCGGCATGACAGGCACGGTAGCCGCCGCCACTGACAATCACCTGGTGAGAGGTGCCGGTCCACCCACTGGGGCCGCTAGAAGCTGAAGGTCATGAACGCCCCGAGGCCGCGCTCGGCCGCCGCGGCGAAGAACTCGACCAGTTCCTCGTAGGCGTACTCGAGCCCGCCCAGTCGGCCGTCGGGGTCGAACTTCCACATGTTGGGGTACACGTCCTGCTCGCCCATCCGCACCGGGTCGTAGTGGGCCGCCAGCCGCTCCCACGGAGTCGCCCGCAGCTCCCGTGCCACACCGGCGATCTGCTCCGCGGTCCACCCGAACAGAGTGCCGTCCTCCTGGATCTGGAAGCCGTCCATCACGAACTCGACTCCCACGCCGGCCTCGTCGAACAGGAACTGGAGGCCGCCGAACTCCCGGTCCGGGCCGCCGTAGGGGCGGTCCGGAGACGGGAAGTCGTCGCCGTAGAGCTCGTAGACGAACTCCTCGGCCCAACTCGGGTCCCGCTCCGCCCTGTCCAGCTCCTGTGTCGTCGCACCGATGAACGAAATACTCACGCCCATGTGAGGCGATCCCCCTTGCCGTCCGGCTCGTTCGACCCTTCGGTCGGTCAACGGCGGTGAGTGTTCCATGCCGCACTGACAACCAGGCGACGCCGGGTGACGCCGGGTGACGCCGGGCGACAGTCACAGGTGCCTGTAGTAGACCGTCGTCGGCCGCAGAACCCCGTCCGGGCTCGCCGCGTAGTCGGGGATCACACCGGCCCGGGTCCACCCGGCCGAGCCGTACAGGCGCTCGGCGAGGCTTCCGGTCTCGGTGTCCAGGTGCAGGAGGGTCACACCGGCTTCGGCCGCCGCCTCCTGCGCGGTCACCAGGAGCCTGCGCCCGAGACCCCGCCCCCGGGCATCGCGGTGCACCATCAGCTTGACCAGCTCGGCCCGGTGGCGGCTGTTGGGCTTGTCGGGCAGGGCCAGGCCCACCGTGCCGAGGGTCCGCCCGTCCTCGTGCGCCACCCACACCGCCGCCCGCCCTTCGCCCACCTCGGCCGCGCGCGCCTTCCACCAAGCCGTCGCGGCCGTACGGTCGAGGGGGCTGAGGAATCCGACGGAGGCACCGTCCGCCACGGCGTCCACCAGCAGGTCGGCCAGGCCCTCGACGTGCTCGAACAGCCCGGCTTCGTCCAGTCGCGCCACGATCACGGCAGCACCACCGCCAGGACGTACCGCGCCGCACCGGGCCCCGCGCACCGGAACCTCGTCGGCCCCCACACCCGCATCCGCAGACAGTCCCCGGCTTCGAGACGGTGCTCGGTCTCCTGAACCGTCACGTCGAGGCTCCCTTCGAGGACCCAGATGTGCTGCTCCAGCCCCGGCACGGGCGGCCGGTCGTATGCGATGTCGCCGCCCGCGACGAGCCGCCCTTCGACGATCTCGCCGCGCAGCCCCCCGTGCGGCGGCGACACGGACCGCCGTACGAACCCGGCGGAACGGTCCTCCCACACCGGCTGCTCGGCCGCCCGCACCAGCAGCGCAGGCTCCGACTCGACCTCGCTGAGCAGCTGGGACATGGTCCGGCCGTAGACGTGGCACAGGCGGTTCAGCAGGGCGGCGGTGGGGCTGATCTCCGCCCGCTCGGACCGCGACAGGGTCGACCGGCTCACACCGGCCCGCTGCGCCAACTCGCCCAGGGACCAGCCGCGTTCGGCGCGCAGCTCGGCGAGCCGAGCGCCCAGACGGGCGTCCACCGCGTCCGGGCCTGTGTTGCCCTCCGCCCCATGTTTCATATCCGGGACGGTATCCCGAATATGAAACAGCAGCGTTACGGCAGCCTCACCGATGACGGAAGAGGTCTCACTCCCCGGCCGCCGCCGTGAGTGCCTCCAGCACCGGCCGGATCAGCGGATGCTCCTCGGCGCCCCGGCGCACGGCCGCGAAGACCCGGCGCGTCGGTGCGTCACCGTCCACGGGCCGTACGACCACCCCCGTGAGGTCCATGCCGCGCAGCGCCGAGCGCGGCACCAGCGCCACGCCCGCGTCGGCCGAGGCGAGGGCGACGACGGCCCGGAAGTCGTCCGAGGAGTGTTCGAGGCGAGGCTGGAAACCGGCGTTCTCGCAGGCCAGGACGACCACGTCATGGCAGGGGTTGCCGGGGTACGGGCCGATCCACGCGTCCTTGGCCAGTTCCGCCAGCGGGACCTCGGCGGAGTCGGCGAGGCGGTGGCGCACCGGGACGACCGCGTCGAAGGGCTCGGCGTACAGCGGCACGTGGGCCAGGCGGGGGTCGTCGGCGGGCGGCGCCCCCCGGTACTCGACCGCCACGGCGATGTCGACCTGCCGGTCCAGCACCATCGGCAGGCTGGCGTCGCCCTCGGCGTCCTGGACGCGGATGCGGATGCCGGGGGACGTCTCGGCGAGCCGGCCCACCGCCGGGGCGACGACCAGGGCGATTCCGGTCGCGAAGGACGCGACCGTGACCGTGCCGGCCGCGCCCGAGCTGTAGGCGGCGAGCTCGGCCTCGGCGCGCTCCAGCTGGGCGAGGACGGCGTTGGTGTGGCTGAGCAGGATCTCACCGGCCGGGGTCAGCCGTACGCCCTTGGCTCCACGCTCCACCAGACGGTGGCCCGTCTCCTGTTCCAGGGCCGCCAACTGCTGGGAGACCGCCGACGGCGTGAGATACAGCGCGGCGGCAGCCGCCGTCACCGTACGGTGGTCGGCCACCGCACGCAGGATGTGGAGCCGCCGCGCTTCGATCATGGGATCGATTATCGCAATATGTCCCGGGTGGCCGGAGCTCAGGCTTCCAGTTCGGCCCGGGCCGCGACGAAGGCGTCCACCGCGCGGTTGACGTCGTCCGTCGAGTGCGCCGCGGACAGCTGCACACGGATTCGGGCCTGGCCCTGCGGCACCACCGGGTACGAGAAGCCGATCACGTACACGCCGCGCTCCAGCAGCAGCTCCGCCATACGGCCGGCGACGGCCGCGTCCCCGATCATCACGGGCGCGATGGCGTGGTCGCCGGGGAGGACGGCGAAGCCCTCCTCATTCATCCGGCGGCGGAACAGCGCGGTGTTCTCGGCGAGCCGCACCCGCAGGTCGTCCGCCGACTCCAGCAGGTCGAGGACCTTGAGCGAGGCCGCCGCGATCACCGGGGCGAGGGTGTTGGAGAACAGATACGGGCGGGAGCGCTGCCGCAGCAGGGCGACGATCTCGGCGCGGGCCGCCACATAGCCGCCGGACGCGCCGCCGAGGGCCTTGCCGAGGGTGCCGGTGATGATGTCGACACGGTCCATGACACCGTGCAACTCGGGGGTGCCACGGCCGCCGGCGCCGACGAAGCCGACGGCGTGCGAGTCGTCGACCATGACCATGGCGTCGTAGCGGTCGGCGAGGTCGCAGATCTCGGCGAGCGGGGCCACATAGCCGTCCATGGAGAAGACGCCGTCGGTGACGATGAGTCGCCGTCGCGCCGACTGGGCCTCCTTCAACTGCGCTTCCAGGTCGGCCAGATCACGGTTGGCGTACCGGAATCGGCGGGCCTTGGACAGGCGGATGCCGTCGATGATCGAGGCATGGTTGAGGGCGTCGGAGATCACCGCGTCCTCGGGGCCGAGCAGGGTCTCGAAGACGCCGCCGTTGGCGTCGAAGCAGGAGGAGTACAGGATCGTGTCCTCCTGGCCGAGGAACGCGGAGAGCCTGGCCTCCAACTCCTTGTGCACCTCCTGGGTGCCGCAGATGAAGCGGACGGACGCCATGCCGTAGCCCCAGCGGTCGAGGGCCTCGTGGGCGGCGGCGATCACGTCGGGGTGGTCGGCGAGGCCGAGGTAGTTGTTGGCGCAGAAGTTGAGGACCTCGCCGGGACGACCGCCCGCGCTGACGTTGACGGTGGCGGACTGCGGGGTGTCGATCACCCGCTCGGGCTTGTGCAGACCGGCGGCACGGATCTCGTCGAGGGTGGCGCGCAGGTCGTCGCGCACGGAGTCGAACATCTCAAGGCTCCCAATGAGGCAAAAGTGGCTGACGCGGTGGGCGGGCGTGATCGGCGCGGGGCGCGCGGGACTACGCGGTCCAGTCGAGGATGACCTTGCCGCCACGGCCGCTCGCCGCGTCGGCGAACGCCGCCTCGAAGTCGCGGTACCCGTACCGGCCGGTGATCACGGGCTCGAGGTCGAGGCCGCCTTCCAGCAGCACGGACATCGCATACCAGGTCTCGAACATCTCGCGGCCGTAGATGCCCTTGATGGTGATCATCGAGGTGACGATCCGGGCCCAGTCGACCGGGAACTCCTCGGCGGGCAGGCCGAGCATGGCGATACGGCCGCCGTGCGTCATGTTGGCGATCATGTCGCGCATGGCTTCGGGGCGGCCGGACATCTCCAGGCCGATGTCGAAGCCCTCGCGCAGGCCGAGTTCGCGCTGTCCGTCGGCGATGGTCGCCTCGGACACGTTGAGGGCGAGGCTCACGCCGATCTTGCGGGCCAGCTGCAGCCGTTCCTCGCTCACGTCGGTGACGACGACGTTGCGCGCGCCCGCGTGCCGGGCCACCGCCGCCGCCATCAGGCCGATCGGACCGGCGCCGGTGATCAGGACGTCCTCGCCGACCAGCGGGAACGACAGCGCGGTGTGCACAGCATTGCCGAACGGGTCGAAGATCGCGGCCACATCGAGGTCGACGGGCACACGGTGCACCCACACATTGGCGGCGGGCAGCGCTACGTACTCGGCGAAGGCCCCGTCCCGTCCGACCCCGAGACCTATGGTGGCCCGGCACAGGTGACGGCGGCCCGCGAGGCAGTTGCGGCACTTGCCGCACACCAGGTGTCCCTCGCCGCTGACCCGGTCGCCGGGCTTGATGTCGGTGACGTCACGGCCGGTCTCGACGACCTCGCCGACGAACTCGTGTCCGAGCACCAGCGGGGTGCGGATGGCCTGCTGAGCCCAGCCGTCCCAGGACCGGATGTGCAGATCGGTGCCGCAGATTCCGGTGCGCAGCACCTTGATCAGTACGTCGCCGGGCCCGACGGCCGGTTCCGGGACGTCCGCGAGCCACAGCCCGGGCTCCGCCTTCTCCTTGACCAGCGCCTTCAACGCTACGGCTCCTGTGGGTGAGTCCCGGTCGCGGGCATGCCGAACGAGCCTGCCGACCGGGGAGAGGGGTGGAATCGCGTAGCAATCTGCCGTACCGCGGCGCCCTGGTCCATCGAGGTTTTCTTAAGCGGCGCCACAGCTTTCCTTCACGCCCTCCCCTCGCGCCCCTCCCTTGCCTTGCCTCCCCTTGCCCCGCGTCCCCGCTGCACGCGCTGGGTCCGTCGCCTCCGCGCGCGTGCCGTCCGCGCTCGGCGTGGGCGATCGGACTCGCTCACAGGGGCAGTCCGTCCGCCGCCCTGCGCTCCAGCCGCATCGTCAGTTCCGCGGCGGACGCCTTGATCGTGTCCAGCCCGGCTCTGCCCCACGCGCGCGGCTCCACGTCGACGACGCACACCGTGCCCAGCGCCATCCCCGTGGAGTCGATCAACGGGGCGCCCAGATAGGAGCGGATGCCGTACTCGTCGACGATGGGGTTCCCCGCGAACCGCGGATAGTCGCTGACGTCCTCCAGGACCAGCGCCTTGTGTCGGACCACCACATGGGGGCAGAACCCATGGTCGCGCTCCATATGGCGGCCCAGCACCGGCTTGGTGTCGTCCACCCGCTCCAGGGACACGGGGCGCCGCACATGCAGACCGGCGAAGAACTGCCTGCTCTCGCCGATGAAGTTGACCATGGCGTAGGGCGCCGCGGCGAGTTCGGCGAGGCGGTCCGCGAACGCGTCGAGCGCGGGATCCGGCTGTTCTGCCAGGCCCAGCCGGAGCAGCCGCTGGGCGCGGGCGGGGGCCTCCTTGTCCTCGGGGGTGAGCAGCAGACGCGCGACCGGGCGAGGTGGGCCGTAGCTCATGGGCGGATTCCGTCGCTGTGGGCGTGGTTCATATGCGGCTCCGTCCTGGTGTGTGCGGGTGTCACATGTGCGCGCCGTGGCTCGGCGCATGTGCCGGTGTGTGGGCGATGAGATGCCGGACGAGGGTCAGCAGGGTCTGGACACCGGAGCTGGAGATCCGGGCGTCACAGCGGACGATGGGGATCTCCGGGTCGAGGTCGATGGCGGCGCGCACCTCCTCGGGGTCGTACCGGAAGGCCCCGTCGAAGTCGTTGACGGCGACGATGAATCCGAGGCCGCGCTGTTCGAAGAAGTCGACGGCGGCGAAGCAGTCCTCCAGCCGCCGGGTGTCGGCGAGGATGACCGCTCCGAGGGCACCCTCGGAGAGTTCGTCCCACATGAACCAGAACCGTTCCTGACCGGGCGTGCCGAACAGATAGAGCACGTGTTCCGGATCGAGTGTGATGCGGCCGAAGTCCATGGCCACCGTCGTCTCGACCTTGTTCTCGATGCCCTCGAGACTGTCGGTGGCGGCGCTGACCGTGGTGAGCAGCTCCTCTGTGCTGAGCGGCGCGATCTCGCTCACTGCGCCGACGAAGGTCGTCTTGCCGACCCCGAACCCTCCTGCCACCAAGATCTTCAGCGCGGTGGGGAAGGGATCAGAGCTGTCGTCGTAGTCCATCGAGCACTGCCTCCAGAAGAGCCCGGTCAGTCGGGTTGTGGTGGAACTCGGGGGGCTTGGTGGTGAGCGCCCCGCCGTCGACGAGGTCCGACAGCAGCACCTTGGTGACCGCTGCCGGCAGCTTCAGGTGAGCCGCGACCTCGGCGACCGAGACGGGGGCGCGGCACAGGTCGAGCGCCTGCTCGTGCTCGGGGCCGAGGTAGCCGAGGGGGGTCGCCCCGGTGGCCATCACCTGCGACATGAGATCGAGCGCGATGGTGGGCCGGGTACGGCCGTTGCTGATCGTGAAAGGGCGCACCAGCCGTCCGGCCGCGTCGTCGAGCCAGGGCCCGTCGCCGGCCGCCGTCACGTTCAAGGCCTCATCACCGGGGGTTCGACCGCGTGCTGCTGCCGGGGTGCGGTCACCAGGTACGGGCGGACGCTCTTGACCAGCATCACCATCTCGTAGCCGAGCACCGCGGCGTCGGCCTCGCGGCCGGCGAGCACGGCGAGGCAGGTACCGGATCCCGCCGTGGTCACGAACAGCAGGCTCGAGTCGAGCTCGACGACGACCTGACGCACATCTCCGCCGTCGCCGAAACGGACACCGGCGCTACGGCCGAGGGAGTACAGACCGGAGGCCAGGGCTGCCATGTGGTCGGCGCTGTCCGGGTCGAGGCCGTGAACCGACTTCACCAGCCCGTCGCAGGAGAGCAGCACCGCGCTGGTGGTGTGCGGTACGCGCTGCACTAGGCCACTCATCAGCCAGTCGAGATCGGACACATGAGCGGTCGGCGCTTCGCTCGCCATGATGGATCGACTCCTTGAGGTACGAAGGTCAGCGGGAGCACTGGGGGTGGGGGGTGGCCTCCCGATCCCAGGCGGACTTCGGGCTGGTCAAAGGCGTGGTCATCCGGCAGGCGCGCTCCCGTCGTGCCGGGTGGTGGTGTGGTCGGTACCGGGCACTGACCCGGGGTGCGTCTCGGTGGTGTGGGCCCGGCCCATGGGTGATGCATCGAGGTGCGGCCGGGAGGTTGTGGGGGTCACATCCATGTGGAGCGCGTCGAGGGAAGTCGGGCGCAGCTGTGTGGACTGCGGTCGACCTGCGTCGAGGCTCGTCGGCTCCAGTCGGACGGGGGCCGGGCGCACAGATTCGAGGGGGGTGGGCCGGGCGGACGCGGGGGCCGGGCGGGTCTGCTCCCAGGTGGGCGAGGGGGTGTCTGGGGTCGTGTGGGGTGGGGGTGTGTGGGTATGGGTGTGGCCGGGAGTGGGGGTGGGGGTGGAGATCGGCGTGGTGGGGTGTGGGGAGAGGCCGCTCGGGTGGGTGGGCATGGTCGGGGTGACGGGGGCTGTGTGCGGCGCGTCCATGTGCGCCGCCTCCATGTGCCCGCCGTCCAGCTGCGCCGCGTCCACATGTGCGGCATCCCTGGGTGTCGCGTCCATGGGCGTCGCGTCCATGGGCCCGCCACCCATGTGTGTGGCCTCCATGGGTCCGCCACCCATGGCCGTGGCCTCCATGTGCCCGCCACCCATGTGCGAGGCATCCGTCTGCGCCGACTCCATGTGCTGTTGTGTCTCGGCAAGACCCACACCCCGTTGGAAGGCCGCCATCAACCCCGGGTCGTGCCCGGCGAGTTGGTCGGACTCCTGTCGCGGTGCGGGCCCGTCACGCAGTTGAGGCGCGATGTGTTCCTGGGCGCGGCGGCGCGGCAGTTGAGGCTTGCCCATGGTGCCGCGGACCGTGGAGGTGCGCGGCGTCGGCCCGGTGGCGGTGTTCTCGGCCACGAGCCGCCGTTCGTCGGGTTTGATGCCGGGGACGGCCTCGGCCGGGTTGGCCCGCTCCTCATGGCTGCCGCGCACGGGCAGCGGCGCCGGTCCGCCGCCGTTCGCCCTCGGGGCCGTACCCGCGCCGGTCTGCGGCTGTTGCCGCCGCGACGTGTCCTGCGCCGCCTCGCCCGCGCCCCGCTGTCGCTGCCCGCCGGCCGGGGCGTCCGGCGCCGCCCGCCGATGCTGCTGCCGAGTCGGCGGCGGCACCTGCGCCTGCTGCGGACGCGCCTGGGACGGGGTGTACGTCGGCCCGGCCGCGCCGCCCGCCGACGCCTGCGACGCTTGCGGCTCCTGCGGCCGTGCCGCACCTGCATGGGCTTCCGGCTCGGTCCCCAACAGGCCCTGCGGTACGACCAGTACGGCCTGGACACCGCCGTAGATGTTGCTCTGGAGGCGGACATGGATGCCGTGCCGCTTCGCGAGCTGGGAGACGACGAACAGGCCGATGCGCCCGTCCGCCAGCAGGCTGGCCACGTTGACCTGGTCGGGGTCGGCGAGCAGGGCGTTCATCCGGTTCTGTTCGCCGACGGGCATGCCGAGCCCGCGGTCCTCGACCTCGACGGCGAGGCCCGAGGTCACGAGGTTGGCCCGGAGCAGCACTTGGGTGTGGGGGGCGGAGAACACCGTGGCGTTCTCGACGAGTTCGGCCAGCAGGTGGATGACGTCGGCGACGGCGTGTCCGCGCAGGGTGCCGTCGATGGGCGGTACGAGCTTGACGCGGGAGTACTGCTCGACCTCGGCGATGGCGGAGCGCAGCACCTCGGTCATGGAGACCGGGTTGCTCCACTGCCGGCGGGAGACGGCGCCGCCGAGGACGGCGAGGTTCTCGGCGTGGCGGCGGATGCGGGTGGCGAGGTGGTCGACGTGGAAGAGGCCCTTGAGCAGGTCGGGGTCCTCGATCTCGTTCTCCAGCTCGTCGAGGATGGAGATCTCGCGGTGCACGAGCGACTGGAGCCGCCGGGCGAGGTTGACGAAGACTTCGAGTTTCTGTTCGCTGCCCGCCTGGCTGGAGAGCTGGGCGGCCTGGACGACGGCGGTGACGGCCCCGTCGTGGGCGCGGGACAGATCGGCGGCGAGCAGTTCGAAGTCGTCGGCGCCGTCGGGGGGGCCGCTGCGGGTTTTGCGCTTCGGTGGGCCGTCGCCGCGTCGTAAGGCCTCGACGAGGGCGCGCAGATCGGCCTCGCCGCGTGCGCTGCTGCGGCGCAGTGCGCCGATGCGTTCGCTCACGGACTTCGCGGCGCGGTTGGCGGCCACCGCGGCGATCAGGATGCCCGCGAGGGTCACCGAGAGCGCACCCGCGAGCACGGCCCAGAGGGTGAGGCTGGGCCGGACGCCGGCGGTGCGCACGATGAAGAGGACGGCGGCGCAGGCGCTGAGTGCCACCGCGACGGGCGGCAGCACCGCCAGCCGCATGAGTTGGGGCCGTATATGGGTCTCGGGCAGCGCGAGTGCGGTGCGGACGGCCGGGCGCCCGTGCCGCCCGCCCTCACGGCGGTCTGCGCGTGCGGCCGGGGCGCGGAGTTGAGACATCGGGGTCCTCGTACTGGTCCGTCGGTCGGGGCCTGGGGGTTGCGCGCGGTCTGCGCGGCCCGGGGCATGCGCCATCGCGATGTCGGTCGACGGAGCCGACGAAATCGGCTCCGTGTCGCCCGACGGACACTGACAGTAGTCGCCTCTGCATCAAGTGCGGTGGGCAGTTGACAAAGTCCCGCAGGCAGCGTCCCGCTCTGGTATGAGGGCTCGTACGACAGACCGATAACCCGGATCACGTCTCACCCATAGGGCGCGCCGGAACGGTCGGACCTGGTCAGAAGTGGTCATGCAGAAAAGTCAGCGGCAGCCCGCGCCTCTTACCCCGCAACTCTCCGACTTGCGGTTGCCGTCGCCGTCGAGCCTCCCCGGCCGTGACGTTTCGGCACCCCGTGCACCGAGTGCGCTCACCGCACCGCCCCCGGCTTGTCACCGGGCGTATCCGCGCACCTCCCCTGTCGAGCGCCCCCGAGCAACTCCACACTCCCCGCATCAACGAGTCGGTGTACGCCTCACGCCGAACCCGCGCTACGCCACCGCGGCGCTGTCCGGCCCCGAGGCGACCGGCGGCCAAGCCGGCCACCCTTCCGCGGGCGCCTCGGTCACCTCGCGCCACCACGGCGTCACGGGCGGCACGGCGGCGGGCTCGAAGGGCTCACCGCAGCGCGGGGCCGCCATCGTGACCCCGGCCTTGTGCGTGGCCCGCATCATCCACTCCCCCGGCTCAGCCCAGGGATGCGGCGCGAGGTTGAAGGTCCCCCAGTGGATCGGCAGCATGGCGCCCACCGTCGGATCACCGCCCTGGAGATCGAGGTGGGCGCGCACCCCCTCGTCGGGCGTCATGTGGATGTCGGGCCAGAAGTCCGAGTAGGCACCGACCTGGATCATCGTGGCGTCGAACGGGCCGTGCTCCGCGCCGATGTCCTCGAAGCCCTCGAAGTAGCCGGTGTCGCCGCTGTGGAAGATCCGGTGCTCGTGGGAGGCCACGACCCAGGACGCCCAGAGCGTGTGCTGGGTGTTGCGCAGTCCCCGGCCGCAGAAGTGGCGGGCCGGGGTGGCGGTCAGAGTGATGCCGCCGACCTTGGTCGTCTCGTGCCAGTCCAGCTCGCGCAGCCGGCCGGCGGACACGCCCCAGCGTTCGAGGTGGCCGCCGACGCCGAGCGGAACGGCGAAGAGGGTGTCCGTGCCGGCCAGCGCCTTGATCGTGGGCATGTCGAGGTGGTCGTAGTGGTCGTGCGAGATGACGACGACGTCGACCGGGCCGAGCGCGGCGAGCGGCAGCGGTACGGGATGCAGTCTCTTGGGCCCGGCGAAGGGGAACGGCGAGCAGCGATCACCCCATACGGGATCGAAGAGCACCCGGTGACCGGCGATCTCCGCGAGGACGCTGGAGTGTCCCATCCAGGTCAGTCGCAGCCCCCCGGCGGGCGGCTTCGCGAGGTCGGCGTAGGTGGTGGGGTGCACCGGCACGGTGCCGTCGGGGGTGCGGCGCGGCCGGGTGTCCTTGTCGAAGAAGACCTTGGCGAACTCGACCATCGACCCCGACGGCCGGGTGCGGGCGGCGCCCCCGGGGTTCTGGAAGACCCCGTCCCTGAAGTGCGGGGATCTCTGGATGCGCGCCATGCGCTCACCGCTCGGATCCACGCCGAAGGCTTCGGGCCGCAGGGCGCGGAGCCCGGAGCTCGGGAAACGGAAACCGGCCACGGTACCTCCAGGTGGAGTCGGTGAGGCTTCCATTATGGTCGGCCCCTCCGACAACCCCGGCCGGGCCCGGACGTGGGCCTCCCAGGCCCCGAGCACCCGGGCCGGGACACCGGCCGAGCCTGACCCGGCCCGCCCACTCGCGCCCCGGACCCACGCGCGCCCCAAGCCCACTCGGCACCCGCCCCAAGCCCACTCGGCACCCACCCCACACGGCCGCTCGCATTGACATGTCCCCGCCCCCACTCGGATACTGACCCGTCGTTCAGTATCCGCAGCGCGGCACGCGGCCCCGCCCTCCCCGGAGACCCCATGACCACCCCCTTGCTGTCGCTCACCTGGACCGATCACGTCACCGGGCGTCAGGGCTTCCTGGTCGTCGACCGCCTGGTGCGCGGGGTGTCCAGCGGCGGGCTGCGGATGCGGCCGGGCTGCACGCTGGACGAGGTCACCGGGCTCGCTCGCGGCATGAGCATGAAGGAAGCCCTGCACTACGACCCCGAGGCGCGTTACGTCCCCTTGGGCGGCGCGAAGGGCGGCATCGACTGCGACCCGCGGGACCCCGAGGCGTACGGGCTGCTGGTGCGCTACCTGCGGACCATGCGGCCGTACGTTGAGAGTTGCTGGACCACCGGCGAGGACCTCGGCCTCACTCAGGACACCGTCGACCGGGCAGCCGCCGAGGCGGGGCTCGTCTCCTCGGTCCAGGCCGTGTATCCGCTGCTCGACGACGAGGCCGGCGCCCGTCGGCGGATCGCGGAAGCGTTCGCGGTGGAGGTCGACGGCATCGGCCTGGACGAGCTGGTCGGCGGTTGCGGGGTCGCCGAGTCGGTCCTCACGGCCCTGGACCGGGCGGACTTGCCCTACTGGAGGGCCCGCGTCGCCGTGCAGGGGTTCGGGACCATGGGCGGTGCGACGGCGCGCTTCCTCACGCGCGCGGGACTCACCGTCGTGGCGGTCGCCGACATCAAGGGCACCATCGCCAACCCGGCGGGTCTGGACGTCGAGGCCCTGCTCAGGGCGCGCGACGGGTACGGCACCGTGGACCGCGGCGCGCTGCGCCCCGGCGACCGCGAACTGCCGGGTGACGCCTGGCTGTCGGCCGAGGCGGAGGTGCTGGTGCCGGCGGCCGTGTCGTACGCGATCGACGTCACGAACCAGGGCCGGATCACGGCGCGTTGGATCGCCGAGGCGGCCAACATGCCCGTACGGCCCGAGGCGGAGGAGCTGCTGGCCGCGCGGGGCATCACCGTGCTGCCGGACGTCGTGGTCAACTCGGCCACGAACGCCTGGTGGTGGTGGACGCTGTTCGGCGACCTGGAAGCGGACGCGGATGTGGCGTTCGCCCACACACGGCGCTCGATGCGCGCCCTGACGGACCTGGCCCTGGCGCGCGCCGAGGCCGACGGCACGACGCCCCGGTGTGCCGCCCACGCCATCGCGGTGGACCGGCTTTCGTCGATCTCCGAGCGGTTCGGCTGGCATCGGTGACCGCGGACGGCTCCGCAGGACCCGCGGGCGGCGCGGTGTCCGCCTGAGCCGAGGCCTTAAGGTGACGGCGTGACGAGAGTGCGGTTGAGCGTGGCGGAGCGGCGGGAGGAGTTGCTGCGGGCCGCCGTGGAGCAGATAGAGGCGCGGGGCGTGGCGGCGGTCAGGATCGCCGATGTGGCCTCGGCCCTCGGCGTGAGCAACGCGCTGGTGCTCTATCACTTCGACACCAAGGAGAAGTTGGTCGCCGCCGCGTTCACTCATGCCGCCGAGGGCGATCTGACCCGACTGCGCAAGATCCTCGGCCGCCGTACGACAGCGCTGCGAAGGCTGCGGGCCGCTGTGCGCTGGTACGCGCCGACCGGTCAGGCGAAGGGCTGGCGGCTGTGGATCGAAGGGTGGGCGGTGGCTTTGCGCGAGCCCGCCCTTCAGGAGGTCATCCGGGATCTCGACCGGCAGTGGAAGGCGGCCATCACCGAGGTCATCGCGCAGGGGGTGGCCGCGGACGAGTTCCGATGCCAGGACCCCGCCGGGACGGCCCTGCGCCTCACGGCGCTGCTCGACGGGCTGGCCGTGCAGCTGACGTCGTATCCCGGCGCGGTCTCACGCGCGCGTGCCCGGCAGTGGGCGGACGAGGCGCTCGCCCGGGAACTGGGTCTGGAGCGCCAGGCGTTGATCGCTGCGACGCGCTGAAGCGGCAGGGCACCTGCCGGCACCTGCAGCAGATTCCCGATCTGGAGCCGCCGGTCGGGCCGTTCGGCTCGCGCCCCCTCCTCCCCCCGACAGCCCTGTGGGCCGCACCCGCAGGAAGCGGGGCACGGCCCACACAGCCGGATCGCCGGCTCAAGCCACCGATTCGATCCGCATCTTGATGTCGCCCGGGGACAGTGCCCCCTTGGCCGTCACATGGTCTCCCGACGATTCGCCGCGCAGGCGCCGCCCGATCCACGGCACCAGGTACTCGCGCGCCCACTGGACGTCGTCCCGGCGGATCTCCAGGGTGCCGCGGGGCGGCAGCGGCGGCCACGGCTGGTCCGGGTCGGCCGGGATCGGCAGCCCCAGTACCTGGCCCGCGCGGAGCGCCACGCGCGTGTGCCCCTCGGGAGACAGGTGCAGCCGGTCGCCGTCCCAGGCCCGACGGTCCTGAACGGTTTTCAGGGACCACAGGTCGAGCACCGGGCAGCCGTACCGGTCGGCGATGGCCCGCACATGGCCGTTGTACGTGGCGATCTTGCCGCGCAGATGCCTCAGCACGGGGACGCCGCGGGTGTCGAAACCGGTCGTCACCATGACGGTGCCGATCGCGGAGGTGAGCCGGACGATCGCCCGCTCGAAACGCTCGGCCACCTTGTCGGGGTCGGTGCCGGGCCGGATGATGTCGTTGCCGCCCGCACAGAACGAGACCAGGTCCGGGGCCAGTTCGATGGCCTGGGGCAGCTGGTCCGCCACGATCTGGTCGAGCAGTTTGCCGCGCACGGCGAGGTTCGTGTAGATGAAGTCGCCCTCGGGACGCCGGTCCGCGAGGAGGACCGCGAACCGGTCGGCCCAGCCCACGAACGCCCCGTCGGGGCCGGGGTCGCCGACGCCTTCGGTGAAGCTGTCCCCCACCGCGACGTACGACCCGATCACTGATCTGCTGTCACTCTTCGAATCGTCTGTCACATCGGCACATGATTCACCTTTGAATGTGACCTACGCGACCGTAGGGCGGGGTTGACGAACGGTGAGATAAGCCACTCCCCAAGGGTTCACCAAACTCGGAATAACCACCTGGCCCACCGCGTTGCGTGCGGCCTGCGGCAGGGGCGGGGCGGGCGGCTGCCCCACCCGCAAGGCGGTGACGGCAGACCGAAGGCCGGACCCGGGGATCGGGGTCCGGCCTTCGGTTGCGTGTCAGGCAGGTTGCGCTCGCGTGGAGCGACGGTCAGCCGAGGGAGACGCCCTTGGAGCGGAGGTAGGCGACCGGGTCCACGTCGGAGCCGTAGTCCGGCGTGGTGCGGATCTCGAAGTGCAGGTGCGGGCCGGTCACATTGCCGGTCGCGCCGGAGAGGCCGATCTCCTGGCCCGCGCTCACGCTCTGGCCGCTGGAGACGGACAGCGAGGACAGGTGGGCGTACTGGGCGTAGTGGCCGTCGGCGAGCTGGATGACGACCTGGTTGCCGTACGCGCCGCCCCAGCCGGCGGAGACGACGGTTCCCGCGCCGACCGCCTTCAGGGGCGTGCCGGTCGGGGCGGAGAAGTCGACGCCGGTGTGGTAGCCGCTCGACCACATGCTGCCCGCCACCTTGTAGGCGGTGCCGACGGAAGCGGTGGACAGCGGGGCGGAGAAGCCTGCGGCGCTCTGGGCGGCCGTGGCCGCCTTCTGCGGGGCGGAGGACTTCGTGCCGGAGGAGTCCTTCTTGGAGGACTGGGAGGACCGGGAGGACTCGGAGGAGCCCGACGACTTGGACGACTGGGATGATTCAGACGATTCAGACGCCGAAGCGGAGGACGGGGACGACGACTTGGGAGCGGCCGTCGCGGCCTTCTCGCCACCGACGGAGAGCTTCAGACCCGGGTGGATCAGCGACGGGTCGGCGCCGACGGCCTCACGGTTGTCGGCGTAGAGCTGCTTCCAGCCGCCGTCGACGCTCTGCTCGTCGGCGATCTTTGCGAGGTAGTCGCCCACCTTCACCGAATAGGTGCGCGCACCCGTCTTTTTGTCGGCAGCCTTCTTCGCCGCCTTCTTCTCGACGACCGGAGCCGACTGGACGGCCTTTTCCGAAACGGACTGAGAGGGAGCCGCGTTGGCTCCGGTGGCCCCGATGAGCGGGAGGGCGAGAGCGGCGCCACCGGTTCCGGCGACGGCGACGGAGCGGGGGAGGCGCAGGGACTTGGGGCGGCGGTGCTTACCCTTCGCGGGCATGGCGAATTCCTCTCCGGCGCCTACGAGGTGAGCTGTCGGGTGCGAGCTGGAGATGCCCGGCCGCGCCGAGGCGCGACTTGACCCCAAGCCGTTCCGGAGACCGGAACAGGCGTTGTACCTGTGGGTCCCCCGCTCCTGCCGTGCACGGGTGAGTTTGCGCGGAGTCCGGTCGGCGGCAGGATTAGGCGTCCGTCCGGATTGGGGGCGAACGTAAGCGAGGAAGACGCACGGGAACAAGTGAGGGGTTCCGTCCGAATGCGTTCCCGTTGATCCCTTGTGGGAATTACCGGTCACACTCCGTGAATTATGGGGACCTCTCCCGACTCAAAGTCCCATGAAAAGCGCCCGAATTACGTGGACATGACGAACGACGCACGGTCACGGATATGACGCTGCTCACGTGACGTTGCTCCAGCTTTCCTTAATACAGAGCGAGTTGGAATGAAGGCGCCAATTCGGACAGAACCCCTAGATGTGACGCTGGAGGATATCTAGCCACATCGAGGTCGTCGCGCAAATCGGAAGGAAGCTCACAATGCCGATGCAGAACAGACCAAATCGGAGCAGAGCCTCGATGGATTCGCCCGTTTCGAGGCAGGCCATTCGCAGCGCAAAGACTCCCTTCCACCATCAAACGCTCTCAGAACCGAAAAATATGGACAGATGTATCAAGGTCCCACGTCATCGAGGTGTCCACCCGCGGCGACGGCGCTTGTGGACAACTCATTGCCCCAGGAACCGATGTCGTATCGTCAGGAGCACCCCGTCGGCCACACGCCGAGCCGCGCCGCCGGGGCCGACCGGGAGGGAGCCCCCGTGACGCAGCAGATCCCGTCGACCGAGCCCGAGCTGGCCGGAGTGCGCAACTTCCGCGATGTGGGCGGGCTGCCGACCGTGGACGGACGACGGGTGCGGCACGGCGTGCTGTTCCGCAGCGGCCACCTGGCGCACGCGACCGAGGACGACGCCGCCTTCCTCGGCTCCCTGGGCCTGCACACCATCTTCGACTTCCGCAACGCCGCCGATCAGAAGCTAGAGGGTCCGGACGTCGCGCTGCCGGGGGTGCGCAATGTGAACCTGCCGTTGAGTGACCCCGCGGACGGCGCGGAGTTCTGGAAGATGGTCCGGGACGGCGACATCGAGCAGCTGCGGGAGATCCTGTCGGACGGCAAGGCCGCGGACCGGATGATCGCCTCGTACCGGCTGATCATCAAGGAGCGCACCGGCGAGCACTCACAGGTGCTGCACTCCCTCGCCGAGGACAGCGTCCCCGCCCTCATGCACTGCGCCGCGGGCAAGGACCGCGCCGGCCTGTCCATCGCCGTGACACTGCTCGCCGTCGGCGTCGAGCGCGAGGCGATCGTCGCCGACTATCTGGAGTCCAACGCCAAGCACCGTCGCTACAAGGTGAAGCGCAGCGGCAGCGGCCCGTCGGTCTACTCAGCGGAGGTCATGGAGCTGCTCAGCCCCCTCTTCGACGCGCGCGCCGAGTATCTGACCGCCGCCTTCGAGACGATCGAGCAGACATGGGGCGGTGTCGACAGCTACCTGGAGCAGGGTCTGCGGATCACCCCCCGGACCCGGGAGCGGCTGCGGGAGCGGCTCCTCGACTGACGCTCGTCCGCCCGGCGCCCCGTGCCTGCGTCGCGCCGGCGCCTACTTCGCGCCGGTGCCTACTTCGCGCCCGCCTCGAACAGGAAGTAGATGAAGGCGGCGAAGACGTGCCCCACCGCGATGTAGATGATGAGCCGCACCCACAGGGCACGCGGGAACTTCTCCTCCATGTCGCTCATCGCGTCTCTCCAGAGGTGGGGCCCAGGCACAGGGCGGCCGTGGGGCTCTGCAACAGGGTGTGGACGAAGAGCAGCTCGACACCGTCCTCGTCCTGGGCGGCGATGCGGTGCGGGGTGAGCGAGTCGAAATGCGCGCTGTCACCGGGTGCGAGCCGGTGTGCGGTGTCCCCTAGGTGCAGCCGCAGCCGTCCTCGCAGGACGTAGAGCCACTCCTCGCCGGGGTGCACCCGCACGATGTCGCCTTGCGAGCCGTGCGGCACATGCACGCGCAGAGCCTGCATCCCGCGCCCGGACGCGCCCGCCTGCCAGTACGTCCAGCCACCCGCGGCGGTCGGCTCCATGTAGGCCGCGCGCACCACGGCGTCCCGGTCGGCGACCGTCTCGCCGAGCAGTTCGGAGACCGTCGTACCGTAGATGCGCGCGAGCGCGAGCAGCATCGGCAGCGAGGGCTGACGCTGCCCCGTCTCCAGCCGGGAGAGGTGGGCGGGCGACAGCCCGGCGACGCGGGCGGCGGCCTCCAGAGTGAGCGCCGCGCGGCGGCGCAGGGCCCGGAGCTGCGGCGCGACGACGGGCAGGGTTTCGACCGGCCCTGTCGCCTCGTCCTCAGCCTCGTTCTCGGGCTCGTCCTCAGCCTCGTTCTCAGGCTTGTTCTCGGACTCGGGCTCGTTCTCGTGCTCGGGCTCGTTCTCGGGAGAGCTCATGCTCTCCATTCAGCCGCAGCCTTGCCTCTGGGGCAAATTTATTGCCTCAGGGGCAAAAGTGCGCGTCGGGCGGCTCGGCGGGCTCGCCCCTCCGTCTGTGACCCGGTCGGCCCCGGCCCCGGCCGCCCCTTCCTCACCGGTTGGCGACCGCCTGCTTGATCAACGTCTTGCCGAAGTCCCACATCAGTCCGCCACCGCTGTGCGCGTCGTCCATCACATCGGTGAAGGCATCCACGAACCGGTCCACCTCCCGCTCGCCGATGATCAGCGGCGGGATCAGCTTGATCACCTCCAGATGGTCGCCGGAGACCTGGGTGAGGATCCGGTGCCGCCGCAGCAGCGGTACGACGACCATCTGCGCGAACAGCCCCTTGCGCGCGGCCTGGAGCATGCTCCAGCGGCTGCGCAGCTTCAGCGAGTCGGGGCGCCCGAACTCGATGCCGATCATCAGCCCCCGGCCACGGACGTCGGCGAGCAGCTCGTACTTGTCTCGCAGCGCGGCGAGCCTGGACCTTAGCTGGTCACCGGTCGCCCGCGCGCCCGCGACGATCTGCTCGTTCTCCATGACGGACAGCACGGCGAGCCCGGCCGCCATGGCCTGCGCGTTGGAGCCGAAGCTCGCCGAGTGCACCAGCACGCGGTCCATGGACGAGTAGACCTTCTTGAAGATCCAGTCCTTGCCGAGCGTGGCGCCCACCGGCACATAGCCCCCGGAGAGCGCCTTGGCCACGCACACCAGGTCCGGCTCGACACCCTCCTCGTGCTGGTAGGCGTAGAAGTCACCGGTCCGGCCCAGCCCGGTCTGCACCTCGTCGGCGATGAGCAGCGCCTTGTGCCGGTGCAGCAGCTCCTGGGCGGCCCGCAGATAGCCGGGCGGAGCCTCGTGCACGCCCTTGCCCTGGATCGGTTCGACGATCAGGGCGGCCACGTCCCCCTTCTTCAGCTGCCGGGCCAGGGCGTCGAGGTCGCCGAGCGGTACGGCCGTGTCGGGCAACAGCGGGGCGAAGCCGTCCCGGAAGCCGGACTCGCCGTTGACGGAGAGGGAGCCGGTGGTCAGCCCGTGGAAGGCGTGGTCGCAGTACAGCACCCTCGGCTTCCCGGTGACGAACCGCGCGAACTTCAGCGCGGCCTCCACCGCCTCCGTCCCGCTGTTGCCGAAGAACACCCGCTCCAGGTGCGGGCTGTGCGCGAGCAGCCGCTCCGCCAGCAACCCGGGCAGCGGCTGACAGTCGAACCGGGTGAGGTCGGCGAGCTGGGCGTCCAGCACGTCGTGCAGGGCCTTGCGGACGACGGGGTGGTGACGGCCGAGGCCCATCACCCCGAACCCGGCGAGCATGTCCAGGTAGTCGTCGCCGTCGGCGTCCCAGAAGTAGGCGCCCTCGGCCCGCTCGTAGACCTTGTCGAAGCCGATGGTGTGCAGCATGCGCGGGAGCTGGTGGTTCAGGTGCCTGGTGTGCAGCTCGTAGCGCTCGGCTCCGCGCTCCGCGAGGAGTCTGCCGAGGTCGAACTCCGTGGTCATTCAGCGCTCTCCTTGACTGGCGCGGCGGCAGGACCGTCCACACGCGCGGCGGTACGGCCGTCATGGCTGCCGTCGGCCCGCTCGCGAGGGGCCGGGCCGTCCTCGGCTTCCTTGAGGGCCAGGCTCGCGCTGATCCGGCCGGCGACCTCTACGGGGGTGAGCCCGATGTCGGCCAGCACCTCGCCCCGCTTGCCGTGCGCGAGGAACTGCTCGGGGATGCCGAACCGCCGTACGGGTACGTCGACATCGGCGTCGCCCAGCGCCAGCGCCACGGCGGCACCGACCCCGGCCGCCCGGCTGTTGTCCTCGACCACGGCCACCAGCCGGTGCTGTGCGGCGAGGGGCGCGAGGGCTGGGTCGACGGGCTTGACCCACCGTGGGTCCACGACGGTACTGCCGATGCCGCGTGCCTGAAGCAGTTCGGCCGCCTGGAGGCACACCGGGGCCATCACACCGACGGCGACCAGGAGGACGTCCGCTTCCTGCGCGGCCCGGTGCAGCACGTCCAGCCCGCCGACCCGGTCGACCGCCGGGATCGACGGGCCGACGGACTCCTTCGGGAACCGCACCAGCGTGGGCGCGTCGTCGACGGCGACCGCCTCCCGCAGCTGCGCCCGCAGCTGGTCGGCGTCACGCGGTGCGGCGATCCGCAGCCCCGGTACGACCTGGAGGACCGACAAGTCCCACATGCCGTTGTGCGAGGCCCCGTCGGCGCCCGTGACGCCGGCCCGGTCCAGCACGAACGTCACTCCGCAGCGGTGCAGCGCGACATCCATGAGGAGCTGGTCGAAGGCACGGTTGAGGAAGGTGGCGTACACGGCGACGACCGGATGCAGGCCGCCCGTGGCGAGGCCCGCCGCGGAGACGGCGGCGTGCTGCTCCGCGATCCCGACGTCCCACACCCGGTCCGGGAACCGCTGCGCGAAGCGGCCGAGGCCGACCGGATGCAGCATGGCCGCCGTGATCGCGACGACGTCCTCCCGCTCCTGACCGATCCGCACGATCTCCTCGCCGAACACCGAGGTCCAGGACGGCCCGCCCGACGGCGCGAGCGGCTCGCAGGTCAGCGGGTCCATCACGCCGACGGTGTGGAAGTGGTCCTCTTCGTGGGCGAGGGCGGGTTCGTAGCCGCGCCCCTTCTCCGTGAGGCAGTGGACCAGCACCGGCCCGTGGAAGCGTTTGGCCCGTCGCAGCGCCGACTCGACGGCACCGATGTCGTGCCCGTCGATGGGGCCGACGTACTTCAGGCCCAGGTCCTCGAACATGCCCTGCGGTGCGAAGGCGTCCTTGAAGCCCTTCTTCGCGCCGTGCAACGACTCGTAGACAGTGGAGCCCACGAGCGGGGTCCGCAGCAGTACGTCCTTGCCCCAGGCGAGGACCCTCTCGTAGCCGTCGGTCGTGCGCAGGGTGGCGAGGTGGTTGGCGAGCCCCCCGATGGTCGGGGCGTACGACCGCTCGTTGTCGTTGACGACGATGATCAGCGGCCGGTCCTTGGCGGCGGCGATGTTGTTCAGCGCCTCCCAGGCCATGCCGCCGGTCAGCGCCCCGTCGCCGATCACCGCGACGACGTGCCCCTGCTCCCCTTGCACCTGCCGTGCCTTGGCGAGTCCGTCGGCCCAGCCCAGCGCGGTGGAGGCGTGGCTGTTCTCGACGATGTCGTGCTCGGACTCCGCACGCGAGGGGTAGCCGGACAGCCCGCCCTTGCCGCGCAGCTTGGAGAAGTCCTGCCGTCCGGTCAGCAGCTTGTGCACATAGCTCTGGTGACCGGTGTCCCAGACGATACGGTCGACCGGCGACTCGAAGACCCGGTGGAGCGCGACGGACAGTTCCACCACCCCCAGGTTGGGCCCGAGATGACCGCCGGTCCTGGCGACCGCGTGCACCAGGAACTCCCTGATCTCTTCGGACAGTTCACCGAGTTCCGCCTCGGACAGCGCCTTCAGGTCACGTGGTCCCCGGATGCTCTCCAGAATCGTCACGCTCGGGCCCCCTCTCGGTCCGTGCCTTGCTTCAGCTCACAGTCACTTCTGGCTTTCCCGTGACGACGGAGGCGCCCGTGGCGTCCTCGTCCTGCTCCATCTGCTCGGCGATCTTCATCGCCTCCTCGATCAGGGTCTCGACGATCCTGGACTCGGGGACGGTCTTGATGACCTCGCCCTTCACGAAGACCTGACCCTTGCCGTTGCCGGAGGCGACCCCCAGATCCGCCTCCCGCGCCTCGCCGGGGCCGTTGACCACACAGCCCATGACGGCTACCCGCAGCGGCACCTCCATGCCCTCCAGGCCGGCTGTGACCTCGTCGGCCAGCTTGTAGACGTCGACCTGGGCGCGGCCGCAGGAGGGGCAGGAGACGATCTCCAGCCGCCGCTGCCGCAGGCCCAGCGACTGGAGGATCTGGATGCCGACCTTGACCTCCTCGGTCGGCGGGGCGCTCAGGGACACCCGGATCGTGTCGCCGATCCCCCGTGACAGCAGGGCGCCGAAGGCGACGGCCGACTTGATCGTGCCCTGGAAGGCGGGACCGGCCTCGGTCACGCCGAGGTGCAGCGGGTAGTCGCACTGCGCCGCGAGCTGTGTGTACGCCTCGACCATGATCACCGGGTCGTTGTGCTTGACCGAGATCTTGATGTCCCGGAAGCCGTGCTCCTCGAAGAGCGACGCCTCCCACAGCGCGCTCTCCACCAGGGCTTCCGGTGTCGCGCGGCCGTACTTCTGGAGCAGCCGCTTGTCGAGCGACCCGGCGTTGACGCCGATGCGGATCGGCGTGCCGTGGTCCCTGGCGGCACCCGCGATCTCCTTGACCTTGTCGTCGAACTGCTTGATGTTGCCGGGATTGACGCGTACGGCCGCACAGCCGGCCGCGATGGCCGCGAACACGTACTTCGGCTGGAAGTGGATGTCCGCGATCACCGGGATCTGCGACTTGCGGGCGATCGTCGCGAGCGCGTCCGCGTCGTCCTGCGTCGGGCAGGCCACCCGGACGATCTGGCAGCCCGAAGCGGTCAGCTCGGCGATCTGCTGGAGGGTGGCGCCGATGTCCGACGTACGCGTGGTCGTCATCGACTGCACCGAGACCGGGGCACCGCCCCCGACCGCCACCGGGCCGACCTGGATCTGCCGTGACACCCGCCGCTCGGCGATCGGCCGGACCGGTACCTCGGGGACGCCCAAGGGGATGGCGGTCATGACGTCACTCCCCGGTCCCGGAGACCGTCTCGCGGATGGCGCGCAGGGACTCCTTGAGCGAACCCATGGTGGCGAGGACGGCCGTGGGCTCGTAGCCACAGTGCGCCATGCAGTTAGCGCAGCGCGGGTCCTTGCCGCGGCCGTACTTGTCCCAGTCGGTCTCCTCGATGAGCTCGCGGTACGTGGGTACGTACCCGTCGCTCATCAGGTAGCAGGGCCGCTGCCAGCCGAAGAGGGAGTAGTTCGGAATGGCCCAGGCGGTGCACGGGAAGTCGACCTTGCCCTCGAGGAAGTCGAGGAACAGCGGCGAGTGGTTGAGCCGCCACTTCCGGCGGTTGCCGCCCGCGAAGGCCTTCTTGAACAGCTCGCGGGTCTGCTCGACGCCGAGGAAGTGCTCCTGGTCGGGGGCCTTCTCGTAGGCGTAGGCGGGCGAGATCATCATCTCGTCGACCTTGAGGTCGTCGTTGAGGAAGTTGAGCACCTCGACGATGGTCTGCGGGGTGTCGGTGTTGAAGAAGGTCGAGTTGGTGGTGACCCGGAAGCCGCGCCGCTTGGCCTCCTTGATGGCCTCGACGGCCTCGTCGAAGACGCCTTCCTTGGCGACCGACTCGTCGTGGCGCTCGCGCAGGCCGTCGATGTGCACGGCGAAGGCGAAGTAGGGCGAGGGCCTGAAGTCGTCCATCTTCTTGCGCAGCAGCATGGCGTTGGTGCACAGGAAGACGTACTTCCGCTTGGCCACCAGTTGCCGCACGATCTCGTCGATCTGCGGGTGCATCAGGGGCTCACCGCCGGCGATGGACACCATCGGCGCGCCGGACTCGAGCACCGCTCCCACGGCCTGCGCCACGGGCATGCGCTGCTTCAGCACCCCGGCCGGGTGCTGGATCTTGCCGCAGCCCTCACACTTGAGGTTGCAGGCGAACAGGGGCTCCAGCTCGACGATGAGCGGGAACTTCTCGCGCCTGCGGAGCTTCTGTTCGGCCAAGTAAGTAGCGACCTTGATGGACTGACGCAGCGGCATGGCCATCTGGCTCACCTCCTGGGGAGCAGCAAAGAACGGTGCCATTCGTAGAATGCAGGCAGAACGGAACGAAGGACGCGGAAAGCCGATATTCCACCGCGCAACGTGCCGATCCGGACGAGTTCATGTTCTGGAGCGTCCACGACCACCCGGACGGCCGCAACCGGGCCCTCGCCCGCGCGGACGGCGCTCAGAAGCGTGGCCGCCGACTCCATGTCGACCGCGATCGCGCCGGTCGTGAGCAGATCGGACCGTTCCTGACCTCGGACGACATGATCCGAGCCGGTGAGCGGTCCGGTGTGGACGGTGCGGCCCGGGACGGTCCGCGCGAGCTCTTTGACGAGTAGGTCGGTCCCGACGCACGGAATCGTTCCCGCCGGATCCCTGGTCTCCTCGGCGACCACCAGATCGCCGGGGTGCATGCCGGGCGCGAGCCCCGCGCAGAAGCCGGTGGCGAGCACGGCGGCCCCGGCCAGCGCCGGGTCGGCGGCCAGTACACGGGTGACCGCCCGCTCGGCCGATCGGGGCCCCATACCGGTACGCAGGACGGTGACCGGCCCGTCGGCGCCGCCCCGGTCTCCGCTGCGCAGGGCGAACTGCTCGATGCCGAGCGCGCAGGCGATCAGCAGCGGGGCCGGTACGGGCTGTGGGCTCATCAGCCCCCCTCGGCCTCGGTGAGAGCAGCCTCGGTGAGAGCAGCCTCGCTGAGGGCCCCCACGGTGAGAGCCGCCTCGGCCCGGTCGGCGAAGGGCTCCCCGTGCACGAACCGGCCGAGCGCGGTCAGCGGGAAGACCTGCCGGTAGAGGTGGTAGTTGATCGAGAAGTCCCAGGGGAACCCGGTGCCGGTGAAGTACGGCTCGTCCCAGGAGCCGTCCTCCCGCTGGGTCGCCGCCAGCCACTCGATACCGCGTTCGACGGCCTTGGAGTCCTTCTCCCCCGCGGCCAGCAGCGCCATCAGCGCCCACGCGGTCTGCGAGGCGGTCGAGGCGCCCCTGCCGCTCCACTCCTTGGCGTCCTTGTAGGAGCGCAGGTCCTCGCCCCAGCCGCCGTCGTCGTTCTGGACGGACTCCAGCCAGGCCACCGCGCGGCGGATCGCCGGGTGCGAGCCCGGGAAACCGGCCGCCACCAGGGCGGGTACGACGGATCCGGTGCCGTAGACGTAGTTGACGCCCCAGCGGCCGAACCACGAGCCGTCCGGTTCCTGCTCGGCGAGCAGCCAGCGGATGCCGCGCCGGGTGCGCGGATCGTGCGCGAGGCCCTCGACCGCGAGCATCTCGACGACATGCGCGGTGACGTCCGCCGACGGCGGGTCGATGACCTCGCCGAAGTCGCAGAACGGCAGCCGGTTGGGGAACGGGCTGGTGTTGTCGACGTCGAAGGCGCCCCAGGCCCCGTTGCGCGACTGCATGCCGAGGTTCCAGCGCACCCCGCGCGCGATGGCCTTCTCGACCCGCTCCGGGTCGTGGTGCCTGACCCGGCGTAGTGCGAGGACCACCTCGGCGGTGTCGTCGATGTCGGGGTAGTTGTCGTTGTGGAACTCGAACGCCCAGCCGCCCGGCGGCAGTTGGGGCCGCTTGACCGCCCAGTCGCCGGGCCGGACGATCTCCTCCCCCAGCATCCAGTCGGCGGCCTTGACGAGCTGCGGGTGGTCGGCCGGGACACCGGCGTCGGCGAGCGCGATGGTCGCCAGGCAGGTGTCCCAGACAGGCGACTGGCAGGCCTCGATCATCCGGGCCCCGTCCTCGCGCCAGACGGCGAAACGGTCCAGCGAGGCCAGCCCTTCCCGCATGACGGGATGTTCGAGGTCGTAGCCGAGCAGATGCAGGGCGATGACCGAGTACACGGCCGGGGGCTGGATGCCGCCCCAGCAGCCGTCGTTCTCCTGCCGCTCGATGATCCAGCGGGCGGCGCTGTTCATGGCGGCTCTGCGCAGCTTGCGGGGGACGACCCTGCGCAGTCGGTGCAGGGCCTTGTCGAGCCGCTGGAAGGCGCCGTCCCAACTCGCCGCCGGAGCCAGGGGCTTGGGCGGGTTGGGGTTCGCCGGATCGGTGTGCAGCTCGTCGAGCGGGAAGGGCGCGGGACGTACCGGGCGCTTGGCGGAGACGATCGTCAGCGGGACGATGGTCTGCCGGGCCCAGCAGCCGAAGTCGTAGATGTTGAGCGGGACCCAGGTGGGGAAGTAGATGAGCTCCGGCGGGAGTTCGGGCAGGTCCTCCCACTTCCACCAGCCGAACAGGGCCAGCCAGATCCGGGTGAAGACCCGGGCGGCGGCGATGCCGCCCTGCTCACGGATCCAGGCGGAGGCCTTCGCCATGTGCGGCGCGCCTGGGGCGTCACCGGCCAGGCGCAGGGCGACGTACGCCTCGATGGTGGCGGAGAGTTCGCCGGGTCCGCCGTGGAAAGTCCCCCAGGTGCCGTCCTCGCGCTGCTCGCCCCGGATGAAGAGCGCGGCGGCCTGTGTGGTCTTCTCGTCCCGGATGCCCAGGAACTGACGGAGCAGCAGGTCCTCGGCGTCCATGGTGACATTCGTCTCGAGGTCGCCCTTCCACCAGCCCTGGGCGTCCTGCTGCGCCAGCAGGAAGTCGGTCGCGCGCCGGACCGCGCGTACGGCGGCTTCATGGACCCCGGCCGCCACGGGGCTTGCAATGTCGGTGTCGCTGGCCGCGGCGGCCCGGGGCGGCAGCGCCCCGGTGCTTCCGTCGGTCGTCGCTGTCATGGCTTCCCCTTCGTGCAGTGCTCCAGAGTTGCGTCTGCTGTGGGTCCGCCGTCGGCCGGTGCGCTTCTTCCAGCGACACCGGCCGGCGACTACGCGAGGGCTATTCGACCGATACTGATCATCTCTTTTCGCCCGGTGGTGATCATC
Organism: Streptomyces sp. M41; assembly: GCF_043673425.1. NCBI lineage: Bacteria > Bacillati > Actinomycetota > Actinomycetes > Kitasatosporales > Streptomycetaceae > Streptomyces > Streptomyces sp. M41. The sequence continues at coordinate 492,357 of NZ_JBIMKE010000001.1, read as the reverse complement.
TCTTTCGTACGACGACGAAGTCGGCGAGCGCCGTGAACTGTGCCCGCACTCGCTCGGGCATGTCGACGGCGTCCAGGGCCTCGACGGCGATGGTGTGCTGACGGCGTGCCTCTTCGGCGGTCCACTCCCGGCCGCCCGCCTCCTCGATGAGGGCGGCACGGGCGGCGAACTCCTCCTCGGAGAAGGTCGCGAAGTCGCTGCTCTTGGCGTCGGCGGCGAGGATCTCACCGAGCCGCTCGGACGCGCTGCCGCCCGCCGCGAGCGCGGCCACGACCGGCAGGGACTTCTTGCGCTGGCGCAGATCGCTCCAGGTCTGCTTGCCGGTGGAGACCGGGTCGCCCCAGATGCCGAGGAGGTCGTCGACGGCCTGGAAGGCGAGGCCCAGGTGGTAGCCGTACTTCTCCAGGATGTCCGCGGTCCGGTCGTCCGCGCCGCCGAGGACCGCGCCGATGGAGCTGGCGCAGGCGAGCAGGGCGCCCGTCTTGTTGCCCTCCATCTCCAGGCACTCCTCGACGCTGACGCGGTCGCGGTGCTCGTAGGAGATGTCCTGTGCCTGGCCGTCGATCAGGGCGCGGGTGGCGGTGGTCAGCCGGCGGGTGGCGCGGCCCGCCTCGACGGTGCCGAGCTCCAGCAGGATCTCGTTGCCGAGGGCGAACAGGGCGTCGCCGACGAGGATGGCCTGTGCCGGGCCGTGCACCTTCCAGACGGTGTCGCGGTGGCGGCGCTGTTCGTCGCCGTCCATCAGGTCGTCGTGCAGCAGGGAGAAGTTGTGGACCAGCTCGACGGCGACCGCGCCGGGGATGCCGACCTCGGGCGCGGCGCCGGTGACCTCGGCGGAGAGCACCGCGAGGGCGGGGCGTACGGCCTTGCCGCCGTCCCCGGCCGTGGGGTTGCCCTCGGCGTCGGTCCAGCCGAAGTGGTAGGCGGACACCGCGTCTATGGGAGGGGCCAGGCGTTCGACGGCCGCCCGCAGTACCGGGGTGGCCAGGGTCCTGCCGCGCTCCAGGAGTGCGGTCACGTCCACCGCGGTCTCTCGAGCTGCCTCCTCGGCCGGGGGCACAGTGGGCACAGTCTCTCCTCTTGTTGCGGTACCGGGCGTGCGGGTGGCTGCCGCCGTGCGCTCGTTCAGCATCACGCCGCCTCCTCGACGTCGAAGAGGTGGCTGGGGCGGGGCCGGCCCAGGGCGCTCAGTGCGGCGCCGGCCGCACTCACACCGCTGCGGACCGCACTCTCCATGGTCGCGGGCCACCCTGTGGCGGTCCACGCTCCGGCCAGGTAGAGGCCGGGTGCCTTGGTACGGGCGCCGGGCCGCAGCCGCCCGACGCCGGGGGTGGGGGCGAACGTCGCCGTGCGCTCCCTGGTGACGAAGAAGTCCGTGACCCGGGCGTCGCGCGCACCGGGCAACAGCCGCTCCAGTTCGGGCAGATACCGCTCGCGCAGGACCGCTACGGGGGCGTCGATCTCGTCCTGCGCGGCCGACTGGGACAGCGCCAGGTACTGGCCGTCCGTGAGCCCGGAGGCCTCGGTGCGGTCGAACACCCACTGCACCGGGGTGCCCAGGGCGGTGAAGAACGGGCGCCCGAGCACCTTGCGGTCGTACACGACATGGACGTTGAGGATCGGCGCGGTGCCGATCTCCAGCAGCCGCTCGGGGGCGTCGAGGGCGCCGTCGGGCAGCAGGTCGTGGGCCTCGCGCTGGGCGACGGCGAGCACGACCGCGTCCGCGCGGAGCGTCTCGCCGGGAACCTCAACGCTCCAACGTCCGTTGTCGTCGGTGGAGATGGAGGTGACGCGTGTACGGACCTCGGTGCGCACGCCCGCGGAGTCGAGCGCCTTGCGGGCCAGCCGGTCATGCAGTTCGCCCAGCGGGACGCGCGCCCAGCCGATGTCGGCGGCACCCGGGTCGGACAGCAGACCGGTCTTGAACACCATCGCGGCGAGCCCCAGCGAGGCGTCGCCCGCGACCGCGTTGAGGGTGGCGACCCCGACCAGGTCCCACAGGGCCTCGACGGCACGCGCCGACTGACCGTGCGCGGTCAGCCAGCTGCCGAAGTCCTGGGCGTCCAGGGCCGGATCGTCGAGGTCGAGCCCCTTGAGCGCGAGCGCGGCGCGTCCGACCTTGGCGCGTTCGGCGAGCGAGAGATGCGGATAGGTCGCCAGGCTCCGGCCCAGGTGCAGGGGTACGGGCAGGGCGTCGCGTCGCAGCCTGCCGAGCCGCCGCCCCGCGGGCTTGCCGAGGTCGAGCACGGGCACGTCGAGACGATCCTGCAACGGCGCCAGCGCCGAGCCCTCGATCCGGTCGAGGAACCACCGGTAGGCGGTGCAGCAGCGCAGATAGACATGCTGTCCGTTGTCGACGGTCAGGTTGCCGCGCCGGAAGGAGAAGGCCAGTCCGCCCAGCCTCGGCCTGCCCTCCAGCAGGGTGACGCGCACTCCGGCGTCGGCGAGCGCGAGCGCGGTGGTGATCCCGGCGAGCCCGCCGCCGATCACCACCGCGCGCTTCCCGAAGCCGCCGGCGTTCTCCGAGCGATCCGGGCTCTGCGCGCGATCGGGGCTCTGCGCGCGATCCGGGTGCTGCGCGCGACCGGGGAGGTCCGCGAGCGGCCCTTCGGGCCGTGTGCCGTCGGTCATCGTGCACCCTCCCCTGCGCGACCTTCGGGCCGGTGATTGAACGGTGCACGAGCGGTCGTCTCAGTCAGGGACGCGGCCGGGCGGCGGAGGGTTGCGCGCCGCTTTTCGCCGATGGCATCACCTTGGGCCGGAATGTCCATCAGGCGCGCCTCCTGACGGCACGGCCGACGGATCGGCGGGTGACATGCCGGGCGTCCAGACCGCTCAGGCCGCGCACCGCGACGTACGCCTTCTCGCGGCCGGGCAGCGAGACACGGCCGCGCAGCACCGCCTCCGGATCGCGCTCGATGCGGTCGAGGAGGCGGCGGTAGATGCCGGCCATGGCGGCGACACAGGCACCGCTGCGCCGGTCGAGCATCGGCAGCAGCCGGTATCCCTCGGCGAAGAGAGCGCGGGCCCGTCGCACTTCGAAGTGCACGAGGCCGGCGAAGTCGGAGCCCTCCGGCGGGGTCGGCCCGCTGAAGCCGGCCGAGCAGCCGAACTTGGCGAGGTCGTCGGAGGGCAGATAGGTGCGTCCGCCTTCCCCGTCCTCACGGACGTCGCGCAGGATGTTGGTGAGCTGGAGCGCCAGGCCGAGCGTGTCGGCGTACTCGGGCGCGCGCTCGACGCCGCGCGCCCCTGGTTCCGTACCGAAGACGCCGAGCGAGAGCCGCCCGATGGCGCCCGCGACACAGCGGCAGTAGACCTTGAGGTCGTCCCAGGTCTCGTAGGTCTCGCCGCGTACGTCCATCAGCACGCCGTCGATCAGCTCGTCCAGGCCGCCGAGCGGGATCGGGAAGGTGTCGGCGGCGTGGGCGAGGGCGACGGCCACGGGGTCGATGTCGTCCTCGTCGACCTCGCGGTCGCGAATGCGGGTCAGCAGCTCCCTGGTGTCCTCGAGCCGGGCGATCTTGACCTCGCCGGTCAGCGCGCCGTCGCCGATGTCGTCGACGCGGCGCGAGAACGCGTACAGCGCCGACATCGCGCGGCGCTTGGGCGTGGGCAGCAGACGGATCCCGTAGGCGAAATTACGGGCCTGCTGTCCGGTGACCGTCTCGCAGTAGCTGTAGGCGGCGAGTACCGGTGCGGACGCGTGTGGTGCAGACTCCACGGTCCGGATCACCCCTCTCCTCGCAGAGTCACGCCCACCTCGCGCAGCAACCGGAGCCTGCTGGCCTTGGGCGGGCCGGGAAGTACGTCGTATTCGGCGGTGGCGATCGCGTGGATCGCCGCCCTTCCCCCCGCCACGAAACCCGCCAGCAGCAGCTTGAGCCTGCCGTGGACGCTACCCACCAGGGGGGCGCCTTCATTCAGGAGGTTCCGGGCACGTTCGGCTTCGTACGCGACCAGTGCGCGCACCGATGCGCCTGCCGTTCTCGCGGCCAGGTCGGTTTCCTGCACATGGAAGCTCTTCATGTCCGCCGCGGGCAGATAGATCCGGTCACGGCCAAGGTCCTCGGCGATGTCCTGAAGGTGCTCGACGATCTGGAGCGCGGTGCACACCGAGTCGGAGAGACGGATTCGCGTGGGCGTCGCGGTGCCGGTGACGGCGAGGACGAGACGGCCGACGGGGTTGGCGGACAGTTCGCAGTAGGCAAGGAGATCGTCGTAGGTCTCGTACCGTCCGACGAGCTGGTCCTGGCGGTTGGCGGCGATCAGGCCGAGGAAGGGCTCGGGGGTCAGCGAGCGGCGGCGGACGGTCGGCTGGAGGCGGCGCAGCAGGGGGTGGCGCGGGGCGCCGTCGAAGACCCGGCGCAGATCGGCCTCGAAGGCGTCGAGCATGACCAGAGGATCCTCGGCGTCCGCGGGCGACACGCCGAGCAGACGGGCGTCCGCGCCGCCGGGGGCGAGGTCGCCGTCGCCGATGTCATCGACCAGACGAGCGAATCCGTAGACAGCCATGAGGTCGGTGCGCCAGGCCCTGGGCAGGAAGAACGGCGCCACGGGGAAGTTCTCCGTGGCGGCCTTGTCGAGCGTGCCGCGCTCTGGGTCATCCGCGCGTGCACTCGTTCCCGTCACCGTGGGCTGCCCGGGGCGGGGACGGCACATGCTGCGTGGAGCTGGGGAGTTTCCGTAGCCATTGCCGTCACATCTCCCGTTCTACACCGCCGACCCAATGCATACTATTTCGGACACGCCGCCCAGCCGTCCGCACCGCAGCCCTGGATGAGGGTGTCGTTCCTTATCGCCCCACTTGCCGCGTTTCGGTACCGGTACAGCTTACGTTGTACAACGGGGTGGGGCCTGTGAGGGTGTCCTGCGCATCACAACAACGCACCGATTGGCGTCAAGCTTCCTACGGCCAGCCGGAGTTGACGTCTCCTTTGCAGACGCGGGGCCCCGCCGAGGCAGTTCCGGCGAGGCCCGGTCAAGCGTCCTGGGCCACTCGGCCCATGTCCGGGTGGACTACTTGCCCGTGAACTTCTCGTACTCCTTGAGGACCTCGTCCGTCGGCCCGTCCATGCGCAGCTCGCCACGTTCCAGCCACAGGACGCGGTTGCAGGTGTCGCGGATCGACTTGTTGTTGTGGCTGACGAGGAAGACGGTGCCGGCTTCTTTGCGCAGCTCCCGGATGCGTTCCTCGGAGCGCTTTTGGAACTTGCGGTCGCCGGTGGCCAGCGCCTCGTCGATCATGAGCACGTCGTGGTCCTTGGCCGCGGCGATCGAGAAGCGCAGCCGGGCCGCCATGCCGGAGGAGTAGGTGCGCATCGGCAGGGTGATGAAGTCGCCCTTCTCGTTGATGCCGGAGAAGTCCACGATCTCCTGGTAACGCGCCTTGATCTCCTCGCGGGACATGCCCATGGCGAGCCCGCCCAGTATGACGTTGCGCTCGCCCGTGAGGTCGTTCATCAGCGCCGCGTTCACACCGAGCAGCGAGGGCTGGCCGTCGGTGTAGACCTTGCCCTTCTCGGCCGGGAGCAGGCCGGCGATGGCGCGCAGCAGGGTGGACTTGCCGGAGCCGTTGGAGCCGATCAGGCCGATGGCCTCGCCGCGGTAGGCGGTGAAGGAGACGCCCCTGACGGCGTGCACCTTGCGCACGCCCCGCTCCTCGCCGCGCTTGAGGATGCGGCTCAGGGCGGCGGTGGCGCTGCCCTTGCCGGTCTTGGCGCCGTTGACGCGGTAGACGATGTGCAGCTCGTCCGCGATGACGGTGGGGATGTGGGCATCCGTCCTGTGCTCAGCCACGGCCGTACCTCTCCTCCGCCTTCCAGAAGTACACGAAGCCGACCACACCGGCCAGCAGCGCCCAGCCCAGGGCGAAGGCCCACACGTGCGGGGGCAGGTACGAGGAGCCGTAGTCGTCGATCATCGCGAAGCGGATCAGGTCCATGTAGATCGCTGCGGGGTTCCACTGCAGGACGTCGGCGAGCCAGCCCGGCACGTCCTTGTCGGCGAGCATCGCCGGGATGCTGAACATGACGCCGGAGGCGTACATCCAGGTGCGCAGGACGAACGGCATCAGCTGAGCGAGGTCGGGCGTCTTGCTTCCCATCCGGGCGAACATCAGCGCGAGCCCGGTGTTGAAGACGAACTGGAGCACCAGCACGGGCACCACGAGCAGCCAGGACAGGTCGGGATAGGCGCCGAAGGCCACCATGATCACGACCAGCACGATCATCGAGAACAGCAGCTGCTGGAGCTGCTGGAGCGCGAAGGAGATCGGCAGCGAGGCCCGGGGGAAGTGCAGCGCGCGGACCAGGCCGAGGTTGCCGGAGATGGCGCGCACGCCCGCGAGCACCGAGCTCTGGGTGAAGGTGAAGACGAACACCCCGGTCACCAGGAACGGCACGTAGATGTCGTGCGGGATGCCTTCACGGGCCCCCAGCAGGAGGCCGAAGATGAAGAAGTACACGGCCGCGTTCAGCAGCGGGGTCGCCACCTGCCAGAGCTGACCGAGCTTCGCCTGGCTGTACTGCGCGGTCAGCTTCGCCCGCGAGAAGGCGAGGATGAAGTGCCGGCGGTCCCAGAGCTGACGGACGTACTCGAACAGCGAGGGGCGGGCGCCGCTCACGGACAGCCCGTACTTGGCGGCGAGCTGTGCCGCCGTGAGGCCCTCGTCGGGCGGCAGCGGCGCGCTCACCGCGACCGTGCCGTCGTGCGTTGTCTCACTCACCAGTTGAAACTTTCGTCTTCGAGATGCGCAGCCTGTGCGGGCATGGCATGAACCTGGGGCCCGGATGTGGCCCGGGGCTTCTCAGGGCCGAGCTTGTCAGATGACGGGGGGCCGGCCCAGTCGGGTCAGCCGCCACACCGTACGCCACTTCATGGGCCGGCGTGGACCGCACGGAGTTGTCCAGCCTTCCCGGAAACCACCGAACCATGCCTTCAGGGCTGGGCGGGACGGGCGGCGGACGAGGGTCAGCAGCAGCCACACGCCCAGATAGACGGGGACCAGGGGGGCGGGCAGGTTGCGGCGGGCGAGCCAGACGCGGTTGCGGGCCACCATGCGGTGGTAGACCGCGTGCCGTGAGGGCGCGGTCGTCGGGTGGTACAGCACCATGTCGGACCGGTAGTCGATCATCCAGCCCGCGTCGAGGGCCCGCCATGCCAGGTCGGTTTCCTCGTGGGCGTAGAAGAATTCGTCCGGGAGCCCGCCTACTTCGGCGAAGACCTGGGTCCGTACGGCGTTGGCGCCGCCCAGGAAGGTGGTGACCCGGGAGGAGCGCATCGGGTCGGAGGCCCGCAGCCGTGGCACATGGCGGCGCTGGGTGACCCCGGTGTCCGGGTCGGCGATGCGGAAGCTGATGATGCCGAGCTTCGGGTCGGCCTCGAAGGCCCGGCGGCACAGCTCGGCGGTGTCGTGTTGGGCGAGGAGGCCGTCGTCGTCGAGGAAGAGCAGGATGTCGACGTCCCGGCCGCTGGGGCCGAAGGCCTCGATGCCGACGTTCCGCCCGCCGGGGATGCCGAGGTTCTCGGGCAGCTCGATGGTGCGGACGCCCTCGGGGACGTCCGGGACGGGCGAGCCGTTGCCGACGACGACCGCCTCGACGCGGTCGCCGTCCTGCTTGGCGACCGAGTCGAGCAGGGCGCGCAGCTCGTCGGGGCGGTTGCCCATCGTGATGATGACCGCGCCGACCTTGAGGGGGGTTGTCGTCGAGCCCATGCCGCTCACTTCAGCCTGCTCGAAGCGAGGATGGACACGAGGTGCAGCAGGGTCTGGAGCAGCGCGATGCCGGCCAGCACCGCGACACCGAGCCGGGTGAAGAACAGGTCGCCGCGCATCTGGTCGGCGATCGCGAGGACCAGGATCAGCAGCGATGCCTCGATGCCGAGGATCAGACGGTGGAACTTCAGCATCGCGGCGGCCTTGCGGGCCAGGGCCATGCCGGAGGAGCGCATCTCGGACGCCGACTCCTGGACCGGCGGCTTTCCGGCCTGGTGCCGGGCGACGCCGACGAGGTCGGTCTCGGCCTTGATCAGGATGGCGCCGAGCGCGGCCAGCGTGCCGAGGAAGGCCCACAGCCAGTCGATACGGCCGCTGCCCCACAGGTCGGCGGCGCGCAGACCGAAGCCGACCAGGACGGCGGCGTCGGTGAGGTAGGCGCCGACCCGGTCCAGGTAGACGCCGTTCAGCGAGTACTGCTTCTTCCAGCGGGCGATCTCGCCGTCGACGCAGTCCAGCAGCAGATAGAGCTGGACGCAGACCACGCCGAGCACGGCGCCCGCGATCCCCGGCACCAGCAGGGCCGGGGCCGCGAGCACGCCGAAGACGGTCATCAGGTACGTGAGCTGGTTGGGCGTGACCCTGGTGTTCACCAGGTAGCGGTCGACCCGCAGGGACACCTCGCGCATGTAGAGGCGTCCCATCCAGTGCTCACCGCTTCGCCGGTCCTTCACCCCCGCGGGGTGAACGACGGGGCGGAGTTCAGCTACCGATGGCCTTGACATAGTCGGCGTAGACGTCCTTGATCTGGTCGGTTGTCAGGTCGAGGTGTTCGAGGATCGTGTAGCGGCCGGGCCGGGTCTGCGGAGCGAACTCCACGGCGCGGACGAACTCCTCGTCCGTGAAGCCGATCTCCGCGGGCAGGACCGGCAGCCCGTGCCGACGCAGCACCTCGGCCATGAAGGCCGACTCCTCGTGCGCTCCCCGCAGGTACATGGCGAAGGCCGCGCCCAGACCGCACTGCTCGCCGTGCGCCGCGGCGCGCTCGGTGAACAGCAGGTCGAAGGCGTGGTTGATCTCGTGGCACGCCCCGGAGGACGGGCGTGAGTCGCCCGACACCGACATCGCGATGCCGCTGAGCACCAGCGCCTCGGCCAGCACCTGGAGGAAGCCGGTGTCTCCTATGCCGCCGGGGTGGCGCAGCACCGCCTCGCCGGCCTGGCGGGCGATCGCGGCGGCGAGGCCGTCGATCTTCTCGCCCTTCACGCGATGGGCGAGCTCCCAGTCGGCGATCGCGGAGATGTTCGAGATCGCGTCGCCGATGCCGGCGCGCACGAAACGGGCCGGGGCCTCGTGGATGACGTCGAGGTCGATGACGACGGCGATCGGGTTGGGCACGCCGTACGAGCCGCGGCCCGCGTCGTTGTCGAGGGTGGCGACCGGCGAGCACAGGCCGTCGTGAGCGAGGTTCGTCGGTACGGCGACCAGCGGCAGGCCGACGCGCGCCGCGGCGAACTTGGCGCAGTCGATGATCTTGCCGCCGCCGAGTCCGACGACCGCGTCGTAGTGGCCGGCCTTTATGTCACTGGCCAGCCGGACCGCGTCGTCGAGGGTGCCGCCGCCGACCTCGTACCAGGAGGCGCCGGGCAGCGCGGGGGCGAGCCGCTCCCGGAGCCGGGCGCCGGAGCCGTTGCTGACCGCGACGGCCAGCTTGCCGGAGTGCGAGATGCGTTCGTCGGCGAGCACGCAGGCCAGATCGTCGAGGGCACCCGGGCGGATGTCCACGACGACCGGCGAGGGAATCAGCCGGGTCAGTACTGGCACGCGATCTCCCGTCCGCGGGCGAGATCGTCGTGGTTGTCGATCTCCACCCACTTGACGTCGCCGATCGGCGCCACGTCGATGCGGAAGCCGCGGTTCACGAGCTCCTGGTAGCCGTGCTCGTAGAACTGCTGCGGGTCGGTCTCCCACACGGCCTTCAGGGCGTCGGCCAGCTCGGGGGCGGCGTCGCCCTCGATGAGGGTGACGCCGATGTACTCGCCGGTGGCCTCGGCGGGGTCCATCAGCTTGGTGATCTTCGTCATGCCCTTCTCGGGGTCGACGACGACCTTCATCTCCTCGTCGGCCAGGCTCTTCACCGTGTCCAGGGCAAGGATGATCTTCTTGCCGTCGCCGCGGGCGGCGAGCAGCGTCTTCTCGACGGAGACCGGGTGGACGGTGTCGCCGTTGGCGAGGATCACACCGTCCTTGAGGGCGTCACGGCCGCACCACAGGGAGTAGGCGTTGTTCCACTCCTCGGCCTTGTCGTTGTCGATGAGGGTGAGCTTGAGGCCGTACTTCGCCTCGAGCGCCGCCTTGCGCTCGTACACGGCCTCCTTGCGGTAGCCGACGATGATCGCGACCTCGGTGAGGCCGATCTCGGCGAAGTTGGCGAGGGTGAGATCGAGAACCGTTGGTTCGCCCTCTATGCCCGCGGGGCCCACCGGCACCAGAGCCTTGGGAAGGCTGTCGGTGTAGGGGCGCAGACGCCGTCCGGCGCCGGCCGCCAGCACGAGGCCGATCATGCGGGTTCTCCTTCATCGTGTACGGCGGGCGCCCCACCCTTGTGGGCGGACACCCAGAAGCGGATGCTCTCGACGAGCACCACCAGGGCCACGGCCACGGCGAGGACCGTGAGCGCGACCGTGAACTGCGAGGCGGAGAGCACCGCGGCGAGGACGGTGACGAGCAGCGTCCGCCCTTCGTGCCCCCCGATGGCGCGCACCAGCCAGGCCGGGGGCGCTCCGGCGTTGCCGCGGATGCGGTACACCGTGTCGTAGTGATGGTAGGCGACCGCGGCCACCAGCCCGAAAGCCGCAGGAAGGGCCCCGTTCACCCCGGCGACGGCGGCGAGCGCCAGCACGGTGCCGTACTCGGCGGCGCGGAAGAACGGCGGGACCAGCCAGTCGAGGGCGCCCTTGAGGGGCCGGGCGACGGCGAGACCCGAGGTCACGGCGTAGCCGAGCGCGGCGACGGCCGGCCACGGCCCGCCGAACCCGGTCAGCGCGGCGGTGGCGACGACGACGGCGCCGCCGAGGAGGGCGACGGCCGGGACGGCGAAGCCGGGCAGCCGGCGTGCGTGGTCCTTGACGGCCCGCGCGATGCCCTGGGCGAGCGGTCCGCAGTCCGCCAGGTCGGCCAGCGCCTCGGCGGCCCGGTCGGTGCGGCGGGCCTTGCGGGTCAGTGAGCGCAGCACCCGGCCGGCCGTGGTGTACGTCGCGGCGAAGGCGCAGCCGATGAGCAGTGCGTAGAAGGTGACGCGCGGGGTGGTGGCCGCGGTGAGGACCGCGATCATCGCCCAGCGCTCGCCGATCGGCAGGACGATCATCCGGCGCAGCCACACCGTCCAGCCGACGCTGTCGAGCTTGTCGGAGAGGGCGGCGGTGGGGCTGGTGTTGGCGGTTGCGTCGTGGTTGGCCTCGTTGAAGGAGAAGTCCACGACGTGCCGGCAGGTCTGCAGGACCATCGCGCCGAGGGCGAGGGCCCAGACGTCGTCGCCGCCGCGGGCCGCGCCGAGGGCGAGGCCCGCGTAGTAGGCGTACTCCTTGGCCCGGTCGAAGGTGGCGTCCAGCCAGGCGCCGAGCGTGGAGTACTGGAGGGAGTAGCGGGCGAGCTGGCCGTCGGTGCAGTCGAGGACGAACGACGCGATCAGCAGCACGCCCGCCGCGACGAAGCCGCCTCGGGTGCCGGTGGCCGCGCAGCCCGCCGCGATCAGCGCCGTGATCAGGGACGCGGTGGTGACCTGGTTGGGGGTCAGGCCACGGCGGGCGCACCAGCGGGCGATGTACTTCGAGTAGGGGCTGATGCAGAAGGTGGTGAAGAAGCCGTCGCGGGCCTTCACGGCCGACTTCAGGCGTACGGCCTCGTCGTCGACGGCCGCGACGGCCTGCCGCGCCTCGTTGCGGGCCTGGGGGTCGGCCGGGACGGCGGCGACCAGGCTGCCGAGCTCGGGACGGTGCACATCGCTGCCGTCGGCGTCGAGGGCGTCGATGACGCGGTCGGCGAGGCTGTCGACGTCCCCGACGCTCGTCGTCGCCCGCGCGGGGGCCCCGCCACCGGCGGTACCGCCGCCCGCGGAGTGCTCGCGGGCCATGGCGCGGGTCAGGGCCTGCCGTCCGGCCGCCTGGGCCGTCACGGCGCCCGGGATCGCGGCGAGCGGGAAGCGCGGGTCGGTCAGACCGAGGCGCAGGGCGTGCGGGTGGCCGACGAAGCGGGCGTCGACGAGCGCGACGCGCTGGTCGCCGGGCACCTGGGCGAGGAGGGTCTCAGCGTCGGCCGGATCGGTGGCGACCCGCACGTCGTAGCCGAGGGACCGCAGATCGCCTTCGATCGACGATCCGGGGACCGGCTGACCGGTGAGGATGGCGGTCGACAACCGAACTCACTCCCTGGGTGCCGGCGTATCCGCGCCGGTCGTGTGCGGGTGGGGGCGCCCCTTGCCGGTGACGGCCGAGCGGCGTGTCGGCAGAGGCTATCGGATGGTTGGAAGCCGACGTTCATCGCCCGTTCGGCGCAGCGATCAACGTGGTTTGCCCGGCGCCTGCCGCGATCATCATCGGGGATCGGGGGTCCGGCTCACAAACCCGTGCTCACAGAACGGGGCATCGAGGACATTGCATGCCCGGCCCGTGCCTGCGCATAGGGTGGGCGACCATGACATGGCTGATCACAGGCGGAGCCGGCTACATCGGGGCACATGTGGCGCGGGCCATGACCGACGCCGGGGAGCGCGTGCTCGTACTGGACGACCTCTCGGCCGGACGTTCCGCGCGGCTGCCGGCGGACGTGCCGCTCGTCGAGGGCTCGTCGCTGGACGGTGAGCTGCTGAAGCGGGTGTTCGCCGAGCACGCGGTGACGGGCGTGGTGCATCTCGCCGCGCGCAAGCAGGTCGGTGAGTCGGTGGCGCAGCCGACGCGCTACTACCGGGAGAACGTGGGCGGTCTCGCCACGCTCCTGGAGGCGGTCGCCGAAGCGGGTATCGAGCGGTTCGTGTTCTCGTCGTCCGCGGCCGTCTACGGCAACCCGGACGTCGACCTCATCACGGAGGACACGGCGTGCGCGCCGGTCAACCCGTACGGCGAGACCAAGCTCGCCGGGGAGTGGCTGGTGCGGGCCGCGGGCCGGGCGCACGGCATCGCGACGGTGTGCCTGCGCTATTTCAACGTCGCGGGCGCGGCCTCGCCCGAGCTGGCCGACACGGGCGTGTTCAACATCGTCCCCATGGTCTTCGACCGGCTCACCCGGGACGAGGCGCCGCGGATCTTCGGCGACGACTATCCGACGCCGGACGGCACCTGCGTCCGCGACTACATCCATGTGGCCGACCTCGCCGAGGCGCACCTCGCGGCGGCCCGACGGCTCTCGGCCGCGGACGCGAGCGGGGACCTGACGGTCAACATCGGTCGCGGTGAGGGCGTCTCGGTGCGCGAGCTGATCACCGTCATCGGCGAGGTCACCGGCGACCGGCGGCCCGCCCTGGTCGAGGCCCGGCGGCCCGGCGACGCCCCCCGAGCGGTCGCCTCGGCCGCGCGGGCCGCCGAGGAGCTCGGCTGGACGGCCCGGCGCGGGGTACGCGAGATGGTCGAGTCGGCATGGCGGGGATGGCTGCTGCACCACGGCAGCTGATCACTCCACGGCTCTGACCTGCGGAACATTTCCGCAGGTCAGAGCACATGACAACGGTGTTCAGTGCCGCGTTGCCCGATACCCCCCGCCCGTAGTTCACTGTGATCCCGGAACGGAAAATCCGATCGTCCGACGGACCGCAGAAGGGCGGCTTTCCCATGGGGGCAGGGCACGACCACGGGCACGCGCACGTGCCGACGAGCGGTACGGCGGCTGCCGCGTACCGCGGGAGACTGCGCGTGGCGCTGTCGATCACGCTCGGCGTGATGGTGGTCCAGATCGTCGGCGGGGTCGCCGCGGACTCGCTGGCCCTGGTCGCGGACGCGGCGCACATGGCGACGGACGCGCTGGGCCTGGGCATGGCCCTGCTGGCGATCCACTTCGCTAACCGCCCGCCGAGCACGAAGCGCACCTTCGGCTACGCCCGCGCGGAGATCCTCGCCGCCCTCGCGAACTGTCTGCTCCTGCTGGGCGTCGGCGGCTATGTCCTGTACGAGGCCGTGGAGCGGTTCTTCACGCCGGCGGACACCGAGGGCGGCCTGATGATCGTGTTCGGCGCGATCGGCCTGGTCGCCAACATGGTCTCGCTGACGCTGCTGATGCGGGGCCAGAAGGAGAGCCTGAACGTGCGCGGCGCCTTCCTGGAGGTGGCCGCGGACACGCTGGGCTCGCTCACGGTGCTGATCTCGGCCGCGGTGATCCTGCTCACCGGCTGGCAGGCCGCCGACCCGATCGCCTCGCTGGTCATCGGCCTCATGATCGTGCCGCGCACCCTCAAGCTGCTGCGCGAGACGCTCGACGTGCTGCTGGAGTCGGCACCCAAGGACGTCGACATGGCTCAGGTGCGGGCCCACATACTCGCCCTGGACGGTGTCGAGGACGTCCACGATCTGCACGCCTGGACGATCACGTCCGGCATGCCGGTGCTGTCCGCGCACGTGGTGGTGAGCACCGACGCGCTGAACGCGATCGGCCACGAGAAGATGCTGCACGAGCTCCAGGGCTGCCTGGGCGACCACTTCGACGTGGAGCACTGCACCTTCCAGCTGGAGCCGAGCGGGCACGCGGAGCACGAGGCGCGGCTCTGCCATTGAGACGGCGGACACGGCCGCGGCACCGAACGGACTGAAACATTCGTACGGTCGGACAAGACGCCAGTACGGACGGAATGCAGCGATCCGGTGGTCGGCGGCGTCCTCCTGCGCACAGCGGCCCGGCGGACGGTTCCCCGCTCGCCGCGCCGGGCACGATCAACTGCCGGGAGTGCCGGTTTCGTACGGCACACTTGGGGCGCTGAGACCGATGCGAAGGATGGGTATGCCGATCACACCTGCGACCGCGACGCACAGTCCGTCGAACGGCGCCGCAGACGCGATTTTGCTGGAACTGGTCGACGAGAACGGTGTGACGGTCGGCACCGCGGAGAAGCTCGCCGCCCATCAGCCGCCGGGGCAGCTGCACCGCGCCTTCTCCGTGTTCCTCTTCGACGAGCACGGCCGGCTGCTGCTCCAGCAGCGGGCGCTCGGCAAGTACCACTCCCCCGGCGTGTGGTCCAACACCTGCTGCGGTCACCCCTACCCCGGCGAGGCGCCCTTCGCGGCTGCGGCCCGGCGTACGCACGAGGAACTCGGTGTCTCCCCGTCACTGCTCGCCGAGGCCGGCACGGTCCGCTACAACCACCCGGACCCGGACTCGGGCCTGGTGGAGCAGGAGTACAACCACCTCTTCGTCGGCATGGTGCAGTCGCCGCTGCGGCCGGACCCGGAGGAGGTCGGTGAGACCGCCTTCGTGACCGCCGCCGAGCTGATGGAGCGGCACGCGAAGGACAGCTTCTCGGCGTGGTTCATGACCGTCCTCGACGCGGCCCGCCCCGCGATCAGGGAGCTGACGGGCCCGTCGGCCGGCTGGTGACGGGCCGGCCCCGCGGGACGAGCCTCAGGGCACCCGGGCCGGTGTGAGCGGGACGGCGGCCCAGATCACCTTGCCGCCGTTCGCCGTGTGCTCGACGTCGCACACGCCGCCCGCCTCCCGTGTGATCTCCCGCACCAGGAGCAGGCCACGGCCGCCGGTCCGGCCGTGGTCCGCCTCCAGGGCGGTGGGGCGGTAGGGGTGGTTGTCCTCCACGGAGACCCGCAGCCACTCCGCGCCGACCGCGACCTCGACAGCGAGCATCGGCGACAGCAGCGCCGCGTGCCGGACGGCGTTCGTGACCAGCTCCGAGACGATCACCAGCAGTCCTTGGACGAGGTCGTCCGGGACCGGGACGCCCTGGCGGTACAGCAGGTCCCGCACGGCGTGCCGTGCCTGCGGGACGGAGGCGTCGACGGCGGGGGCGGTGAACCGCCAGACGCCCTCGTACGGCAGGGGATTCGGCGGCTGCTGACCGGGGGGCTCGGCCGCGCCGCTCGCTGGGCGTGGGCCGGACCCGCGCCCGTGGTTCTCCATCGTCCGGTCGCCACCCTCGCGCTCGATTGTCACCACATGTCGAGTGTTGATAACGCGCAGGTCCGGACCGTGGAACTGAACACAAGTCAGCAAGTATCGAGCGTTTCTGATCGTTGGCGTATGACACCGTCAGATGTGGGACCGCTCCTGTCCCGCTGCGTGGCGACTTGGCGAACTATTCGGGTTGTACGGGTTTGGTGGTGTCCGCGTCCGCCTGCCCCGCCCCGCCCTCGGCGGCGACGCGCTCGGAGACCATGCCGACGATCTTGTGCCCGCCGAAGCCCGTGGCGATCAGGCCGAGCCCGTCGAAGAGCAGGGCGAGCGAGATGAGGGTTCCGATGACGTATCTGCTGCTGGGCCAGGAGCTCAGCACCAGGATGCCGAGGAACAGGTCGAAGGCGCCCTGGAGCAGGGTCCAGCCGAACTGCGGACCGCGCACCACCAGGCTGCCGACCAGCCGGAACAGCCCGCCGGTGAGGAAGAGCAGGGCCGCGAACATGGCCAGCGCCTCGGCCGCCGCCTCCGGTCTGCGGATCACCACCACGCCGGCCGCGATGTTCAGCGCCGCGACGACCACACCGAGCCAGAAGAAGTTGCTGCCGCGCGCCTGGACCGCGTGCGCCAGACCGACGATGCCGCCGATCAGCAGCAGCCAGCCGAACAGGAGCATGGTGGTCAGCGTGGCGAAGGCCGTGTAGAGGAGACCGACCAGGCCGCCGACGACCAGCAGTACGCCGAGGACGGCGAGCAGGCCGAAGCCTCGCTGAAGTTTCGCCGCCTCGCCCTTGGGTTTGGTGGACGCGTTCATCGCCGCCTCCTCAATGGCCTCTCTCCCTTTGATCCCCTTTGCACCCTGGCGCATAACGCGGTCGGGCGGCCCTTCCTGATCGGCTGTTCGGCGCATGCGGATAGCATCCGCCGCATGGAGCCCCAGCTGCTGCACAGCGTCACCGACTCGGTCGCCACCGTCGTCATCCACCATCCGGCCAAGCGCAACGCGATGACGGCCGCGATGTGGCGGGCGCTGCCGCCGCTGCTGGACACGCTGGCCGCCGACCCGGCCGTACGGGCGCTGGTGGTCACCGGTGAGGGCGGGACGTTCTGCGCGGGCGCCGACATCTCCACGCTCCAGGGGTCGCCGCAGGAGGCGCAGGGGCTCGCCGTGGCCGCGGAGGAGGCACTGGCCGCCTTCCCCAAGCCGGCCCTGGCGGCGATCCGGGGGCACTGTGTGGGCGGCGGGTCGCAGCTCGCGGCGGCGTGCGATCTGCGGTTCGCCGAGGAGGGGTCGCTGTTCGGGGTGACACCGGCGAAGCTCGGGATCGTGTATCCGGCGTCGTCCACGCGGCGGTTGGTGTCGCTGGTGGGGCCGGCCACCACCAAGTACCTGCTGTTCTCGGGCGAGTTGATCGACGCCGGGCGGGCGCTGCGCACGGGCCTGGTGGACGAGGTGCTGCCGGAGGGCGAACTGGACAAGCGGGTGGTGGAGTTCGCCCGGATCCTGGCATCGCGCTCTCAGCTGACGCAGGCCGCGGCGAAGGAGTTCGCCGACGGGCGCACCGACCGCGACGAGCACTGGGCGCGACAGGCACGCGCGAGCGGCGACACCGCGGAGGGTGTCGCCGCCTTCCTGGAGCGCAGGCAGCCCGGGTTCACCTGGACCACCGGGGCTACGTCAGGCTGAACCGGCTGTTCGTGCGGAACTCCTCGACGAGGTGGGCGGGCGCCTTCCGCGGGGAACCGGAGTCGTAGGGCGGCTGCGGGTCGTACTCCGTCAACAGCTGGACGGCCTGGGCGTGTTCGTCGCCGGCGATCCTCCCGACCAGGGTCAGGCCCATGTCGATGCCGGCGGAGACGCCGGCCGCGGTGATGTACTTGCCGTCCGGCACGACCCGCTCGCCGGTGGGCTCGGCGCCGTACTGCGGCAGGAAGTCGAGGGTGAGCCAGTGGGAGGTGGCGCGGCGGCCGTCCAGCAGGCCGGCGGCGGCGAGGATCAGCGAGCCCGAGCAGACGGAGGTCGTCCAGGTGCTGGTGAGGTCGGCGGTCCTGAGCCACTCGAGGAGGGCCTCGTTCTCGACCTCGGCGAAGGTTCCGGGACCACCCGGCACCACGACGACGTCGGGGTGCGGCACCTCGGCCAGCGCCTTGTCCGCCGTGAGGGCCAGGAATCCGGTGTCGGCGCGCACGGGGCCCGCCTCAGCGGCGACGAAGTCGACCTGAGCGTCCGGGATGCGGCTGAGGGCTTCATAGGGCCCCACGACGTCGAGGGCCGTGAAGCGGTCGTAGAGGACCATCGCGATCTGCATGGGTGGTGCTCCCTTTCGGTGGGGCTCACTGGGTGGTCGCGGGGCGGAACCGGCGGCGGTACTCGGCCGGCGCCGTCCCGAGGTTCCTGACGAAGGCGCGCCGCATGGCCTCGGGGGTGCCGTAGCCGCTGGCGCGGGAGATCTCCTCGATGCCGTCGGGGGTGTCCTCCAGCAGGCGGCGGGCGTGTTCGAGGCGGACGCGGTCGACGTACCGGCCGGGGGTCATGCCGGTCTCGGTCTGGAAGGCGCGGGCGAAGTGGCGCGGGGAGAGGCTCGCGCGGGCGGCGAGCGCCTCCACGGCGAGATCGGCGTCGGGATGCTCGGTGATCCAGCGCTGCACCTCCCGCAGGGGCTCGCGCCGGGCGGTCTGGGCCGCGAGCTGCGCGCTGAACTGGGCCTGGTTGCCGGGGCGGCGCAGGAAGACGACCAGGTGGCGGGCGATGCCGAGGGCCACGTCCCGGCCGAGGTCGTCCTCGACCAGGGCGAGGGCTAGGTCGATGCCCGAGGTCACGCCGGCGGAGGTGGCGACTCGTCCGTCGCGCACATAGATGGGGTCCGGATCGACCTGGACGGCCGGGTGGTTGCGGGCGAGTTTGTCGCAGTACGCCCAGTGGGTCGTGGCCCGGCGGCCGTCCAGGAGGCCCGCTGCGGCGAGCAGGATCGCTCCGGTGCAGACGGACACCAGACGCTCGGCACGGGGACCGTGCTCGCGCAGCCAGTCGGCCAGCGCCGGCCGCGGGTTCCGGGTGCCTTCGCCGCCCGGGACGACCAGGGTGTGCGCGTCGGGAGCCTCGGCGAGCGCGTGGTCCGGTACGACGGTCAGGCCGCCGGAGGTACGGACGGGGCCGCCGTCGAGCGAAGCGGTGATCACGCGATAGGTGCCCGGCAGGTGCTTCTCGGCGCCCATGAAGACCTCCATGGGCCCGGTGACATCGAGGCTCTGCACATCGTCGAAGAGAACGAAGAGAACGGTCCGCTGTGCCATGGCATCGATTCTTCGGGGGCCGGTTGATGGCCGCAATGACGAGTCCCCCACCTTTTCTGCCATGGCCAACGCAAGGCGTGCCCTCCTGCGCGCCCTATCCGTCGCCCCTCGCCAGGCAGGCCGTGTCAGGCAGCCCGTGCTCGGTAGCCTGTGGGGCAGCCCTTTCCGGCCATGCCTCTCACGCACTCCCGTGACGTACCAAGCGGTTGGTAACCTCCGGCCATGACTACTGCCGCCCTTGAGTCCCGCGCCGGTCGCCGCTGCCACAACGTCCTCAACACGCTGCACGCGACGTCGTACTTCTCCCCCGAGCTCGGCCAGGAAGCGGCTGCCCTCGGCATCACGCACCCCAGGGCCGTCAACTTCGCGGTGCGCTCGGCCGCACTGGGGCCGGTGGGCGCCGGCGCGGTGACGGCGGCGTTCTACAACTACAAGCACGAGCTGGTCGCCCGGCACGTCCCCGCGGTCTGGGCGATCGCCGCGCCCGAGGACGTACTGGCGGCACGCGCGCGTGCGGCCGACGCGAGCCTGCGCCGGCTGCTCGGCGCTGAGGCGGTCACGTCCCCGGAGATGGCGGAGGCGGCTCATCTCGCGCTCCGGGCCACCGAGGCGTGCTCGCGCAGCGCCCGGCCGCTGTACTCGGCCCACGCGGATCTGCCGGTCCCCGAGGAGCCGCACCTGGCGTACTTCCACGCCGCCACGCTGCTGCGCGAGCACCGGGGCGACGGCCATCTCGCCGTGCTGATGTCGGCGGGGCTCGACGGGCTGGAGGCCGTGGTCACCCACACCGCGACCGGAAAGGGCATGACGCCGACCTGGGTCCGCGCCACCCGCGGCTGGTCCGAGGAGGACTGGGACGCGGCGTGCGGACGACTGCGCGAGCGCGGCCTCCTGAACGAAGCGGGCGAGCTGACCGCCGAGGGCGTCGCCCTGCGCGCGGAGATCGAGAACGAGACGGACCGGCTGGACCGGGCCCCTTACGACCACCTCGGCACGGAGATGGTCGCGCGGCTCACAGAGCTCGGCGGGAGGTTCGCGCGGGCGGCGGCAGTGGCGGGGGCGTTCCCGGCGGACCTGATCGGCAAGGGCTGAGTCGGGCCCACGGGCCCCGACGCCCACTGGCCGGCGCCGGCCAGTGGGCGTCGATCGTTGCCCGGTTGGCCGAAATGAACCCGTGACCGCTCGTCCGCATGGCTCGCGCCCACTGCGGTACCCGGTCCTCAGCCGGCCGTCGTGGCCGGGGAGAGGAAAGGTGAATCACGTGTTCCGTGCAATCGCAGACGTGTTGCGACAGATCGGCGGCGCCATAGCGACCGTGGTGACGTTGCCGTTCCGGGCGCTCGCGCGGCTGTTCGGCGGGGCTTCGAGCAGTACGCGCAGCCGCCGGGCCTGATTCCGTCCCGCCGCGACGGGCCGCGTCGTCGCCCTGATCCCCGGTTGTCGGTGCCACCTGCCACAATTGCCGCGCAACCTTAGTGAGAAGGCGGGACGGGATCGTGACGACACCCCTCGTAGGGTCCATCGAAGGCAGGATCGCCGCGGAGCTCGGCGTACGGGAGCGGCAGGTGAAGGCTGCCGTGGAGCTGCTCGACGGCGGTTCGACGGTGCCTTTCATCGCCCGCTACCGCAAAGAAGCGACCGAGATGCTCGACGATGCGCAACTGCGCACCCTCGAGGAGCGGCTGCGGTATCTGCGGGAGCTGGAGGAGCGGCGCACGGCCGTCCTCGACTCGGTGCGTGAGCAGGGCAAGCTGACCGAGGAGCTCGAGGCCAGGATCCGGGGCGCCGAGACGAAGGCGCGGCTCGAGGACATCTACCTGCCGTACAAGCCCAAGCGCAGGACCAAGGCACAGATCGCGCGGGAAGCAGGGCTGGAGCCCCTCGCCGAGGGGCTCCTCGGCGATCCGGGTGTCGACCCGCTCGCAGCCGCCGCCGCGTTCGTCGACGCCGACAAGGGCGTGGCCGATCCGCAGGCCGCCCTGGAGGGCGCCCGGGCGATCCTCACGGAGCGGTTCTCGGAGGACGCCGACCTGATCGGCGAGCTGCGTGAGCGCATGTGGGTGCGCGGGCGGCTGGCCGCCAAGGTGCGCGACGGCAAGGAGGAGGCGGGCGCGAAGTTCGCCGACTACTTCGACTTCGCGGAGCCGTTCACCGAGCTCCCCTCGCACCGCGTCCTGGCGATGCTGCGCGGCGAGAAGGAGGAGGTCCTCGACCTCGTCCTGGAGCCCGAGGAGGCCACGGACGGGCCGTCGTCGTACGAGGGGATCGTCGCCTCGAAGTTCGGGATCGCCGATCGTGGCCGCCCCGCCGACAAGTGGCTGACGGACACGGTCCGCTGGGCCTGGCGCACCCGCATCCTCGTGCACCTCGGCATCGACCTGCGGCTGCGGCTGCGCACGGCGGCCGAGGACGAGGCGGTGGGTGTCTTCGCCGCCAACCTCCGCGATCTGCTGCTGGCCGCCCCGGCCGGCACCCGTGCGACGCTGGGCCTCGACCCGGGCTTCCGTACGGGCGTGAAGGTCGCGGTGGTCGACGCGACCGGCAAGGTCGTCGCGACGGACGTCATCCACCCGCACGTCCCGGCGAACAGGTGGGACGAGGCGATCGCCAAGCTGGCCCGCCTGGCGAAGGAGCACGCGGTCGAGCTGGTCGCGATCGGCAATGGCACGGCGTCCCGCGAGACCGACAAGCTCGCCGGTGAACTGATCACCAAGCACCCGGAGTTGAAGCTCACGAAGGTGATGGTGTCCGAGGCCGGCGCGTCAGTGTACTCCGCCTCCGCGTTCGCCTCGCAGGAGCTGCCCGACATGGACGTGTCGCTGCGCGGCGCCGTGTCGATCGCCCGCCGGCTTCAGGACCCGCTGGCCGAGCTGGTGAAGATCGACCCGAAGTCGATCGGTGTCGGCCAGTACCAGCACGACCTGTCCGAGGTGAAGCTGTCGCGCTCGCTGGACGCGGTCGTGGAGGACTGTGTGAACGGCGTGGGCGTGGACGTGAACACGGCGTCGGCCCCGCTGCTGGCCCGGGTCTCCGGCATCACCTCCGGACTGGCGGAGAACATCGTGGCGCACCGCGACACCAACGGCCCGTTCAAGTCGCGTACGCAGCTGAAGAACGTGGCGCGCCTGGGCCCGAAGGCGTACGAGCAGTGCGCGGGCTTCCTGCGCATCCGCGGCGGCGACGACCCGCTGGACGCCTCCAGCGTGCACCCGGAGTCGTACCCGGTCGTCCGGCGCATGGTGAAGACCTCCGGTCAGGAGGTGGCCGCGCTCATCGGCAACACGGGCGTGCTGCGCTCGCTGAAGCCGGACGACTACGTGGACGAGAAGTTCGGCCTGCCGACCGTGACGGACATCCTCAAGGAGCTGGAGAAGCCCGGGCGCGACCCGCGGCCCGCCTTCAAGACGGCCACCTTCAAGGAGGGCGTCGAGAAGATCTCCGACCTGGCGTCCGGGATGGTCCTGGAAGGTGTCGTGACGAATGTGGCGGCGTTCGGCGCGTTCGTGGACGTGGGTGTCCACCAGGACGGTCTGGTGCATGTCTCCGCCATGTCGAAGACGTTCGTCAAGGACCCGCGGGACGTGGTGAAGCCCGGTGACATCGTCAAGGTGAAGGTCCTCGACGTCGACATTCCGCGCAAGCGGATCTCCCTGACGCTGCGTCTCGACGACGAGGCGGCTCAGCAGACACAGCAGGGCGGGGGCGGCGAGCGCCGGCAGCGCGGCGGACGGCCTCCGCAGCAGCGGCAGGGACGCGGCGGCGGTGGCGGGGGCGGGGGTTCGCGCCAGGCGCCGCCTCCCGCCAACAGCGCGATGGCCGACGCGCTGCGCCGCGCGGGTCTGGTCGACCCCAAGAAGGGCAGGCGCTGAGTTCGACACGCGGGCCCGGACTCGCCGCCGCGGCGGGGGTCCGGGCCGGTTCGTCCGTAGGGTGACGGCATGCCGGCAGCGCGTGTCGTCACCTGGACGGTGTCCGAGAGCAGGGGCGTCGAGACCTCATGGGTCGAACTCGGCGGTGATGTCCTGAAGGGCCACGGCCGGGCCGTGGGTACGGTTCCGCAGCCGTACTGGATCTCGTACGAACTGGACACGGCGGACGGTTTCGTGACGCGTCGGCTCAAGGTCACGGCCGAGTCCGCGGACGGTGTGCGCACGCTTGATCTACGGCATGACGGATCGGGCCGGTGGACGGCGAACGGCGAGGCCGTGCCGGGCGTCGCCGGCGCCCTGGACTGCGACCTCGGTCTGTGTCCGCTCACCAACACGATGCCGGTGCTGCGGCACGGACTGCATCGGGCGCCCGGGGAGCGGGACTTCCTGATGGCCTGGGTGTCGGTGCCGGATCTGAGCGTGCTGCCGTCGCCGCAGACGTACACACATCTCGCGCCGGGCCGGATCGGCTTCGTGTCCGGTGACTTCCGCAGCGACATCGAGTTCGACGACGACGGCCTGGTCCTCGACTACCCCGGGCTGGCGGCGCGGCTGCGGTGAGCGGCCGGGGGTGTCCTGATGCGTGCCAGGCGTCGCGGGGCAGGCGGGACTTCGCGGACACGGCCTAGCGTTCGGTCACCTTGCCGTCGGCGACGTCCAGTCGGCGGGTGACGTGGACCGCGTCGAGCATCCGGCGGTCGTGGGTGACCAGGAGCAGGGTGCCCTCGTAGGCGTCCAGGGCCGATTCCAGTTGCTCGATGGCCGGCAGGTCGAGGTGGTTGGTGGGCTCGTCCAGGACCAGGAGGTTGACGCCCCTGCCCTGGAGGAGGGCGAGGGCGGCGCGCGTGCGTTCACCCGGGGAGAGGGTGGCCGCCGAGCGCAGCACGTGGTCGGACTTCAGACCGAACTTGGCCAGCAGGGTGCGCACTTCGACCGGCTCGGTGTCCGGGACGGCGGCGCAGAAGGCGTCCAGCAGGGCCTCCTCGCCGTGGAAGAGCCTGCGGGCCTGGTCGACCTCGCCGATCAGGACGCCGGAGCCGAGGGACGCCTGGCCGCCGGTCAGCGGAACGCGGCCGAGCAGGGCGGCCAGCAGCGTGGACTTGCCCGCGCCGTTGGCGCCGGTGACGGCCACCCGGTCCGCCCAGTCGAGTTGGAGGGACACCGGGCCGAGGGTGAAGTCGCCGCGGCGTACCTCGGCGTCCCGCAACGTGGCGACGACCGCGCCGGAGCGGGGCGCCGAGGCGATCTCCATGCGCAGCTCCCACTCCTTGCGCGGCTCCTCGACGACCTCCAGGCGCTCGATCATCCGCTGGGTCTGGCGGGCCTTCGCGGCCTGCTTCTCGCTGGCCTCGCTGCGGAACTTGCGGCCGATCTTGTCGTTGTCGTTGCTCGCCTTGCGCCGGGCGTTCTTGACGCCCTTGTCCATCCAGGAGCGCTGCATCTGCGCCCGGTCCTGGAGGGCTGCCCTCTTGTCGGCGTACTCCTCGTAGTCGTCGCGGGCGTGCCGGCGGGCCACCTCGCGCTCCTCCAGGTAGGCCTCGTAGCCGCCGCCGTAGAGGTTGATCTGCCGCTGGGCGAGGTCGAGTTCGAGGACCTTGGTGACCGTGCGGGTGAGGAACTCGCGGTCGTGGCTGACGACGACCGTGCCGGCGCGCAGGCCGGCGACGAAGCGTTCGAGGCGCTCCAGGCCGTCCAGGTCGAGGTCGTTGGTCGGCTCGTCGAGCAGGAAGACGTCGTAGCGCGAGAGCAGCAGCGAGGCCAGTCCGGCGCGGGCGGCCTGGCCGCCGGACAGGGACGTCATGGGCTGGTCGAGGTCCACGGCGAGGCCCAGCGAGTCGGCGGTCTCCTCCGCCCGCTCGTCCAGGTCGGCGCCGCCCAGGTCCAGCCAGCGCTCCAGGCTCGTCGCATACGCGTCGTCCGCACCGGGAGCCCCGTCGACCAGGGCCTGCGTCGCCTCGTCCAGCACCCGCTGGGCCTCGGCGACCCCGGTGCGGCGGGCCAGGAACTGCCGTACGGTTTCGCCGGGCCGGCGCTCCGGCTCCTGCGGGAGGTGGCCCACGGTCGCGGTCGGCGGGGACAGCCGCAGCTCGCCCTCCTCCGGCGCGGTCAGGCCGGCGAGCAGGCGCAGCAGGGTGGACTTGCCCGCGCCATTGGCCCCGACCAGGCCGATGACGTCTCCGGGAGCCACGACCAGGTCGAGCCCGCTGAACAGGGAGCGGTCGCCATGGCCGGCGGCGAGGTTCTTGACGACGAGGGTGGCGGTCACAGAGGGCGATCCTAGTCGCCGCGCCGACCCGGACGCGTCGGCGTTTCCGCGCGTGCTTCAGCGCCGGGGGTCGACACGCCCCGACGCGCGCGGGGAACCGCGCGACCAGCCACGGCGATCCGCGGACGACCGACGGCACCCAGCACCGGGCACCCAGACCCGGCGCCCCGCTTCGACGCCGCACTCCTAACGGAGCGCCACCGCCTCCACCAGCACGCTTCCCGACGTCCGCGCCACGACGAACGACTCCCTCCTGACCGCTTTGGCATCCAGGGCGATGCGGTGGCGGCCCGGTTCCAGGACGCCGTCGAACACCTCATGCGTGTGGGTGCGGTACAGGCGGTCGAGGCGGTACGCGGTGAGGCGGACCCGGCAGGGGGAGGTTACCTCCACGCCCGCCTCCCCCTCGGCCGCCACCAGGCGGGTCAGTCGGCGCTGTTCGACCGGGCTGCGGTCCAGGGCGTATTCGATCTGCGCGACCAGCAGCGGGACGATCGGGGCGAGCCCGTCGACGTACGCCACGTCGACCCGGGCCGCCGCGAAGGCGCGGCGCACCTCGGCGCGCTGTTCGTCGCCGATCGCGCGGCCGAAGGCGACGGCGCCGTAGGCGCGCAGTTCGTCGGCGGGGACGCCGCCCACGTCATGGGCGATGTCGGCGCCGATGCCGATGGTGCGCAGCGCGGCGGCGAGCTTGGCGAGGAGGGCGACCCGGGCCCCGATGAGGAGCACGCGGCGGCGCGCCGTGCCCGAGGCACCGTCGAGCAGCGAGCCGAGCGCCGCCCGGTACTCGGCGCCCTCGAAGCGGAAGGGTCCGATGCCGTGGTAGCCGTTGAGCTCCAGGTCGGCGTGTTCATCGGTCTGCCAGGCGAAGTCCCGCCAGATGTAGTCGTCGCCCTCCTTGCCGATGACGGCGGTGACGGCGCCGCATGCGAGGTCCTCGCAGTCCGGGCAGCCGTAGATGACGTACCGGCCGCCGGGGAGCGGAGCCGGTGCCTCCAGCAGCAGGCTGCGCACCTGTGCGGTGAAGATGGCGGGCGGGACGTCGGAGGCGAGCGGGGAGACGGCGTCGAGGTCGGAGAGCTGGAACAGCAGCGGGCGTCCGTCGACGATGAAGTCCACGAAGTCCCGGTGCACCTGGTAGTCACCGTTGGCGAGGACGCCACCGGCACGCATCGCCGGTGCCAGGCCGAAGGTCGCGTACTCGGCAGACATGCTGTGAGTATCCCCAGGACGGGACCGATATGAGCGCGGCATGACATATTCCGCTACGTCCGGTGTGGGGGGCGCACGGGCGCCGAAGGCGGCGCGCAGGAGGCGTGGAGGAGGCGGCCGGGTCGCCGCCTCCCCCCTGCGTGTAGGCGGCTAGCCGTGGTCGTGACCCAGGGGGTCGCCCTCCCTCTCGGTGCCGGGGCCCGGGCCGACCCTGATCTCGAAGTCTCCGTCGTACCTCTTGTGGCCCTCGATCACGGCGAGTTCCACGGCTTCCGAGCCCATCTCGTTGCGCACGATGACCGGGTCCCTGCGCAGGTCGCGCATGAGGGCGATGCACATCCCGATCATCACGAGGACGAAGGGGGCGGCGGCGAGGATGGTGAGGTTCTGCAGGCCCGTTAGCGCGTCGCCCTGGCCGCTGCCGACGAGCAGCATGATGGCGGCGACGGCTCCGGTGACGACACCCCAGAACACGACGACGAAGCGGCCGGGTTCGAGGGCGCCCTTCTGCGAGAGCGTGCCCATCACGATGGAGGCGGCGTCGGCTCCCGAGACGAAGAAGATGCCGACCAGGATCATCACGAGCAGGCTGGTGACGGTGGCGATGGGGAACTCCTGGAGGACGCCGAAGAGTTGTCCCTCGGGGGTGTCCTCGCCGCCGAGCGCGCCGCCTTCCCGCAGCTTCATCGCCGTACCACCGAAGATCGCGAACCAGATGAGGCTGACGGTGCTGGGCACGAGGATGACGCCGCCGACGAACTGCCGGATGGTGCGCCCGCGGCTGATGCGGGCGATGAACATGCCGACGAAGGGCGTCCAGGAGATCCACCAGGCCCAGTAGAAGACGGTCCAGCTGCCGAGCCAGTCCGCGACGCCCTCGCCGCCGCTGGCCTCGGTGCGGCCGGCGAGCTGGGGCAGGTCGCCCAGGTAGGCGAAGATCGAGGTGGGCAGCAGATCGAGGACGATGATCGTGGGGCCCGCGATGAACACGAAGACCGCGAGGATCAGGGCCAGCACCATGTTGGTGTTGGACAGCCACTGGATGCCCCGCTCGATGCCGGAGACGGCCGAGGCGACGAAGGCCAGGGTCAGCACGGCGATGATGGCGACGAGCAGACCCTCGCTGACCTCGTCCATCCAGTCCAGCTCCTGGAAGCCGGAGCCGATCTGGAGGGCGCCGAGGCCGAGGGAGGCCGCGGAGCCGAAGACGGTGGCGATGATGGCGAGCACGTCGATGACCCGGCCGCCGGAGCCGTTTGCGTGCTTCTCGCCGATGAGCGGGGTGAAGACCGCGCTGATGGTCTGGCGCCGGCGCCGGCGGTAGGTGCTGTAGGCGATGGCGAGGCCGACGACCGCGTAGATCGCCCAGGGGTGCAGGGTCCAGTGGAAGAGGGTGGTGGCCATCGCCGTCTCCATGCGCTCGGCGGAGTCGGCGGGGGTGGTGCCCGGCGGTGGGGCGTTGTAGTGCGAGAGCGGCTCGCTGACCCCGTAGAACATCAACCCGATGCCCATGCCCGCGCTGAACATCATCGCGACCCAGGACACGGTCTTGAACTCGGGTTCCTCACCCTCGGCGCCCAGGTGGATACGGCCGTAGCGGCTGACCGCCAGCCACAGCGCGAAGACCACGAAGGCCGAGGCGGCGAGCATGAAGGCCCAGCCGCCGTTGTGGATCAGGCCGTTGAGCATCTTGGTGGACACGCTCTCCAGCGAGTCCGTGGCCGTCCAGCCCCAGATCACGAAGGCCACGGTGATGGCGGCGGTGACGCCGAACACCACTCGGTCCGTCTGGCGGCCGGAAATGTCCGCCGGACCTTCCCGGCCACCTCTCTTCTTCAGATCGTCAGTCATCAGCGGCACCTTCCCGGGAATGCCGTGGATACGCCGGGTTCCACGTCGTCTCCCAGGACCTACCACAGATCCCGTCGATCGCAGCCGTTTCAGCAGTCGGTGTCGGGCTCACCTGCCGTGATGTGATATGGGCCGCGTTCGTCGAACAGTAGCGGGACGAGCGCGCGCAGTGACTGACGGAGCGGGACCAGGGCGCCCGTGGCGGTCGCCGTCGCCTTCACTCCGTGCAGCTTCAGCACGTCCTTCACCTCGGTGTACTGCTCTGCGGTGAGCCGGTAGCCGCAGGGCGGGTCCTGGATCACCTCGGCGGGCTCGGGCGGGTCGTTGTCGGCGCCGCCCAGGTGGACCGGTCCGGTGTCGGCGTAGCCCCTCAGCCGGGCCAGGCCGGTCGCCGTCTCGATCCGCCCGCGCCGGTCGTCGGCGAACCGGAACAGCCCCTTCAGCGCGGCGAGTTGGGACGTCACCCGACGCCGGTTGTTCAGGGCCTCGTCGGCCTGTTCCGCGTCCGTGACCGGGTCGACACGGCTCTCGATGAGCAGGCCGACCGAGTGCTTGATCCCGGACATGTTGCGCAGGATGCGTTCCTGGCCGTCACCGGCGACCTGCTTGATCGGCTCGCCGGTGACCGGGTCGGTCCAGATCCCGTACGTGCCGGTCGAGTGGCCGGCGCGGGTGGCGGCGGGGCGTACGTACGACGTCGACAGGGTCTGTGCCTCGTCGTGGACGTGTGCGTCCGTGTTGAGGTTGCGCGGCCACAGGTCGAACAGGTCCTTGTCGTAGTACGGGGGTGTGGCGCCGTACTCGTGCAGGTCGTACACGACGTCGGGGCGCCGGTCGCGGATGACGGCGGCCATGGCGCGGCCCTCGGCGGTCCGCAGCGCGATGTGGTCGCGGTTGATGTCCACGCCGTCGCCGTTGCCGCGGGTGCCGGCGGCCCGGCCGTCGGGGTTGGCGGTGGGCACGACCAGCACCGTGGTGCGCTCCAGGAAGCGCCGGGTCTGCCGGTCCCTCGCGTAGGCCAGGTCGCGGACGGTGGACAGACAGGCCTCGCGGCCGGAGGGTTCGTCGCCGTGCTGGCTGCAGATCAGCAGCACCTTGTTCGGGGTGGGCCGGGTGCCGATGCTGACGAGCTGGAGCGGGCGGCCCTGTTTCGTCGTGCCGATGCGGGCGACGGAGACCCGGTCGCTCGCCCGGTCGAGGGCCGCCAGGAGGGCCTGTTCCTCGGGCTGGCTCGTCCAGCGGGCGCCGTTCGACGCCTCGAAGCCGGTGCGAGGCGGGGTTTCGGTGGCTTGGGCGGGGACCGCCACGAGGGATGCGGCGAGGGCCGCGGCGGTCACGGCGAAGGTTCGGATGGTGGTCACTGGCCTCCCTCCGGGATGCGGTGGACGGTGCGCGGCGCGTTCGTCACGCCGTCGAGGGGCGTGGCCCCCGGCGTGGTGGCCGGCGCGCCGGCGAGGGCGTGTGCGAAGGCGTGGGCGCCGCCGACCAGCGGGACGCGAGCCCTGGTACGGGAGAGATCGAGGGTGAGCGTCGGCTCGGTAGACGGCGGGTCGATCAGGTCCTTGTCGGTGCCCGCGACGATCAGGGCGAGGCGATGGCCGGCCGGGACCACGTGGTCGGTGGCCGCCAGGTCGAGGGTGATCGTGTACGCCTTGCCCGGGGTGAGGGGTTCGCCCTCCAGGTCCGAGGCATGGTTGCCGAGGTCGGCCCAGCCCCGGCTGACGACCGTGAAGTCGACGTCGGCGGTCTTGGCCTTCGTCTCCTTGAAGCAGGCGCTGTCCCCGGTGGTGCTCGCGCCCCAGCAGGTGCGGTCGGTGAGCGTGCTGATGCCCTCGCCGCTCGTCGCGTAGTCGCGGATGGTGTCGGGGCCGAGGTCGACCAGGACGGCGGACAGATGGGCCGTCGAGGTGGTCGGGGTCGCGGTGACGGTGACCTCCGAGGAGCCGGACAGCCGCAGGTCGCGGGTGAGCGGCCGGGTCGTGAAGCCCACCTTGTCGGGGGTGGGCGTGTCGATGCGGGCGGCCCAGTCGGTCTCGCCGCGCTGCGGGTCGTCGGTGAAGGTCTCGGTGCCCTTGCCCTTGCGCAGGCCGAGGGCGCCGACACCGGGCTGGATGCCCCGGGCGGGGCGCAGGGTGGTGGTGGCGGTGCCGCGCGGCGGCCAGACCTTGGAGGTGACCCACTGGTCGGGGTGGCGCTCGATGTCGGCCATCGGTTCACGGTCGATGCCGTTGTCGTGGCCGAGGAGTTCGTGGTCGAACCAGCGGTGCAGGGTCCTCACCCACTCGGCGCGGCGGAAGTCGAAGGGGTCGACGTGGCCGGTCTGGGAGAGCCAGATCTTGCGCTCGACGCCGTTCTTCGCCAGGGCGTCCCACCACTGGCCGACATGCTTCATACGGACGTTGAGGTCCTGCATGCCGTGGACCAGGAAGACGCTCGCTCGGACCTTGCGGGCGTCCTTCACGTGGTCCCGCTCGGTCCACAGCGGTGTCCAGTCCCCGCTGCGCGGTGCCCCGTCGACCAGCGCCTGCTGGACGGCGCCGCACTTGGCGCGGGCATCGGGGCTGTTCACGTAGTCCGACAGCCAGTCCGGGCCGGAGTCGTAGAGCGGGGCGCCCTGCTGGAAGTAGTAGTCGTACCAGGAGGAGATGGCGCTGATCGGGACGATGGTCTTCAGGCCCTCGACTCCGGTGGCGGCGACGCCGTTGGCGACGGTGCCGTCCCAGCTCTTGCCGATCATGCCGGTACGGCCGTTGGTCCAGGTGGCCTTGGCCTTGGTGGTGCCGGTGCGGGTCGTGTACGCCTTCGCGCGGCCGTTGAGCCAGTCGACGACGGCCTTCGCGGAGCGGACGTCCGAGCGGCCACCGACGTCCACGCAACCGTCGGAGCGGTTGGTGCCGGCGAGGTCGACGCCGACGACGGCGTAGCCGCGCGGCACGAAGTAGTTGTCGTAGAACAGCGGCATCCGGACGATGTCGCCGCTCGCGTCGTACGTCTTCTTCTGGCTCTCGTTGCCGCGCCCGCAGCAGGAGTAGTACGGGCTGGCGTCCATGATGACGGGCACCTTGCGGCCCTGCCGGTCCGCCTCGCGGGGCCGGACGATGTCCACGGCGACGCGGTCGCGCCGGCCGTCGCGGTCGAGGTCGAGGCCGGTGTCCACCCAGACGGCCTCGCGGATGGCGTTCTCGTACGAGTGGACGGGTCTGCTCTCCCGCGGGGCGGCCTGTGCCGTCACGGGTGAGAGGAACGCGGCCAGCAGAGCGACCGTGGCCGCCGCCGCGAGCGGTCTCCAGATCGTGAAGCGCATGCGTATCGGCATGCGCGGACGGTACATCGGTGAACTCCGGTGCAGAAGAGGGCGGCTGATGGTGTGTGAGGCCCAGTGTGGCCGATAAACGCCCCTGGGGCGGGTGGTCTCATGTCGGCCGAATGGCGATCGTGTGACAGCGGTGGTCATGGACACACCCGGGCCATGGATGGTGAATAGGCTCCGGACAGACTTCGGGCCCCTACGACTTGGAGCTTTCGTGCACCGCAGAATCATGGCGCCGGGCGCGCTCGCAGCCGCCTCGTTGATGCTGGCGATCCCGGCGTCGGCCGCGAGCCACTCCCCCGGCGCTCCGGGCATCGGCGACCCCTACTACCCGGCCTACGGCAACGGCGGATACGACGTCTCCCACTACGACCTGCGGCTGAAGTACCAGCCGGCCACGGACGAGTTGGAGGGTACGGCCACCCTGCTGGCGAAGACGACGCAGGACCTGTCCCGCTTCAACCTGGACTTCCTGCTGGACGTCAGCGAGGTCCGGGTGAACGGCGCGAAGGCGGCGTTCACGACGTCGGGCGAGCACGAGCTGGAGATCACTCCGAAGAAACCCCTGGCCAAGGGTACGGCCGTCACCGTGGTCGTGCGCTACCGCGGGGTGCCGTCCTCGAAGGAGGCGTACGGCTTCACCAGCTGGCACCGCACCCCGGACGGCGGGGTCGGGGCGAACGAGCCGGAGGCCGCCTGGTGGTGGTTCCCCAGCAACGACCACCCGCTCGACAAGGCGACCTACGACGTGTCGGTGCTGGTCCCGGACGGGACGCAGGCCATCTCCAACGGCACGCTCCAGTCGACCAGTTCACGGCTGGGCTGGACCCGCTACAACTGGCGTTCCGACAAGCCGCAGGCGACGTATCTGGCCACGCTCGCGGTCGGCCGGTTCGACCTCACCACCGGGACCAGCGAGAGCGGAATTCCGGTCATCAACGCCTACAGCAAGGACCTGGGCCCGCACGCCGGGGCGGCGCGGGCGAGCATCGAGCGGACCGGGGAGATCGCCGACTGGCTGAGCGAGTACTTCGGGCCGTATCCGTACAACGCGCTCGGCGGGTATGTGCCGAACACCGACACCGGCTACGCGCTGGAGACGCAGACCCGGCCGTTCTACAGCCCGCGGAACTTCGCGAACGGCTCGAACACCTCCGTCGTCGTCCATGAGCTGGCCCATCAGTGGTACGGCGACCTGGTGTCGGTCGAGGACTGGAAGGACATCTGGATCAACGAGGGCTTCGCGCGCTACGCGCAGTGGCTGTGGTCCGAGCACCAGGGCGAGGGGACGGCGCAGGAGATCGCCGACTACGTGTACGCCTCGCGTGCGGCCGACGATCCCT
Organism: Streptomyces sp. M41; assembly: GCF_043673425.1. Classification (NCBI taxonomy): domain Bacteria; kingdom Bacillati; phylum Actinomycetota; class Actinomycetes; order Kitasatosporales; family Streptomycetaceae; genus Streptomyces; species Streptomyces sp. M41. The sequence goes on along the minus strand of NZ_JBIMKE010000001.1, from coordinate 459,335 downwards.
TCTGGAAGGTCGAGCCCGGAGACCCGGGGCCGGAGAACCAGTTCCACATCGCGGTGTACGACCGGGGTGCGCTGGCCCTCCAGGCGCTGCGCAACGAGATCGGCGACGAGGCGTTCTTCGCGATTCTGAAGGGCTGGACGCAGAAGTACGCGTACGGCAACGCGTCGGTGGCCGACTTCCAGCGGTACGCCGAGGAGGTGTCGGGGCAGCCGCTGGCGGCACTGTTCGACACCTGGCTGTTCGAGCCGTCCAAGCCGGCCGCCGCCGCGGCCCGCGGTGCGTCCATCGCCAGGTCGGGCAAGGCCGCCCCCGTGCAGCCGAAGTCGTGGAAGAAGATCGCGGCGACCAACGGCGTGCACGACCACGGGCACTGATGTCCCAGGACACGGCCTGGACGGCCTAGGGGGTCTCGAACGAGGCCACTTGCCGGAGCAGTTCGTCCCGGCTCATCGCGTCCGTCCGCGTCGACGGCACCGTGCAGGCATGGGCGCCGGCCACCGCGCCGTACAGGGCACATCGGTGCGGGGGTTCGGCGTTCAGCCAGCCGTGCAGGAAGGCGGCGGCGAAGGCGTCGCCGGCGCCGTTGGAGTCGACCACCGGCGCCGGTGGCGGCACCGCGGGCAGGTGGGTGACCTCGTGGCCGGTCAGGAGATACGCGCCCTCGGCTCCGGCGGTGGCGACGACCACCTGGGCCCTGCCGCGCTCGGCGATGCGGCGGACGGTCCGCTCCGGGTCGCCGAGCGCGGCGGCGGAGAGGAAGACCACGTCGGCCGCGTGGGCGAACGGCTCGTGGTACGGGTTCTCCCCGTCCCAGTTGTGCAGGTCGGTGGAGAGGGTGACGCCCGCCTCGCGCAGGACGGGGAGGGCCTGGGCGCAGGGGTGGGTGATCGACACATGCGCGTGGCGGGCGGCCGCGGCGAGGGTGCGCAGGGTGCCCTCGGGGAACCGGTCGTCGGCGTGGGCCCTGCTGGTGTCGTACAGGGACAGCCGCCGGCCGTCCGGTCCGACCAGGTTCACCGCCCGCTTGGTGCCGGCGGGTTGCGGGATCGCGGTCAGCGCGATGCCGTGCTCGCGGTGCAGTGCGCGCACGAGGTCGCCCTCGGGGTCGTCGCCGAGGAAGTCCAGGTGATGCGTGCGCATTCCGAGGCGGCTCAGGCCCAGGGCGACGAAGTCCCCGGTCTGCCCGGCACGGGTGCGGATCCCGCTGTCGACCATGTAGCTGTCGGCGTACGGAAGCGGCAGCTCGGGCACGTGGACGATGGTGTCCACCCCGGCGCCGCCCAGCACGAGCACATCGATGTCATGGCTCAACTCCGGCCCTCCCCGTGGTCGTAGACGGTGACCGCGATCCCTCGTCGCACCAGCCGCTCGGTGACGAGCGGCTCGATGCGGGACCACTTGCCGCCGGCCAACCCGCACCCTATCCGTGGCATGTGCACGGACGCGTGGAGTTCGGCCGCCTTCTCGCCGAGCCGCTCCAATGCCGTGTCGATCGCCTCGTACCGCACGGGCACCCCCTTGCTGCCGGTGCGGATCCCCCGCTGCCCGACCAGGTTGGCGACCCACACATAAGGCTCGACCCGCACGAACTGGACGGCGCCCAGCCCGAAGTCGTTCGACGCGCGCTCGCGGTGCCAGGCGCGGTAGGCCGCCTCCGGCTCCGGCCAGCGGCGCGACACGGCCAGGACGAAGCCCTTTCCCCATCCCCCGATGTCGTTGCAGACATGGGCGATCACCTTGACGCCCTTCACCGACGGAACGGTGGCGTCACCCCGGATGTAAGTGATCTCCGACATGACGCCACCGTAGAGGGCCGCACTGACAACGGCCGCCGGTTACTTCGTGAGCTCGGTCAGCTCCCGGTCCTCCTGGCGGGCCACGCGGCGGCGGATCGCGTACCAGCCGGCGACCAGCATCAGCGCGATGAGCGGGATGAGCAGAAGGGTCTTGCGGCCGACCTCGGGGTCGTTCCACATCATGCCGAGGCAGGCCAGCAGGAAGACGATCGTGGCGATCTCCGTGACCGGGCTGCCGGGGAGCCGGAAGGACGGGCGGGCGACCAGGCCGGCCTTGGCGCGGCGGACGAAGACGAGGTGGCAGATCATGATGATCACCCAGGTGCTGATGATGCCGAGGGACGCGACGTTCAGCACGATCTCGAATGCCTGGGCGGGCATGAGGAAGTTCAGGCCGACGCCGAGGACGCAGACCGCGCAGGTGAGCAGGATGCCGCCGTAGGGCACCTGGCTGCGGTTCATACGGGCCGTGAACTTCGGCGCCGAGCCGGCCATCGCCATCGAGCGCAGGATGCGGCCCGTGGAGTACAGACCGGAGTTGAGGGAGGACATCGCGGCCGTGAGGACCACGAGGTTCATCACGTCACCCGCTGCCGGGACACCGATCTTCGACAGGACCGTGACGAAGGGGCTCTCGTCGGCCGAGTAGACCGAGCCGGGGAGCAGGAGGGCGAGGAGGACGACCGAGCCGACGTAGAAGAGGCCGACGCGCCACATGATCGAGTTCACCGCGCGCGGGACGACCTTCTCCGGCTCGGCGGTCTCGCCCGCCGCGACGCCGACCAGCTCCAGCGCGGCGTAAGCGAAGATCACGCCCTGCATGACCAGGACGACGGGCATCATGCCGTGCGGGAAGACACCGCCGTTGTCGGTGACGACGCTCAGGCCGGGGGTCTGGCCGCCGACCTCGTGCTGGGTGGCGAGCAGCCAGATGCCGACGAACATGAAGGCGACGAGTGTGGCGACCTTGATGATCGCGAACCAGAACTCCATCTCGCCGAAGATCTTCACCGAGATCAGGTTCACCGCCAGCACGACCGCCAGCGCGATCAGCGCCAGGACCCACTGCGGGATGTCGGTGAACATGCTCCAGTAGTGCGTGTAGAGCGCGATCGCGGTGATGTCGGCGATACCGGTCGTCGACCAGTTCAGGAAGTACATCCAGCCGGCGACGTACGCGCCCTTCTCACCGAGGAACTCGCGCGCGTACGACACGAAGGAACCGGAGGAGGGGCGGTAGAGCACGAGCTCGCCGAGCGCGCGGACGACGAAGAAGGCGAAGATGCCGCACACCAGGTAGGCGATCGCCAGCGCCGGGCCCGCGTTGTGGAGGCGACCGCCGGCGCCGAGGAAGAGGCCGGTGCCGATGGCTCCGCCGATGGCGATCATGTTGACGTGGCGGGCCTTGAGGTCCTTGCTGTAACCGGCGTCGCCCGCATCCGCGGGCATCTGGGCCGCGTCGGTACTGGGTGCGGCCACTGCCGTGTTCACGGCGTCCTTGCTCACGGGGGTACCACTCTCTGGTGCGCCCGAGCGGGTCGCGCTCGGGTGTGCCGGACGTACGTATGGTCTGCGCCCTCGGTAAGGGCACAGACCAGGGGGCCACCTTCCCCCGGGCGGGGCGGATCACGCGGTGGCGGATGTCACAGAGCGTCACTTCTCACACGGTCCGGGCGGGGCCCTCGGAGGTGTCCTGGGCGCGAGTGCCGCATAGGTGTCGAAGAGGTGTCACAGCAATGGTGAGACAGCGATACTGCTGCACATGACGACCGACACCGACACCGGGGAGCCGACCCTCACGATCGACGAGCTGGCCGCGCGGGCGGGCGTGACGGTCCGCACGGTGCGGTTCTACGGCACGAAGGGGCTGCTGCCGCCTCCGGTGATCGGTCCGCGCCGGGTGGGCCATTACGGGCGGGAGCATCTGGCCCGGCTGGCGCTCATCGAGGAGTTGCAGCAGCAGGGCATGACCCTGGCGGCGATCGAGCGGTATCTGCAGCAGCTGCCGCCGGACCTGGACGCCCATGACCTCGCCATCCACCGGGCCGTGGTGGCGTCCTGGGCGCCGGACGCCGTCGAGACGGTGACGCGGACCGAGCTGGAGCGGCGGGCCGGGCGGCCACTCGGCGACGACGACGTGGAGCGGCTGGCGGCGATGGGGGTCGTCGCGGCCCGCGACGACGGCTACCGCGTCGACCTCGGCCTGCTGCGGCTCGGGGTCGGGCTGCTGGACGTACCGCTGTCGCACGAGGCGATCCTCGCGGCGCGCACGGTCCTCATCGAGCACTCGCGGGCCGCCGCGCACGAACTCGCCCAGCTCTTTTGGGGCGAGGTGTCGCAGCGGGCTGCGCGCGACGTGAAGTCGCTGTCCGCCCACATGCAGCCGCTGGTGATGCAGGCCCTGCTGACGACCTTTCAGCGGTCGCTGAAGGAGGAGCTGCGGGAGTGGCTGCACGGCATGCCGGAGGACGACGGGTCCGTCTGACGGGGCGAGAGCCTGCGCACTCGCCGATGCCCGGACGGGGCGGGACAGGCCGGTGCCGAGCGGTCCCACCGCCCGGCACCGGCCTTACAGGTCACGCGTCACACGTCACGCCGCCTCACGCGTCGCGGCGTCTTCACGTCACGCCGTCTCACTCACGCGTCACGCGTCACGCGTCCTCGAAGCGCTCGCCGTTCTCCGCCTTCTGCACCAGCAGGGCCGGCGGCGTGAACCGCTCCCCGTACGTCTGCGCCAGCTCACGCGCGCGTGCCGTGAAGCCGGCCACGCCGCCCTCGTAGCCGTTGATGTACTGGAGCACGCCGCCCGTCCAGCCGGGGAAGCCGATGCCGAGGATGGAGCCGATGTTGGCGTCGGCGACCGAGGTCAGGACGCCCTCCTCCAGGAGCCGGACGGTGTCCAGGGCCTCGGCGAACAGCATGCGTTCCTGCATGTCCCGGAAGGGAATCCGCGCGCCCTCGCGGGTGAAGTGCTCGCGCAGGCCCGGCCACAGGGCCGACCGCTTGCCGTTCTCGTCGTAGTCGTAGAAGCCGGCGCCACCGCTGCGGCCGGGACGGTCGAACTCGTCGACCATGCGGTCGATGACCGCCTCGGCGGGGTGGGCCGTCCAGGTGCCGCCCGCCTCCAGCACGGCCCGCTTGGACTCGTTGCGGATCTTGCGGGGCAGCGTGAGCGTCAGCTCGTCCATCAGGGAGAGGACCTTGGCGGGGTAGCCCGCCTGGGCCGCCGCCTGCTCGACCGACGCGGGCTCGATGCCCTCGCCGACCATCGCGACGCCCTCGTTGATGAAGTGCCCGATGACACGGGAGGTGAAGAACCCGCGCGAGTCGTTGACGACGATCGGCGTCTTGTTGATCTGTCGGACCAGGTCGAAGGCGCGGGCCAGCGCCTCGTCACCCGTGCGCTCGCCCTTGATGATCTCGACGAGCGGCATCTTGTCGACGGGCGAGAAGAAGTGCAGTCCGATGAAGTCGGCCTGGCGCTCGACGCCTTCGGCGAGGACGGTGATCGGGAGGGTCGAGGTGTTGGAGCACAGCAGCGCGTCCGGCTCGACGACGTTCTGGATCTCCTGGAAGACCTTGTGCTTCAGCTCCGGGTTCTCGAAGACGGCCTCGATGACCGCGTCGCAGCCGGCCACGTCCTGGGGGTCGGTCGCGGGCGTGATGCGCGCCAGCAGCGCGTCCGCCTTCTCCTGCGTCGTACGGCCCCGGGAGACCGCCTTGGCGCACAGCTTCTCGGAGTAGCCCTTGCCCTTGAGGGCCGCTTCCAGCGACACGTCCTTCAGGACGACGTCGATCCCCGCGCGGGCGCACGAGTAGGCGATGCCGGCGCCCATCATGCCGGCGCCCAGGACGGCGACCTTGCGGACCTTCCGCGGCTCGATGCCCTTGGGGCGGTTCGCGCCGGAGTTGACGGACTGGAGGTCGAAGAAGAACGCCTGGATCATGTTCTTCGACGTCTGGCCGGCCGCCAGCTCCACGAAGTAACGGGCCTCGATGACCTGCGCGGTCTCGAAGTCGACCTGGGCGCCCTCGACGGCCGCCGCGAGGATGCTGCGCGGTGCCGGGTAGGGGGCGCCGCCTGTCTGCTTGCGCAGGTTGGCGGGGAAGGCGGGCAGGTTCGCCGCGAACTTGGGGTTGGCGGGCGTGCCGCCGGGGATCTTGTAGCCCGGGCGGTCCCAGGGCTGCTGGGACTCGGGGTGGGCCTCGATGTACGCGCGGGCCTTGGCGAGCAGTTCCTCCTGGGTGCCGGCCACGTCGTCGACGAGGCCGTTGTGGAGGGCGCGCTGCGGGTTGTACTGGGTGCCCTGGAGCAGGACCTTCAGCAGGGCGTCGGCGATGCCGAGCAGGCGGACCGTGCGCACCACACCGCCGCCGCCCGGCAGCAGGCCGAGGGTGACCTCGGGGCAGCCGATCTTGGAGCCGGGCGCGTCGAGGGCGATGCGGTGGTGGCAGGCGAGGGCGATCTCGTAACCGCCGCCGAGGGCCGCGCCGTTCAGGGCGGCGACGACCGGCTTGCCCAGGGTCTCGATGCGGCGCAGCTGACGCTTGATGGCCATGCCGCCCTCGAACAGCTCCTGGGCGGTCTCCGGGGTGACCCGGATGAGGTCGCGCAGGTCGCCGCCGGCGAAGAAGGTCTTCTTGGCGGAGGTGATGATGACACCGCGGATGGTGTCCTTCTCCGCTTCCAGCCGGTCCGTGACCACGGCGAGCGAGTCGCGGAACGCCTGGTTCATGGTGTTCGCGGACTGGTTGGGATCGTCGAGGACGAGGGTGACGACGCCGTCGCGGTCCTGTTCCCAGCGGATGGTGGTGGATTCAGTGCTCATGAGGAAGTGCTCCGTGTGATCCGTCGTATCCGTCGGGAGGGGGTCAGATGCGCTCGACGATGGTGGCGATGCCCATGCCGCCGCCCACGCACAGGGTGGCGAGGCCGTACCGCTTGTCCTGGCGCTCGAGTTCGTCGACGAGCGAGCCGAGGATCATGGCGCCGGTCGCGCCGAGCGGGTGGCCGAGGGCGATGGCGCCGCCGTTGACGTTGACCTTGTCCAGGGACAGGCCCATGTCCTTGACGAAGCGCAGGACGACGGCCGCGAAGGCCTCGTTGATCTCGACGAGGTCGATGTCGTCGATGGTCAGCCCGGCCTTGGCGAGCGCCTTTCGGGCGGCGGGCGCGGGGCCGGTGAGCATGATGGTGGGCTCCGAGCCGGAGACGGCGGCGGAGACGATCCGCGCGCGGGGCGTGAGGCCGTAGCGGTCGCCGACCTCCTGCGAGCCGATCGCGACCAGCGAGGCGCCGTCGACGATGCCGGAGGAGTTGCCCGCGTGGTGCACATGGTCGATCTTCTCGACCCAGTGGTACTTCTGGAGCGCGACGGCGTCGAAGCCGCCGAGGTCGCCGATGTCCGCGAAGGACGGCTTGAGCTTGCCGAGGGACTCGGCGGTGGTGCCGGGGCGCATGTGCTCGTCGTGGTCGAGGACGACGAGGCCGCTGCGGTCCTTGACCGGGACGACGGAGCGGTCGAAACGGCCCTCCTTCCAGGCGGTCGCCGCCCGCTCCTGGGACAGCGCCGCGTACTCGTCGACGTCACGGCGGGAGAAGCCCTCGATCGTGGCGATGAGGTCGGCGCCGATGCCCTGCGGCACGAAGTTGACGGACAGGTTGGTCATCGGGTCGTTGAACCAGGCGCCGCCGTCCGACGCCATCGGCACCCGGGACATGGACTCGACGCCGCCGGCGAGGACGAGGTCCTCCCAGCCGGAGCGCACCTTGGCGGCGGCCAGGTTGACGGCCTCCAGGCCCGAGGCACAGAAGCGGTTCTCCTGGACGCCGGCCACGGTGTCCGGCAGCCCGGCGGCGATCGCGGCGATCCGGGCGATGTCGGAGCCCTGGTCGCCGACCGGGCCGACGACGCCGAGCACGATGTCGTCGACGGCGGCCGGGTCGAGGTTCGGGAAGCGGTCGCGGATCTCGTGGATGAGGCCGACGACCAGGTCGATGGGCTTGGTGCCGTGCAGGGCGCCGTTCGCCTTGCCGCGCCCGCGCGGGGTGCGGATCGCGTCGTACACGTACGCTTCGGTGCTCACAGGGAGGCCTTTCGGTGAGGGTCGGCCCGGCAGGAGGGCTTCAGCCGAGCAGGGAACGGCCGATGATCTCCTTCATGATCTCGGTCGTCCCTCCGTAGATGGTCTGGATGCGGCCGTCGGTGAAGGCACGGGCGACCGGGTATTCGCTCATGTAGCCGTATCCGCCGTGCAGTTGCAGGCAGCGGTCGGCCACTCGCTTCTGGAGCTCGGTCGCCCACCACTTGGCCATCGAGGCGTGGACGGCGTCGAGCGCGCCGTTCGAGTGGTCCTCTATGCAGCGGTCGAGGAACGTGCGGGTGACGGCGCACTCGGTGGCCATCTCGGCCACCTCGAAGCGGATGTGCTGCTTGGTCGCCAGGGGCCGCCCGAAGGCCTCGCGCTCCTTGACGTAGTCGGTGGTGATCTCCAGCAGGTGCTCGGCGGCGGCGATCGCGGATACGGCGATGCTCAGGCGCTCCTGGGCGAGGTTCGTCATCAGATGGACGAAGGCACCGTCGAGGTCGCCGAGGAGGTTCTCCTTGGGCACGCGGACGTCGTGGAAGAACAGCTCGGCCGTGTCCTGCGCCTTCTGGCCGATCTTGTCGAGGTTGCGGCCACGCTCGAAGCCGGCCGTGCCCCGCTCCACGACGAGCAGCGACAGGCCGTGCGCGCCGCCCTCGGGGGTGGTCTTCGCGACGACGATCACCAGGTCGGCGAGGATGCCGTTGGAGATGAACGTCTTGGTGCCGTTGAGCACCCAGTGGTCGCCCCGGTCCTCGGCATGGGTGCGGATGCCCTGGAGGTCGGAGCCGGCGCCGGGTTCGGTCATGGCGATGGCGGTGATCAGCGTGCCGTCGCAGAAGCCGGGCAGCCAGCGGCGCTTCTGCTCGTCGGTGGCGAGGCTCGTCAGATAGGGGCCGATGATGTCGTTGTGCAGCCCGAGGGCGAGGCCCGGGGCGCCGGCCCGGGTGAACTCCTCGGCGAGTACGGCGCTGTAGCGGAAGTCGGGGGTGCCGCCGCCCCCGTACTCCTCGGGCACGGCGAAACCGAGCAGGCCCTGCTTTCCGGCCGCGCGCCAGGCCTCGCGGGAGACGATGCCGTCCTTCTCCCACTGCTCGTAGTACGGCAGCACCTCCCTGGCGAGGAAGGCCCGCACGGTCTCCCGGAACGCGTCGTGCTCGGGGGCGAAGATCTGCCGCTTCATTCGAGGCCCTTCATGTCGGCGCTGTACGGGTCCGGGGGTGTGGTGCCGACGCCCTTCGGGCGGGGGCTCATGGGCCGGCGGCTTGTGGGCTGGGCGGTGTTCGAGGCCGGGGGCGTGGGCTGGGCGGTGTTCGAGGCCGGGGGCGTGGGTTCGGCGATGTTCGCAGGCGGGGGCGTCGGATCGGTGGGGATCATGGCCGGGTCGATCACCTCGGCGCCCCTGAGGTCCGGGCCTCGATCCGGGCCCGCTCCGTCGGCGTCCGCCAGGTCGGGGTCGATCACCTCGGCGCCCCGCAGATCCGGGCCCCTCCCCCCAGCATCCATCACGCCCGGGACGCCGGGTCCGGCCGCCAGTGCGGGCACCCCCCATGCGCGGGCCACCTCCGCCGTGTCGGCGCCGGGCTGTGCGGGGCCGGTGCGTACGGCGGTGGGGGTGGCCGAGAAGCGGGGGGCCGGGGCGGGCTGGGTGATGCCGCCGTGGTCGGTGAAGGTGCCCCGGGCGGCCAGGTGGGGGTGGTGCGGGGCCTCGCGCAGGGAGAGGACGGGGGCGACACACGCGTCGGTGCCCTCGAAGACGGCCGTCCACTCGTCCCGTGTACGGGACTTGAAGCGGGCGGCGACCGCCTCGCGCAGCTCCCCCCAGCGGGCCCAGTCCTTACGGGCGGAGGCGAAGTCCGTGATGCCGAGCAGCTCCAGGAACTCGTCGTAGAACTGGGGCTCCAGCGCGCCGACCGCCATGTACTGGCCGTCGGCCGTCTCGTACGTCCCGTAGTACGGGCAGCCGCCGTCCAGGAGGTTGGCGCCGCGCCGGTCCTGCCAACCGCCGGCGGCGAGCATGCCGTGGATCATCGCGGAGAGGTGCGAGGTGCCGTCGACGATGGCGGCGTCGACGACCTGGCCGGCGCCGCTCTCGCGCGCGTGGTGGAGGGCGGCGAGGACGCCCACCACCAGGTAGAGGGAGCCGCCCGCGTAGTCGCCGACCAGGTTGGCGGGGACGGCCGGGGGTTCGTCGGGGCTGCCGATCATGCCGAGGGTGCCGGTGAGGGCGATGTACGCGATGTCGTGGCCGGCGCGATGGGCGAGCGGCCCGTCCTGGCCCCAGCCGGTCATGCGGCCGTAGACCAGGCGGGGGTTGCGGGCGTGGCACTCCTCGGGGCCGACGCCGAGGCGCTCGGCGACGCCGGGACGGTAGCCCTCGATGAGGATGTCGGCGCGGGCGGCGAGGTCGAGCACGCGCGCGGGCCCGTCGGGAGCCTTCAGGTCGACGATCACCGAGCGCTTGTTGCGGTTGGTGATGTCGTACGCGGTGTCGATCGCGAGTCCCGTGCCGCCCGGCCGGTCCACGCGCACGACGTCGGCGCCCAGGTCGGCGAGGAGCATGGCGGCGAACGGGCCGGGCCCGATGCCGGCCAGCTCGACCACACGCACGCCGGTGAGCGGGCCCTGTCCTGGCGTCGTCGCCATCCTGCCCCCAGGGGTATGACACTACTGCTGTAACACCAGTGATGCTAAGAACATGTTCCAGCGGACACAAGAGCAAGCGCTTAGCAAGTTACCCGCCGGAAGCCCGCCCGCGAACCCGGCCCGCGCAATCAGCGCCCGTCCAGCTCCGCCGTCAGCCGCTTCGGCGCGATCGTGCGGTAGCTCTCCTCCACCCAGTCGCACAGCAGCTCCGCCGCCGGGGCGCCCTTCGCTTCCAGCGGGATGCTGACCCAGCCGGACTTGCCCAGGCCGTACCCGGCGGGCTCGGCACCCGGGCAGGTCAGCGCGTGGGCGTGGGCCGACTCGTCCTTGAGCTTCACGGTTATGCCGAGTGGATAGCTGCCGTCGTCGACGCCGAGGAAGACGAACACCTTCTTGTTGACCTTCGCGACCGTCTCGCCCCAGGGGAACTCCTCGCCGGCCTCCGGCAGCCCGAGTGCGAACGCGCGCACTTTCTCCCATTTCTTCAGGGCATTTTTGGGCACGGCCACCGCTTACCTCCGGGCTCGTCGTCGGGCTCCGCACACCTCACGCTAGCCTCGGCCACCGACAACGGCGCGAGCTGCGAGACCGAGGGGTGTCATGAGCAGGCTGAACAGGACGGATCGCCCGTACGACATCGTGCTCTACGGGGCGACGGGTTTCGTCGGGGTGCTCACCGCGGAGTACCTCGCCGCGCAGGCGCCGGACGGGCTGCGCTGGGCGATCGCCGGCCGCAGCAAGGAGAAGCTGGAGCAGCTGCGGGACCGGCTGCCCGGCGGTGAGCGGGTCGGCGTGCTGGAGGCGGACGTCTCCGATCCGGCCGCCGTGCGCCGGATCGCCGAGCACGCGCGCGTGGTGGCCACGACGGTGGGACCGTACATGACGTACGGCGAAGACCTCGTCGCCGCCTGCGCGGACACCGGCGCCGACTACCTCGACCTGTGCGGGGAGCCGGAGTTCGTGGACCGGACCTACGTCCGGCACGACGCACGCGCGCGTGAGACCGGGTCGCGGCTCGTGCACGCCGCCGGCTTCGACTCCGTACCGCACGACCTCGGCGCGTACTTCACCGTCCAGCAGCTGCCCCGGAGCGTGCCGCTCACGGTGGACGGGTTCGTGACCGTCGACGCCGCTTTCTCCGGCGGTACGTTCGCCTCGGCGCTCAACCAGTTCGCGCGCGGGCGTCAGATGTGGGCCGCCGCGCGTGAACGCGCCCGTCATGAGCCGCGGGTGATGGGACGACGGGCGCTGGCGCCCACAGGCGTGCCCCGGTTCGCCAAGGAGGTCGGCGCGTGGGCGCTGCCGCTGCCGACGATCGACCCGCAGATCGTCAAGCGCTCCGCCCGGGCCCTGGAGCGCTACGGTCCCGACTTCCGCTACCGCCACTACGCCGCCGTACGGCATCTGCCCGTGGCGCTCGGCGGGGTCGCGGCGGTGGGCGCCCTCGCCACCGCCGCCCAGCTGCCGCCCGCCCGGCGCTGGCTGTCCGACCGGCTGAAGCCCGGCGAGGGGCCGGGGCCTCAGAAGCGGGCGAAGAGCTGGTTCTCCGTCCGCTTCGTCGGCGAGGGCGGCGGCCGGAAGGTCTTCACGGAGGTCGCGGGCGGTGACCCCGGATACGGCGAGACGGCGAAGATGTTCGCCGAGTCGGCACTGTCCCTGGCCGTCGACGAGCTGCCGCAGACGGCCGGGCAGGTCACGACGGCGGTCGCGATGGGAGACGCCCTGATCGAGCGGCTGCGCGGCGCGGGCATCACCTTCCGGGTGGCCGCCGTCCGGTGAACCCGGGAGCCGGGGGTCGGGCCACAAGCTCCACACCCGTGAGGCGCGCGTGTCCACGCGCCACCAGCGCCGCACGGCCGTCGCCGCCCCTCCCCCGGTCCCTCGGTCCCCCGAGCCCCGGGTCCACCGAGCCCCCGTTCCGCCGCGAACTGCCGGCCGCGCCGCGGTGCGCAGAATGGAAGGACGGCGGTGGGATGCTCCCCGGGGCGGGGCCGCGGGAAGGAGCGCCATGCCGGTGCGGGCGTCGTCACCCGACCGTGTGCAGGCCGCGCGGCGCGCGGTGCGGATCAGCGTCGCGGCTGCCGCCGGGTTCTATCCGGCGGTCTACCTCCTGGACTCGCCCGTCCTGGCGTTGTACGCCTTCTTCACCCCCATCGCCCTCGGCATCCTGTCCCCGCTGCCCGGCTCCGGCCGGGACCGCGCCCGCGTCGTCGTGCACGTCCTGCCGGTCGCCGTGGCCCTGACCGCGCTCGGCACCGCGCTGGCCGTGGCCACCGGCCCCGCGGTCGCCGGGATGGTCCTCGTGGGCTTCGTGATGTCCTTCGGCGCGGCCTGCGGCCCGGGCCCGGCCGGCGCCACCCCCGGCCTGCAACTGTTCTACATCCTGGCCTGCTTCCCGCCGTATCTGCCGGACACCCTCCCGGAACGGCTGGCGGGCGTCCTTCTGGGTGGCGCGCTGCTGGTGCTCTGCGAACTCCTGCTGCTGCCCGCCCCGCCGGAGGTCTCCTACCGCGAGCGTGTCGCCGCCGCGCTGGAAGTGGCGGCACGCGCGGCGAGGGCTTCGGCGTGCGGTGCCACGGCCGAGCCGGGCCTGGTCCATGAGCTGCGGGCGGCCGGTCAGTCCCTGCGGCTGTCCCGGCTGCCGCCCGCCGTACGACCGACCGGCGCGGGGCGCACCGACCGGGCGCTGGCGCACACCGGTGGCGCGACCCGGCGTCTGGTCGACCAGCTGGCCCGTGCCGCCGAGCATCCCTCACCCACGCCCGCCCCGGACGGTGTCTCGGCGCCGCTGCTTTCCGCGATCGCCGCGGAGTGCGTCGCCATGGCCGCGAACCTGCGCGGTCGGCGTCCCGTCCCGGGTCCCGAGGCGCTGGAGGAGGTGGTCCAGCAGTTCCTCGTCGCCCGGGGGCAGGCGGCGGCGGGACGCGCACCCCCGTCACTGCCTGTTTTGCGCCGCCAGTCGGCCGTCCTCGCGGAGGCGGCCTCGGCGGTGACGGCGCGGGCCGCCCTGTCCGTCGCGCTGGGCGGCAGACGCGGCGTCCGCGGCCTGCCGAGCGAACAGCTCTGGTACGCCGGGCCGCCCGCCGCCGACCTGTGGCTGCGGCGGCTCACCGGGAATCTCACACAGCGCTCGGTCGTGTTCCAGAACGCGGTGCGCACGGCCCTCGGCCTGGGCGTCGCGCGTCTCGTGGCCGGTTCGCTGGACCTCTCGCACGGCTTCTGGGTGCTGCTGGCCGTGCTGACGCTGGGCCGTACGACGGCGGGCGCCACCTGGTCCGCCGTACGTCTGGCGGTGACGGGGACGTTCGCGGGGGCGCTGACGGCGGGGGCGCTGATCCTCGGGGTGGGGGAGGCGACCGACGTGTACGCGGCGCTGCTGGTCCCGCTCATGCTGCTGGCGTTCACGGTGGGCCCCGTCGCCGGCATCGCGTGGGCCCAGGGCCTGTTCACGCTGGTGGTCTCCACGGCATTCGCCCAGCTCGTCCCGGTCACCTGGCAGCTCGGGGAGACCCGGTTGGTGGACGTCCTGACGGGCTGCTGCATCGGCCTGCTGTGCGGGGTCGTGGCCTGGCCGGCCGGAGCGTCCACCGAGGTCAGGCGCGGCATGGCGCGACTGCTCCTGGAGGCCGCGCCCCTGGTACCGGCGACGGCGGCGGCCGTACTGCCCGCCCGGACGACGACCGCGTCGTCGACGCCGGGGCGAACCGGGCGGGCCCAGGGCGGCACGGACATCCCGCCGGCCGACACGCCACCGCCCGGGCCACCCCCGCCCGAGCCCCCACCGCCCGAGCCGTCCGAGGCCGACGCCGGGCCACCCGTCAGGCGCAGCACGGAGCCGCCCCCCGGCGAGGGCGCCGAGCCCCCTGGCGACACCGAGCAGGCCAGACGGCAGACCCGTCACCGACTGCGCCTCGCCGAGGCGGCGTACGCCCAGTACCGCAGCGAGCCCCAGAGCCACCACGAGGCGGCGCCCGACTGGCCCGCCGCCCTCAACTGCGCGATCCACATCCTGGTCGGCTCCAACTGGCTGCCGCAGATCGCGGCGCGCGACTTCGACGGCAAGGTGCCCGACGCCGCGGCCGAGTGGGCGCGCGCGGCGGCCGAGTCGACGGCCGACGCGGCCGACAGGGCCGCCGGCTTCCCGCCGGGCGGCATCCGGGTGCCGCCGGTGCACATTCCGTACGAGGTCGAGGCCGCGCTCACCGGCCCGGTGCTGCCCGTGCTGGTGGACGTCGAGAACTGGCTCGTCACCCTGCGGGCGGACCTGCGGACGATCGGCGACGACACGCCGCCCTCCCGGCCCGCGCACCCGCCTTCCCCTCCCGGGCACCCGCCCTCCCTGCCCCCGCATCCGCCCATCGCCCCGGAACCGTCGCCCCGCACCTGAGACCGGCACGGACGCCGACCGGCATCACCGGATACGGCATCACCGAATACGGCGCCGCCGTCAGGGTGGTGGCGTCCGGCGCTCCAGACGGCGCTTGATGAAGGGCTCCTGGGACAGCACGGCGCCCGTGCTGAGGCCGATGGCGATGGCCACGCACACGACGATCAGCCAGGACAGCAGGACGAAGACCGAACCCGCGGAACCGTAGTCGGCCAATGCCCGGTCGAGAGCCCGGGGCATGTAGAAATGCGCGGTCACGGACAGCACGCTCACCGCGATCGCGGTGAGCACGGACCCCGGCACCAGGGGCCGCCAGGGGATGATGCCGCCCAGCAGCATGTGCTGGGTCCACCACCACATCACCGCCTGCATGACCAGGACGACCGGCAACCCCACCCAGGCCCCGAGGCCGAACCCGTTGTGCAGCAGCCCTTGCACCACCAGGGCGCCGAGCCACAGCAGGATCCACGCCACCCACCGCCATGGAGAGACCCGCCCCGCCGTCCGGGGCAGCTGCCAGGCCCGTCTGCACAGCCGCTGGACGGCGCGGCTCACCGCGGTGGCCGAGAGCAGCACCATCAACCCGCCCACCAGGCCGGTCGCCTGACGAAGGTCCTCGTTCGTGGGCTGGAACGCCTGCTCCACCTGGGCCTTGGACTGTCCGGTCAGTCCGAAGACGGAGCTGATCGAGGCGGCGACCTGGTCCTGCACCGCCTCCGGCGCGTAGGCGCCGAGCACGAACAGCAACGGCACCGCGGTCAGGAAGCACTGTGCGGCGATACGGGTGGCGGAGTCGAAGATGTTCACCGACACCAGTCGGTCCACGAGTCCGGTGATCACCGGGAAGCGGGCCTCCACGCGCGCGTGGAGGGCTCTCAGGTGGGCCGTCAGTGCGGTGAAGCGGCCCCGCCACCACGACGGGTGCAGCCAGGAGCCGTTCCACCGGCGGAAGCCGGCCCCGCGCCTCACCCCGTCGGGCCGACTCTGCGGCGAGCCCACGGGGCCGACGGCATCGCTGCGGAAGTCTCCATCGAGCTGCTCCTTCCCGACTCCAGGGTGCGCGACGAAACGGGCCTCGGCACGCCATCGCACCACGCGGTGCGGGACCCGCCGGGCAGAGATGCGGCGGATCACGGCCGTGCATAGGCTCGGTCCGTACGGTGCCGGATGGGATCGCCCATGGTCTTCGACCTGCTGCTCATCGCCCTCGCCATCACGCTCGACCCCCTCCCTCTCATGGCGTTCGTCCTGGTGGTGGCGTCCGCCAAAGGGGTGCGGACCGGGCTGGCGTTCATCTCGGGATGGGTGGCGTGCTTCGGGGTGGTGATCGCGCTGGTCCTGACCCTGACCGGCGGACGGCCCCCGGAGCCGAGGTCGCCTCCCTCGACGTTGCACCTGGTGGCCAAGCTTCTCGTCGGGCTGTCCCTGATCGTGTACGGCGTACACCGGCACCGCCGGCCCGTCCGCGAACGTACGCCGCGCGGGAGAGCCCTGCCGGCCTGGCGCCACCGTCCGGGCAAGGCCGATCCGTCCGCTTCCGTCGACGGCGCCTCGTCGCCGCGCGACACGTCGTCACACGACACGTCGCACCACAAGTCCTCGCACGGCAAGTCGTCCTCCTTCCTCACCTCACGAATGGAACGGGGCGCGATCTGGCCGGCTGCGGGGCTCGCCGTCCTTCTCCAGCCCTGGGGGCTCGTGGGCGCGGGCGCCGCCACGGTGGTGGACGCCGACACCTCCGAGGCCACCACCTGGCTGGTGCTGGTCGCGTTCTGCGTCCTCGCGACCGCCACCCTGCTCGCCGCCGAGCTGTACGTGGCGCTGCGACCGGCGCCGGCCCAGCGCCGGCTGCTGGGACTGCGCACCTGGATGTCGGACCACGCGCAGCAGGCGATCGTGTTCGGCAGTGTCCTGATCGGCCTGTGGCTGACGGGCAAGAGCATCGCAGGGCTGATCGGCTGAGGCCCACGCCCGCCCGCCGGTCGTCGTCGTGACGAACTCTCAGTTCCTCGGCGCTCGCCCTACGCCGCCCCCTGCCGCACCGGCACGGCGGCGCCGGCCCCCGTCGCGCGCCCGCGTCCCGCGCACCCCCGTCCCGCGCGCCGATCCCGGCACCCCGGCTTAGTCTGATCTAGGGCATTCGGGTGAATCGCACACCGAAAGGGCGGCCCCCGATGGACGACTACCCCCTGATCGAGGACCACGGTCTCCTCGGCGATCTCCAGACGGCGGCGCTGGTGACGACCGACGGCAGCGTGGACTGGTTCTGCGCCCCGAGATTCGACTCCCCCAGCGTGTTCGGCGGGCTGCTGGACAAGGACAAGGGCGGGCACTGCACCGTCCGGCCGATGCACCACGCCTACGCGACCAAGCAGTTGTACCTTCCCGACACGGCGATCCTGGTCACCCGGTTCATGACCGAGGCGGGTGCGGGAGAGGTCATCGACTTCATGCCGGTGACCGGCACGACGGTCACCGAGAGTCACCGTCTGGTGAGGATGGTCCGCTGTGTGCGCGGCAACATGACGTTCGAGGTGGAGATAGCGCCGAGGTTCGACTACGGACGGCAGCCGCACCGTCTGCACATCACCATGCACGGCGCGGTGTTCCACGCGGCGGACGGCTCGGAGCTCACCGTGCACCCCATCCGGGAACCGGGCGACAAACGGCTGCTGGACATGCTCGCCGACCGGCGGGACTCACTGCACTTCACGCTGACCCTGGAGGCCGGCCAGGAGCGCGGACTGGCCCTGGAATGGGGTGCCGACGGGCCGCCGAGGGAGATGCGGCTGTCGGAGTACGGGCAACTCTTCGACGAGACGGTGCAGTTCTGGCGTACCTGGCTGCGCCAGTCCCGCTACACGGGACGCTGGCGCGAGACCGTGGAGCGCTCCGCGATCACCCTGAAGCTGATGACGTTCGCCCCCACCGGCGCCGTGGTGGCCGCCCCGACGGCGGCCCTTCCCGAGCAGCTGGGCGGCGAACGCAACTGGGACTACCGCTTCACCTGGATCCGTGACGCGTCCTTCTCGGTGTACGCCCTGCTGGGGCTGGGCTTCACCGACGAGGCACGGGCGTTCATCCAGTGGCTCGCGGACCGGGTCAAGGAGCGGGCGGGGCAGCACGGTGACACCGGTCCGCTGAACGTCATGTACAAGGTGGACGGATCGTCCGACCTGGACGAGCAGGTCCTCGATCACTGGGCGGGGTACGCGGGTTCCGCGCCGGTGCGGATCGGCAACGGCGCCGCCACCCAGCTCCAACTCGACATCTACGGCGAGGCCCTGGACAGCATCTACTTCGCGCACCGGCACGGCCTCCAGGTGGGGCACCACGGCTGGAACGCGCTGCTGACCAACCTCGACTGGCTGGTCGACCACTGGGACCAGGCCGAGGAGGGCCTGTGGGAGACCCGCGGCGGACGACAGGACTTCACCTACGGCCGGGTGATGTCCTGGGTGGCCTTCGACCGCGCGCTGCGGCTCGCCGAGTCCAACGGCCGGCCCGCCGCGGGCGACCGATGGCGCCGCGCCCGGGACGACTGCTACGAGCAGGTCATGGCCAAGGGCTGGAGCGAGGGACGTCAGGCCTTCGTCCAGCACTACGCCGGCGACGTCCTCGACTCCTCGCTGCTGCGCATGGCCACGGTCGGTTTCATCACCCCCGAGGACCCGATGTGGACGTCGACCCTCGACGCCATGGAACAGGAACTGGTCAGCGACAGCCTGGTATACCGCTATAACCCCGAGGCGTCGCCCGACGGTCTGCGCGGCTCCGAGGGCACCTTCTCGCTGTGCACCTTCATGTACGTGGACGCTCTCGGGCGCGCGGGACGGCCCGACAAGGCGCGGCTGGTGCTGGAGAAGATGATGGGCTACGCCAACCATCTCGGCCTGTACTCGGAGGAGATCGACCCCACGGGCCGGCAACTGGGCAACTTCCCGCAGGCCTTCACCCACCTGGCGCTGATCGACGCGGCGATCACGCTCGACGCCGCCTTGGACCGCACCTAGACCGGGGAGGGACTGGAACGACTCAGGCTCCCATCGCGAACTGCACCGTCATGACCGCCGACCAGCGGCGCGCCAGCAGCAGCGCGGTACGGTCGCCGCGGCGCAGCCCGTAGCCGTGCAGGATGAGCGTGATCAGGGGCAGGGCCACGCCCAGCGGCACCAGGAGTGCGGTCAGCCGCCGGTGGCGAAACCGGGGAACAGGGTCATCCCGCCGTCCACGAAGAGCGTGGCGCCCACCACGTAGTCCATGAGGTCGGAGGCGAGGCCGACGGCCGCGTTGGCGATGTCGTCCGGGTCGCCGACACGGTCGTAGGGAATCAGCTTGAGGAGGTCCTCGCGGGCGTCCGCCGTCTCCCAGGCGCTGCGGTTGATGGGGGTCTGGATGGCGCCGGGGGCGATGGCGTTGACGCGGATCTTCTTCGGCGCGAGTTCCTGGGCGAGCGTCTCCATCATCATCCGCACCCCGCCCTTGGACGAGGCGTAGTTGACGTGCCCGGCCCAGGGGATGACCTGGTGCACCGAGCTCATGCAGATGATCTTTCCGGCCGCGCGCGACACCTCGGGGACGACGCCGCGCCGCAGGAACTCCTTGGTGGCCTCCCGGGCGCACAGGAACTGCCCGGTGAGGTTCACGTCGATGACCTTCTGCCACTGGGCGAGCGTCATCTCGGTGAACGGGGCGTCGCGCTGGAGACCGGCGTTGGCGACCAGGATGTCGAGGGTGCCGAACTCCTCGACCGTCCGGTTCGTCATCGCGACGACCTGGTCCTCGTCGGAGACGTCCGCCTCGACGGCGATCGCCCGGACCCCGAACGACTGGATCTCCTCGACCACCTTCTGCGCTTCCTCGCGGCCGGCCACGTAGTTCACGACCACGTCCGCCCCGGCCCGGCCCATGGCCACCGCCGTGGCCTTGCCGATGCCGGAGTTGGCCCCGGTGACGAGGGCCTTCTGTCCCTTGAGCAGTTGGGCGGGGATCACGTCGCGGGGTGCGCCCTCGGGGGAACTCACGATGCCTGTCTCCTGCGCTGCGGGCCGGGTCGTCCGGGCCGTGGCCCGGCGGTCGGGCGCCACCCAATCACCGGCGGGTGGGCGGCGGCGCGCGGCGCGAGCCGGTGTTGCGCCGACCGGCGGAGGATCTTCCCCCGCCCGAAGACGAGTCCCCGGCTGGGGTCAGGTCAAGCGCTCCACGAGGTGGTCGCCCACGCGCAGCGCGTTCGCCATGGCGGTCAGGGACGGGTTGACCGCGCCGATGCTCGGGAAGAAGCTCGTGTCGACCACGTACAGGTTGTCGACGTCGTGCGCCTTGCAGTGGACGTCCAGGGCGGACGACGCCGGGTCGGTGCCGAAGCGCACGGTGCCCGCCTGATGGGCGGTGGCCCCGATGGGCATGCCTTTGTGCAGATAGATGCTGTGCGACAGCAGGTGGTGCTCGTGCATGCCGAGCCGGCCGAGCAGATGCTGGAGTTTGTGCCGCAGGCGGCCCAGCCCGGCGACGTTGTTGTTCTCGTCGAGGGTGAGGCGGATACGGCCGTCGCCGTCCAGGGTGACCCGGTTGCCGGGCTGCGGCAGGTCCTCGCCGCACAGCCAGAAGTCGACGGCGTGGTGGGCCAGTACCTCGAAGGGCATGTCGGGTGTCACCGCTCCGGCCCAGCGCGGGGCCTCGCCGTGGATCTGCTCGGCGTCCGACTTGCCGAGCATCTGGATGCCGCCGAGCGGGAAGTCCCAGTCGTCCGCGCCCAGGTACCAGTCGTGCAGGGCGAGCGTCTTCTGGAACTGCGTGTCGTTCGGCTCCCTCGAGACGGCCATCAGGGCGAGGTTGTTGTGCCGCATGTAGTGGCGGCCCACGACGCCGGAGCTGTTCGCCAGCCCGGCCGGGTGCCGGTCGTTCGCCGAAGCGAGCAGCAGGGCGGCGGAGTTGACCGCTCCGCAGGCCACGACGACGATGTCGGCCGAGAAACGGACCTGTTGCCCGTCCGCGAGCCGGGCGACGACCGCGGTGACGCTGCGCCCCGTCGGATCGGTGTCGAGGCGCGTCACCTGGGCGTTGGTGATCATCTCGACGTTCTGGTGCTCCAAGGCCGGTTCGACGCAGACCACTTGGGCATCGGACTTGCCCCGGACCAGGCAGGGGAAACCGTCGACGCGATTGCAGCGGATGCAGGCGCTGAAGTGGGTGGCCCGGCCGCTCGCGTCCTGGGTCAGGTCGACGCCGATGGGCAGGTGGAACGGGTGCAGGCCCTGCTTCTCCAGGTCGTCGCTCAACTGCTGGATACGCGGCTCGTGTTCGACCGGCGGATGCGCGTACTGCGCGCTCCACGGGCCTTCCCAGGGGTCCTCGCCGTGCCGGCCGTGCACACGGTAGAGGTGTTCCGCCTGGGCGTAGTACGGCTCCAGGTCCTCGTACCGGATCGGCCAGGCGGGCGAGAGGCCGCCGTGGTGGCGCAGCTCCCCGAAGTCCTCCGGGCGCAGCCGGAACAGGGCCGCGCCGTAGAACTTGGTGTTGCCGCCGACGTAGTAGTTGACCTCGGGCGGGAATTCATTGCCGTGCTTGTCGAGCCAGAACTCCGGGGCACGGTACTTGGCCTTGACGAACACGGCCGTGGAGTCCCAGTTGTCGCGCTCGCGCGGCAGGTGGCCGCCGCGTTCCAGGATCAGGATCCGCTTGCCGGAAGGGGCGAGCCGATGGGCGAGCGTTCCGCCGCCGGCGCCGGTGCCGATGATGATGACGTCGTGGTGGGGCGAGTCGCCCATGGGACCACCGTCCTCGCTGGTGCGGTCCGCCGCTGTCGCGCAGACCTGAACACGGGAGACCGAACACATGGAGCCCGGACATGTGGAGACCGGACATGTGGGGATTGACCACGTGGAGACCCGGACACATGGGGACCGACCACGTGGAGGCCCGAACACGTCCCTGGCCGCACTTCGAACGTATACGGGCGGCGGGGATGCGGCATCCGCAGCACCGGCCCCCGACCCGTCGCGCCGGTCACAGGACGGCGACCGGGTTCACCGGTGAGCCGGTGGCCGAGGGCAGCCGCAACGGGGCGACCACGCACAGGAAGGACCAGCGGCCCGCCTGCGCGCAGGCCTCGGTCAGCTCCTCGAGGTCCAGATAGTCCAGCAGATGCATGCCCATGGCCTGCACGGCCAGGACGTGCACCGGGTAGTCGATGCCGGGTACCGCGCTGGGAGCCGCGTCGTTGTTGCCGTCCGAGCCGAGGACGGCCACCCCCCGGCCGGCCGGGAACCGCATCGCCCGCGGGTGCAGGCCGGCCCTGGCCCGCGCCGGGTCCCAGGGGCCCAGGCTGCGGCGCCGCCGGCGGTGCCCCACACGCACGAACAGCAGGTCACCCGGACCGACCGCGACGCCCTGGTAGCCCTCGGCGGCCTCCAGGTCCTCCGCGCTCACCTGTGTACCGGGGTCCAGCCACGGCACGTCTCGCAGTCGCGGGATGTCCAGCAGCACCCCGCGCCCGACGATGCCGTCCCGCACGAGGTCCAGGGTCAGCGCGCCGGCGTGTTCCGGGGTCACCGAGCCGGCCGGGACCGAGCCGTACAGCTCGCCGTCGAACATGACATGGCAGAGCGCGTCGAGGTGGCTGTCGGCGTCGCCGTGCACGTTCATGGCGAACCGGTCCCGGGCGAAGTGCAGCCCGTGAGCGGTGTCCTCCCCCGCGGTCGGCGCGATCATCCGGTAGGACGCCGGATCGGGGTTGTCGGGCCCCGGCACGGACTCGATGTCCGCGGCGAGCGACACGGTCCGCCCACTGCGCACCTCACCGACGGCCGCCATCACGAGCTCAGGGGTGAGCCGGGCCAGCGCTCCGGGCCGGTCGTCCGTGCCACTCGGCCCTTGCTCGCGCAGCTCGCGGTACAGCTCCCGGAAGTCCGTCTCGGACATCGGGTGCGAGGTCGGGGAGGCCGTCATGGGAGCTCCTCCTCGGTGGGGCTCACTCTGCGCCGCCCTCGTGCCTGCCGGAGACGCGGTCGGCCCTCGGCACGTCCCGCCCGCCGGCTCCCGCGCCCGTGTCCGGCTCGTCCCGCCCGCCGGATCCCCCGCCTGCCGTGGACCCGGCCGGCGCCTCCTCCGTCGGCGGAAGGGCTCGCCCGGGCGGCAGCAGCTCGACCGTCACGAAGCCCACCACCGCCGCGAGGATCACCACGGGGGTCATCGCGGCGCTCCCCAGCAGGAGTACGGCCAGGACCGCGCTGCTGACCGGCAGCCGCAGGGCCGCGGCGCCGGCGGCTGCCATGCCCGCCGCGAGACCCGGGACGACGCCGAGCCCGGGCAGCGGGGCGAGCAGCACGCCCGTCGCGGCCCCCAGGAACAGCGCGGGGAAGACCGGTCCGCCGCGCAGGCTGCCCAGGCACAGCGCGTAGGCCGCCCCCTTGCACAGCAGTACGGCGATCAGCGCGCCGACGCCCCAGGCGTGCGGGTCCTCTGCGAGCCGGGACAGGGCGGCCTGGCCGGACGAGGCGACCTCGGCCGGGGACCGGTCGACGGCCAGCGCGTACACCGCGGCACAGGCCCCGGCTGCCAGTGCGCAGGCGGTCGTATGGAGAACGGTCCGCTTCGAGACGAACACCGCGGCCAGGCGCCCGGTGTTGATGACGTAGTGCATCGCGGCGCCGATGGCGACGGCCAGCAGCACCGCCCAGACGACGTCGCCGGCGTCGAGGCGGGGCGACGTGAGCCCCTTCAGCGACAGGTTGCCGGTGGACAGTCCGGTCCAACGGCCGAACCCGGTGAAGACGAGTGAGCCGATCCCGCTGGACAGCAGCGCGGGGAGCATGACGGCGAACAGCCGTGGGCCGCCCACCCCGGCCACCTCGATGAGGATCACCGCTCCGACCAGCGGATTGCCGAAGATCGCCGGAAGCGCCGCGGCGGCGCCGGCGGCACCGAGCAGGGGGGCGCTCTGCGCTGTCACCGGCGCGCGGGCCAGCTGTGCGAGGAGCAGCGCCAGACCACCGCCGAGGGCGATCAGCGGCGCTTCGGGGCCCAGGACGGCGCCCAGCGGCAGGCTGGCCAGGGCCGCGAGGAGGACCCCTGGCAGGGCGGAGGTGCTCGGCCCGTGCGGGTTCAGTCCGGCGGCGGGGACATGGCCGCCGGTGCCCGGCAGGTGCCGGACGACGAGGCCGACGGTGAGGCCGGCGAGGGTCAGCAGGGGGAGCGGCCACCACCAGGGCGGGGTGTTCCAGCCCAGTGCCTCGGGCAGGTCGGCCCACAGCGCGTGTTCGAGCTCGTGCAGGGCGGCCAGGAACCAGAACGCGGCGAGGGAGACCGGGATGCCGATGAGCGCGGAGAAGACGAGCGCCTTCTGGTAGGCCCGTGTGCGCAGCAGATCGCGCAGCCGGTCGGCAGCTGCCGGCTGCGTACCGGTGGCGGGTGCAGCCGCGGGCTCCGGCTCGTGCACGACCCCGTGCCTTCCGTGTCAGCCGAGGACCCGGCGCTTCTGGGCCGCGAATTCCTCGTCGCTGAGCACGCCCTGGGCCTTGAGGTCGGCGAGTTGCTTCAGTTGGTCGATCTTGCTGGTCATGTCGTCGGCGGCCGAGGGCGGCGCGGGGGGCGCCTGCGCGGCGGGCGGCGGGGGCGGCGCGGCCTGCTGCTCGTAGGCGAGTTGCCGTTCGCGGTCCTGCTGGGCCCAGCGGCCCGCCTGGCGGCGTGAGACGCGGTTGGACACCGCGGTGGCCGTACCCGAGATGACGGCGGTGCGGGCGACGCCGCGAAGGAGTCCTGCCATGTCTTTCATCTCCCTGCGATCCGTGCGCGAAGTGGGGTGCCGGCGGGCGGCGTACGGCCGGGTCATCCGGCGGTGACGGCGCCTCCGGAGGAGGCCGTCGCCTCGGCGGCGTCCAGCGACGCCAGCAGCGCGTCCATGGGGATACGCCCGCCGGCCACCAGCTCGGCCCCGCCACGTCGCAGCGCTCGGGCGAGGGGCGCGGCCCAGAGGTTCTCGTACACGACGACGGCGGCGGAGTTGCCGGGTTCCAGCGCGGCGCCCGCGTCGTCGAGGTCGTCCTGGTCGAGCAGTCCCGAGGAGGCTCCCTCGAACACCGTCAGATCGACCTCGTCCCCGGTGTCGCGCACCTCCAGCACGTCGACCGTTCCGTCGGTGCCCTTGTGGACGAAGACGAGGTCGAGGAGGCGGATGATGTCTCTCTCGACGAGATCGACGAGGAGGGGCAGGCCCTCACCCGTCATACGGCTGCCGGGGAACTCGACGATCAGGTAGTCGACGGGCCCCATGTCCCCGATGTCCTGGTGCATGGCCACTCCTCAGCCGGACGGTCCCCTCAGCCATTGCAGCATCGGGCCCGGCCGCCTGCATGTTCACGGAGCGCGGACCGGCCCCGGCCGGGGGTGGCCCACCCGGGTCTAGAGCGGCCATCCCGAGAGGGTGTAGATCATCCCGGCGATCCAGCCGAGGCCGGCCAGCGTGGCCAGGACCAGCGTGGCGGTCACGGCGCGCTCGACGGGACGGTCGGGGTAGGCGAGGGGCTTCGGGGAGCGGTGCGTCGTCATGCAGCCCACCCTGCCGACCGGTCGGATCGAGCCACATCCGTACGGGTACTCAGGACCGGTACTCAGGACCGGTACTCAGAACAGGTACGCGGCACGGGTACTCGGATCACGTCGCGTCCTTCAGGGCCCGGCGGCAGAGGGAGTCAGCGCGGCGGGTGGTCTCCGGCAGGCGGTACGCGGGGGTGAGGGCCAGGGTGTGCGCGCAGGCGTTGGCGAGGCTCATCCGGTGGCCCACCGAGACGAACACCGGCTTCACACCGTCCCGGGTGCGCAGGGCGCGGCCGACCTCCTCGTCGTCCGCCATCAGGGGCGCGGTGGAGCCGCGCGCGGCGCCGGGGACGTCGTAGGTGAAGGTGAAGGGGTTCTTGGCCACGCCGAACGTCGGCAGGCCGGTGAGGACGCCGAGGTGGGCGGCGAGGCCGAAGCGGCGCGGGTGGGCCCGGCCGTAGCCGTCGCACACGACCAGGCCGGGCGGGCAGGGCAGCGCGTCCAGGGCGGCCAGCACCGTGGGGATCTCGCGGAAGGCGAGCAGGCCGGGGACGTAGGGGAAGGAGATCCGTCCGACGGCCGTGGCCTCGGCGACGACGTCCAGGCTCGCCGCGTCCAGGACGACGGCGGCTGCCGCGACCACGTCCCGTTCGTCGTCGTAGGCGACGTCGACACCGGTGACGTGTCCGGCGCCCGGTGGTGGCCCCGGCTCGTCGAGCACCACCCGCTCACGCAACTCGTCCTGGAGGGCGCGGGCTTCCGCCTCGGTCGCGGGCGAGCCCGCGGGATTGTTCACGGTCGTCATGGTGGGCACGAGCGTACGATGCCGCGCCCCGCCGGTGCGCGCCCCGGGGGTAGGCTCGCGATCATGTTCGTACTGGAGTTGACCTACACAGCGCCGCTCGATGCCGTCGACGCCGTGCTGGAGGCGCATGTCACCTGGCTCGACGAGCAGTACGAGAAGGGTCTCTTCCTTGCCTCCGGACGCAAGAACCCCCGCGACGGCGGGGTGATCCTCGCCGTCGCGGGGGACCGGGCGCGGATCGAGGAGATCGCCGCGACGGATCCGTTCGTCGTCGCCGGGGTGTGCGCTTACCGCATCACCGAGTTCGCCGCCACCAAGACGGCGCCGGAGCTTGCGCGCCATCGCGAGACGCCCGGCTGAGCCTCACTTGCCCAGCGCCTGCTTGAGCTGGCTCTTGTTCATGTCCGAACGCCCCTGGATGTTGCGCTTCTTGGCCTCCTCGTACAACTGGTCCTTCGTGGGGCCCTGCGAGCCCTGACCCGACCGCTGCCCGCCCCGCTTGCCCGAGGACATGTCCTGGGTGGACGTGCGGCTGGCGGTCTTCGACTCGCCGGACCGGGCGCGTTCCTTGTTCACCGTCCGCGACGCGATCTCCTTGGCGCGCGAGGTGCTCTCGCCCCGGTCCTGGGCGCTCTTCTTGATGTGTTCGTACTGTCGTTCCCGCTTCGGGCTGGAACCGGCCGGCATGTGAGTCACTTCCTCTCGCAGTCCGGGTCCGGGTACCCATATTCCGGCTCAGTTCTCCAGCCGGGCGACCCTGCCCTTCTCTCCGGCGGCCCAGCAGGCGAGGTCCGGTGTGCAGTCCACGGTGTCGTACGAGCCGGGGTCGACGGTCCGCCAGGTACGGCCGCCGTCGGTCGTCAGGTCGGTGCCGGTCGGGCCGACCGCGAGGGCGGCCGTCCGGCTGTGCGGGAGCCAGGCGACGCCGGACCGGTAGGCGTTCACCGGGCCGGCGGCGGGCTGCCAGGTGGCGCCGCCGTCGCCGGTGCGGGCGGCGGCCCGCGGGGAGGGCTGGTCGGGGCGGTAGTCGCCGCCGACGGCCAGGCCGTGCGTACGGTCGCGGAAGGCGAGGGCGAACACCCCGCGGGCCGGGTCGCCGGCCGGGATCGGGGTGTCCGCGGCCGTCCAGGTCAGCCCACGGTCGGCGGAGTGCAGGACACGCGCGCGTGCCGCCCCGCCGGTGGCCAGCCAGACGTCCTTCGGCCCGGAGGTGACCAGGCACTGGCCACTCGCGGCGAATCCTGCCTCGCCCTCCAGCGCGGCGGGCATCCCCTTGCTCGGCAGCACGTTCCAGGAACGACCGCCGTCGCGGGTGGACAGGATCCGGAACCTGCCGTCGACCGGGTCGCTCATCGCCAGTCCGTGGCGGCGGTCGAAGAAGGCGAGGCAGTCGTAGAAGGCTTGCGCGTCGGTGTTGCGGAAGGTCTCCGTCCAGGTCGCGCCGCCGTCGTCCGTGCGGTACACCCGGGACGCCTCGCCCTCCCCGATGGCCAGCACCACGGCGCGGCGTGCGTCGAACGCCTCGATGTCCCGGAACTGGAGCTCGGCGGCGCCGGGCGGCGAGACGTCGCGCCAGGTGTCGCCGCCGTCGGTGGTGCGCAGGACGGTGCCCCCGGTTCCGGCCAGCCACGCCGTGTGCCGGCTGACCGCGGACAGCCCGCGGAAGCGCGCCTCGGGAGTGCCGCTGTCCTTGAGTTCCCAGTGCGGGGCCCGGCGCTCCGGCTCGTGCGCCCGCGCGGGTACGGCCGTCAGCGCGGCCAGCGCCGCCCCGCAGGCCACCCCCGCCGCAACTGTCCGAAACCCGTGCCCCATCCGTCGCGTGTTCCCCGAACGCCTCATGGCGGGCGAAGCTAGCCCAGCGCCTCGGTGCCGTCCAGATGGCCTCGCAGGCCACGAGCGACAACAGACGGCCACACGTGACTTTCCCGGCACACAGGGGCGAACGCCCCTCTGCCGTGCATGAAGGCGGTGACAGAGGTCACTCGCCCTCGGGGTGCACGGATTGGCTGATTCCTACGTCTCTACCAGTGCCCGGTCTCGTCCGCCCGGATGTTCGTCCAGCCGTCACAAGGGAGCAAGGCGTTGTCCACCGTAATCGAGCAGCCCGTCGAGGCCCGTCTCGTCGCCGCCGCGCCGCGGATGCCGAGCATTCCCGCGACCCTTCACTACGACCGGCGCGACCCGTTCGCCGTCCGCATGACCTTCCCGGCCCCGGCCACCCTGGAGGGTGTGGAGGTCTGCTGGACGTTCAGCCGAGAGCTGCTGGTGACCGGTCTGGAGCGGCCCGAGGGCTACGGCGACGTCCGGGTGCGGCCGTACGGCTACGACCGTACGGTCCTGGAGTTCCACGCCCCCGAGGGCACCGCGGTCGTGCACATCCACTCGAGTGATGTGCGCCGTTTCCTGCAGTCCACGAGCGCGCTGGTGCCGCTGGGCCTGGAACACCTCCAGCTCGACATGGACCGCGACTTGGCGGAACTGATGCGGGACGCCTGCTGAGGCATCGGGCCCGGCCCGTTTAATCGCGTTGACACCGTCGCACCCCTCTCCTACGGTGTACAACGGTCCTGTTGCCGTCGATTGGAGAAGGACGTTGCTCGTCTGAGGTCCTGAGACACCGCGTACACACCTGAGGTGTGTGTGCGCCGCGTGCGACCTCGGCATTCGAGCCGTCCTCCGGAAACAGGGCTTTTCCCACACCCTCCCCGAGGCCTCCCCGCCGGTCGCCGGTGTCTCGAAACGCGTTTGCCCTTGATCGCTTCGAGCATCCGCGGAGGCCCGTATGTCTACTTCCATCACCTGTACGTCCCTTTCCTTCACCTGGCCCGACGGCACCCCCGTCTTCGAGGGCCTCGACGCCGCCTTCGGCCCCGGCCGCACCGGGCTGGTCGGCGTCAACGGGTCAGGAAAGTCAACCCTGTTGAAGCTCATCGCCGGTGAGCTCACCCCGGCCGACGGCGACGTGCGCGTCGCGGGCGAGGTCGGCTGGCTCCCGCAGAACGTCACGCTCGACACCGCGCTGCGGGTCGACGACGCCCTCGGCATCGCCGCCAAGCGGGCCGCGCTGCACGCCATCGAGGCGGGCGATGTGGCCGAGGAGCACTTCGAGACCGTCGGCGACGACTGGGACGTGGAGGAGCGCGCGCTCGCCACGCTCGGTGAACTCGGGCTCGGTCACATCGAGTTGGACCGCACCATCGGCGAGGTGTCGGGCGGCGAGTCGGTGCTGCTGCGGCTGGCGGCACTGCTGCTGCGCCGGCCGGACGTGCTGCTGCTGGACGAGCCGACCAACAACCTCGACCTGTACGCGCGCAGGCGGCTGTACGCGGCTGTCGAATCCTGGCCGGGCGTCATGGTCGTCGTCAGCCACGACCGCGAACTGCTGGACCTCGTCGACCAGATCGCCGATCTGCGCTCCGGCGAGATCACCCGCTACGGCGGCAACTTCACCGCCTACGAGGAGGCACTCGCGATCGAACAGGAGGCTGCCGAGCGCATGGTGCGTGTCGCCGAGGCCGATCTGAAGAAACAGAAGCGCGAACTGGTCGACGCCCAGGTCAAGTTGGCCCGCCGCAAGCGGTACGGCCAGAAGATGTGGGACAGCAAGCGCGAGCCGAAGATCGTCATGGGTGCGCGCAAGCGCGCGGCGCAGGAGTCCGCGGGCAAGCACCGCATCATGCACGAGGAGAAGCTCGCCGAGGCCAAGGAGCGGCTCGACGACGCGGTGGACGCCGTACGGGACGATGACGAGATCCGTGTCGACCTGCCGTACACGGCCGTACCGCCGGGCCGCGGCGTGCTCACGCTGCGCGACCTGGAGCTCCGGTACGGCGCTAGGGTGGCCGGTGGCTTCGATCTGCACGGTCCGGAGCGGATCGCGCTGATCGGGCGCAACGGCGCGGGCAAGACGACGCTGCTGCGGACCGTCGCCGGGGAGCTGGCGCCGGTGGCCGGTGAGGCGACGGCACATGTGCCGCTGCGCTTCCTGCCGCAGCGGCTGGACGTCCTCGACGGTGAGCTGTCGGTCGCCGAGAACGTGGCCCGGTTCGCGCCGGGCGCCACCAACAACCGGATCCGGGCGCGGCTGGCGCGCTTCTTGTTCCGGGGCGCCCGAGCCGACCAGAAGGCGTCGACGCTGTCCGGCGGCGAACGCTTCCGCGCGACCCTGGCGGCCCTGATGCTGGCCGAGCCGGCGCCGCAGCTGCTGATGCTGGACGAGCCGACGAACAACCTGGACATGGCGAGCGTGCGGCAGCTCACCACGGCCCTGGACTCGTACGAGGGAGCACTGATCGTGGCCAGCCACGACCTGCCGTTCCTGGAGTCGATCGGCATCACGCGCTGGCTGATGCTGGAGGACGGAGAACTGAAGGAAATCACGTCAGAAGCTGTCGGGTATACCGCCTAGCTTCGAGGGCATGGCCGATCTCACGCCCGTTGTCACACCCGAGTTCATCACCATCACCGGAGCCAGGGAGAACAACCTCAAGGACGTCACCCTCCGCATCCCGAAAGGCCGGCTGACCGTGTTCACCGGCGTTTCGGGATCGGGGAAGTCCTCGGTCGTCTTCGACACGATCGCGGTGGAGTCGCAGCGCCAGCTGAACGAGACCTTCACCTGGTTCGTGCGCAACCGGCTGCCCAAGTACGAGCGCCCGCACGCGGAGGAGCTCAAAGACCTCTCCCCCGCGATCGTCGTCGACCAGCGGCCGATCGGGGGCCACTCCCGGTCGACGGTCGGCACGATGACCGACGTCTACTCGGTGATCCGGGTGCTGTTCTCCCGGCACGGCACCCCGAGCGCGGGCCCGGCGACCGCGTACTCGTTCAACGACCCCTCCGGCATGTGCCCCGAGTGCGACGGGCTGGGCCGCACGGTCTGCCCGGACTGGGACCGCATCCTCGACCCGGACCGCTCGCTCGCCGGCGGCGCCGTCCGCTTCCCGCCGTTCGCCGCGGGCACCTGGCAGGGGCAGGCGTACACCAACAGCGCCGACCTGGACCCGGACAAGCCGGTCGGGCGGTTCACCGCCGCCGAGCGGGAGTTCCTGATGCACGGCCGACCCGGCAGCAAGGTCACCGTGAACGGCACGGGTGGCACCTGGACCACCGAGTACGAGGGGCTCGCCACCCGCTTCGAGCGGCTGTATCTGAAGCGGGACCTGTCGGCGATGAGCCAGAAGACCCGCGACCTGGTGCGGGCATTCCTGGTGGACGGCACCTGTCCGGTCTGCGAAGGGGCCCGCCTCAACGCGGCGGCGCTCGCCACCCGGATCAACGGCCTGACCATTGCCGAGTGCGCGCGCATGCAGGTCAGCGACCTGATCGCGGTACTGAAGGACATCGACGACCCGGTCGCCGGGCCCATCGCCCGCGCGGCCGTCACCGCGCTCGAACGCATCGACGCCATCGGCCTCGGCTACCTCAGCCTCGACCGTGAGACCGCCACGCTCTCCGGCGGCGAGGGGCAGCGCCTGAAGACGGTCCGCCATCTGGGCTCCAGCCTGACCGGAATGACGTACATCTTCGACGAACCGAGCGTCGGCCTGCACCCGCGCGATGTCGGCCGGCTCGGCGAGCTGCTGCTGCGGCTGCGCGACAAGGGCAACACCGTGCTGGTGGTCGAGCACGACCCGGACGTCATCGCGCTCGCCGATCACGTCGTCGACATGGGTCCGGCGGCCGGCGCGGGAGGCGGGAGGGTCGTCTTCGAGGGGACGCCGCGCGAGCTCGCGGCGTCGGACACCGTGACCGGGCGGTGCCTGGGCCGCCGTACCGCGATCAAGGCGCAGGTGCGGGCGGCGAGCGGTGGGCTCTGGGTGAAGGGAGCCGGCCGCCACAATCTGCGGGATGTGACGGTCGAGTTCCCGACCGGGGTGCTGACCGTGGTCACCGGGGTCGCCGGATCCGGGAAGAGCACGCTGGTCGCGGAGTTCACCGCCGCCCACGAGGACGCGGTGGTCGTGGACCAGTCGTCGATCGGGATCTCCGCGCGGTCGACCCCGGCGACCTACTTGGGCGTCATGGACACGGTACGGAAGATCTTCGCGCGCGAGACGGGCGCTGAGCCGGGGCTGTTCAGCTTCAACTCGTCCGGCGCGTGCGGCACCTGCGAGGGCCGGGGGATCATCTACACCGATCTGGCGTTCATGGACCCGGTGACCACGACCTGCCACGACTGCGAGGGGCGGCACTTCAGGGACGAGGTGCTGCGGCTGACCGTCGACGGCAACTCCATCGCGGACGTCCTGGAGATGACGGCCGGTCAGGCGCTGGAGTTCCTGCATGACCCGGGCGTACGCCGCCGGCTGCGCGCCCTGCGGGACGTGGGGCTGACGTATCTCACGCTCGGGCAGCCGCTCTCCACGCTCTCCGGCGGCGAACGGCAGCGGATCAAGCTGGCGACGAGGCTGCACCGCAGCGGCGCGGTGTACGTCCTCGACGAACCGACGACCGGACTGCACATGTCGGACGTCGACGGCCTGCTCGGGCTGCTGGACCGGCTGGTCGACGCGGGCAACACGGTCGTGGTCGTCGAGCACGACCTGGATGTGGTGGCGCACGCCGACTGGATCATCGACCTCGGGCCGGACGGGGGCCGCGACGGCGGCCGGGTGATCTTCGAAGGCACCCCGCGCAGGCTCCTCGAGGCCCGCGGCTCCTTCACCGCGGAGCATCTCAGGAGGGCCACAGCCTGACCCCGGGGGTTTTGTACGGGCGGGTAACCCCTGCATGATGGCGGATCGGTGCCCCATGCATCATGGGCGCCGGAACCTGCCACCGATCCGGAGATCCGTCGTGCCCAGCAAGAAGGCCCTCATCCGCCGCCCCAGCCCGCGCCTGGCCGAAGGGCTGCTCACGCACATCGAGCGGGAGAAGGTCGACGTCGATCTCGCGCTCGAGCAGTGGGAGGCGTACGCGGAGGCCCTGCGCGGCCACGACTGGGAGACCGTCGAGGTGGAGCCGGCCGACGACTGCCCGGACTCGGTGTTCGTCGAGGACACGGTCGTCATGTACCGCAATGTCGCGCTGATCACCCGGCCCGGCGCCGAGTCCCGGCGCGAGGAGACCCTCGGCGTCGAGGAGGCCGTCGCCTCGCTCGGCTGCTCGGTGAACTGGATCTGGGAGCCGGGCACCCTGGACGGCGGCGACGTGCTGAAGGTCGGCGACACGATCTACGTCGGCCGGGGCGGCCGGACCAACGCGGCCGGCGTCCAGCAGCTGCGGGCCGCCTTCGAGCCGCTGGGGGCCCGGGTCGTCGCCGTGCCGGTCAGCAAGGTGCTGCATCTGAAGTCGGCGATCACGGCGCTGCCCGACGGCACGATTCTGGGCCGTATCCCGCAGCTGGACGCCCCGTCGCTGTTCCCGCGCTTCCTGCCGGTCCCGGAGGAGTCCGGGGCGCACGTCGTGCTGCTCGGCGGCGACAAGCTGCTCATGGCCGCGAGCGCCCCGAAGACGGCGGAGCTGCTGGCCGACCTCGGCCAGGAGCCGGTCGTCGTGGACATCAGCGAGTTCGAGAAGCTCGAGGGATGTGTGACATGTCTCTCGGTGCGGATGCGGGAGCTGTACGCCTGACCGGCTGAGCGGCACACTCATTCAGCCCCGGGACCTGCGGGTCCTGGGGCTTTTCGCACACCCGTGAAGTCGGGGCGGCACGGCCGCTGATCAGCGGTCTTTACAGCACCCTTAACCTACGGCTTCGTAACCTACGGATTCGTAGCCTACGATCCCGTAGGTTCCCGGCAACCGCTCGCCGGTCACCTTGCCCCGTGTTGTGCGTCCCCCTGGAGTTCCCGTGACGATCACTTCCCCTCACCTCGGCAGTTCCGCCGGCTGGACCGACGCCCGTCTGCTGTACGCGCTGGAGGAAGTGGTCGAGACCGAACTCAACCGGCATCTGAAGGTCGCGAAGGACTGGATGCCGCACGAGTACGTCCCGTGGACGGACGGCCGCAACTTCCCCGGCCTGTTCGAGGACGGGGAAGCCTGGGACAAGGAGCAGTCCAAGGTCACCGAGATCGGCCGCATCGCCCTGGTGGTGAACCTGCTCACCGAGGACAACCTCCCCAGCTACCACCACGAGATCGCCTCGCTCTTCGGCCGGGACGGCGCCTGGGGCACCTGGGTGCACCGCTGGACCGCCGAGGAGGGGCGGCACGGCATCGTGATGCGCGACTACCTGCTCACCTCGCGCGCGGTGGACCCGGACAAGCTGGAGCAGTTCCGCATGTCCCACATGAGCGAGGGCTTCGAGTCGGACAACCGGCACTCGATGCTCCACTCGATCGCCTATGTCGCCTTCCAGGAGCTCGCGACCCGTATCTCGCACCGCAACACGGGCCACCAGTCGGGTGACCCGGTCTGCGACCGCATGCTGGCGCGCATCGCGACGGACGAGAACCTGCACATGGTCTTCTACCGCAACCTGCTCAAGGCGGCCTTCGAGCTCGCGCCCGACCTCACGATGCAGGCGGTCCGGGACGTCGTCGTGAACTTCCGCATGCCCGGTCACGGCATCCCCGGCTTCGAGCGGGCCGCCGCCCAGATGGCCATCGGCGAGGTCTACAACCTGCGCATCCACCACGACGACGTGCTGGAGCCCGTCCAGCGCTTCCTGAAGATCATGGAGATCGACGGTCTCGGCCCCGAGGGGCGGCAGGCTCAGGAGGAGCTGGGCCTGTTCATGGGCGGCCTCGACGCCGAGGCGCTGAAGTTCGACGAGAAGCTGGCGGCGCGCAAGGCCCGGATGGCGGCCCGGGGGAACGGCTGATCCCCGGCGCGGGAGCGGATGCCGGACCGGATGCCGGGTCATCCGAAGCGGATGCCGGGCCGGTTCAGCGGGAGGCGCGCCGCAGCTGGAGGCGTTCCTTCTCCGACAGACCGCCCCAGACCCCGAAGCGCTCGTCGTTCTCCAGGGCGTAGTCGAGGCAGGCCGAGCGGATCGGGCACATGCCGCAGATCCGCTTGGCCTCCCGTACGGAGCTGCCCGGCTCGGGGAAGAAGAAGTCCGCCCCGGTCTGCGCGCACAACGCCTCCTGCTGCCAGGCCAGGTCGGTCGGGATGATCGTCGCGATCGATTCGATGTGCATGCCAGGAGCGTGCCGGTCGGCGAAAAACGTTCGATCAACGCGGGATCAACGCCGCGTCGCGGGGCCCTGGGCCGACCCGATGGTCGCACCGCGCCCCGCCCCGGTGCACGACGGCGCGCCCGACGCGTCGACGGGTCGACGGGTCGACGGGTGTAGGACCCGAGCCGGTCATGGGTGCGGCCCCGAGGCCACCGCCGGCTGCGCGCCTGGGGCGGCGGTTGTCAGTGGGCGGTGCAAGACTCGGCAGAGCAAGCGGGACCTTCCGAGGAGGGCGATGATGCTCACCACCCGTCATGTCACCGGCGCGCCGAACTGGATCGACCTCGGCACACCCGACATCGAGGGCGCCGGTTCCTTCTACGGCGGGCTGTTCGGCTGGCGTTTGAAGCCGGGCGGTCCCGAGACCGGCGGTTACGGCCTGTTCCAGCTGGACGGCAGGACCGTGGCCGGCGGCATGCAGACCACCGAGGAACAGGGTCCGCCGTCCTGGACGGTGTACTTCCGCACCCCCGACGCGGAGGCCACGGCCACGGCGGCCGAGCAGGCGCACGGCTCGGTGCTGATGCAGCCCATGGACGTCATGGACCTGGGCCGAATGGCCCTCCTCGCCGACAAGGCGGGCGCGGGTTTCGGGCTGTGGCAGCCCGGCACCAACAAGGGCCTCGACGTCGTCCGGGAACCCCGCTCGCTGTGCTGGCTGGAGCTGTACACGACCGATGTGCCGGCCGCCGCGGGGTTCTACAACGCGACGCTCGGCATGGAGACCTACGCCGTCGACTTCTTCGGCGGCACGTACACGACGTTCGCCCCTCAAGGGGAAGGCGAGGACGCCATGTTCGGCGGGGTGGTCGACAAGGCCGACGACCCGGCCGAGGCATCGGGGCCCGCGTACTGGCTGCCGTATTTCGAGGTCACCGACACGGACGCCACGGTCGCCAGAGCCGAGGAGCTGGGCGGCACGGTCCGTATGCCGGCCACGCATCTGCCGGACGTCGGACGGATCGCCAAGCTGGCCGACCCGTACGGGGCGCGCTTCGCGGTGATCAAGAGCGAGCCGCCGCAGAGCTGAACACGGACGGGGCGGCGCAGGAAAGCCGCCTGGTCCCGGCCGGATAGGGGGTGTTTCGAAAGTCTCGTGCGGTGCCCGCGGTGTCCGGTGCGTGCCCTCGGCGTGCCGGACGAAGGCCCTCGTACTGGACGTACTTGGGCCTTTGGCCGGTGCGGCGAGGGTGCGTGCCGGGCGCCGTGGGTGCTGTGCGGGACTTTCGAAACACCCCCTAGGCGGAAGCCCGCCGCACCAGCGTGGTCGGCAGTACGACACTGGACGGCGGGGCGGCGATGCCCTGCTCCGCGGCGCGCCGGTCGAGTCCGCGCAGCAGCAGCCGGGCCATCAGCCGGCCCATCTCCTCGATGTCCTGACGGACCGTGGTGAGCGGCGGGTCGGTCTGCTCCGCGACCGGGAGCATGTCGTCGAACCCGACCACGGCCACGTCGTCCGGCACCCGCCGCCCGGCCTCGCGCAGCACCCGCAGGGCCCCGGCCGCGGTGAGGTCGTTGGCCGCGAACACCGCGTCGACGTCCGGGTATCGGCGCAGCAGCTCACGCATGGCCCGTTCCCCGCCGGCCGGTGTGAAGTCGCCCTCGACGATGAGCCGTGGATCGGCGTCGACCATGACATCGCGGTAGCCGTCGAGCCGGTCCACCGCCGAGGTCTGGTCCAGGGCCCCGGCGATGTGGGCGATGCGGGTCCGGCCGAGGGCGGCGAGATGGCGTACGGCGTCGCGGGCGCCGCCGCGGTTGTCGCTGTCGACGTAGACCACGCCACGCCGGTCGCCGTGCCAGCCGGGGCGTCCGCCGAAGACGGTGGGGACGCCGGCGCGCTGGATCAGTCCGGGCAGCGGGTCCTGAAGGTGCAGCGAGAAGACGAGCGCCCCGTCGACATGCCCGCCGGCGAGATAGCGGCCGACGCGTGCGTGGTCGTCCCGGCCTTCCGTGAGGAGCAGCACCAGTTGGTTGTCGTGGGCCGTCAGCTCCTTGCTGATGCCGCGCAATTGCAGGGCGAAGAAGGGGTCGGCGAAGACCCGGGTCTCCGGTTCGGCGACGACGACCGCTATGGCGTCGTGACGCCGGGTCACGAGGCTGCGGGCGGCCTGGTTGGGCACGTATCCGAGTTCGTCGACCGCCTTGCGCACCCGCTCGACGAGCGGCTCCCTGACCCCGTCCCCGCCGTTGACCACGCGGGAGACGGTGGCCCGCGAGACTCCGGCCCGGGCGGCCACGGCCTCGAGGGTGGGGCGCGGGGCGGTGTCGGTCACTTCGGGGCTCCTCGTCGGCGGTTGCGGATCAGGATAGCCCTCGGGGAAGCCTGAGGTGAGAGCGCTCTCGGAACACGGCAGCCGCACGTGCGGCTCGGGCCGGCGAGGCGGGTCCGCCGGGCGCCCGGTGCCGGTGCGCAGTGCCACCCGATCCGCCGACCGGCTCACCGCCGGGGCCTGCCAGGGCAGCCCGACCGGTGCGTAGCCGGTGCGGGCCTCGGTGCTCCCGCGCCCCGGGGGGGCGTCGCCGCTCAGCACCTCCGCCGGCGCGGCGTCGACGGCGGTGGGCGGGAGGCCGGCCGACGCCAGGGCGCCCATGTCCGCGGCGAGTTCACGGTCGGCGACGGCGACGAGCCCGGCGCGCGGCAGGTCGGCGGCCGGATCCTGCCTGCCGGGTTCGTCCGCGCCGGAGCTCGTCAAGAGCGGGCCCACTCGCGGGTCCGACACCGCAGCAGCGGCTCCCTGACCCAGGTCGCCAGAGCACCGTGTCGGCGGCTGCCGCGCCCCTCGCCCGTTGAGGAGAGCGCGCGGCCCGGGCGCCGTACGGCGAATGCTGCGGCGCGCTCGGGGTCCGTGCCATGGACGACGAGCGCGGCACGGGCGCGGCTGCGCCAGGCTCAGCATCGTCAACTGGGCCTGGTCGCCCGCGTCGATCACGTCGAGGGTCTGCCCCGGGCGGCCGACGGAGGGTTCCCGGCGCCGCCGCCAGGCCGGTCCCGCCAGACCGTGAACCGTGGCCGAGTCGAGCAGCGCGAGCAACTCGTCGTCCCGGCCGCTGTGCAGGCAGATCACCTCGCGCAACGCCGGTCGAGGGTCGGGCGCTTGGCGCCTTGACTCTCACCGTGTACGCATAGATGTCCGGCAGCACGCCAGGGGCACGGCGGTGGCCGTTCCGGGGAACGGCAGGTCGGTGTGCGCCCCTTGCCCCACAGCCGTGGCCTCGTGGGCGCGCGGGAAGCGGTCCCGCAGCACCTCCGGACAAGTCCGGGGGCCGGCGCCGCTTCCAGGTCGCTGGGCGTCAGAACACGGGTCACCCGCCCGTGATCCGTCAGTGCTCGTGCGCGGTCCCATCCGCGGCCCCGACAGACCCCGCGCCCTTGGAACCCCTGGACCGCTCGGACCCGGTGGAGCTCTCGGACCCGGTGGACGCGGGCTCGTGACCGTGCTCGTGCGGGTCGTACCCGGGAATCGTGCCGTCCTTCTTCTTCACCAGGAACAGCCCCACCATGCCCATGTCCGAGTGGCTCTGCACATGGCAGTGATACATCCACGCACCCGCCCCGACGCCCTCCCCCGCGATCACCTGGAAGCCGAACGAGTCCGCCGGGCCGGTGATCTTGTTGTCGATGACCTGGCTCGGGTCGTCGGGCCCGGTGAGCATGCCGGTGCGGTTGTCGGCCCAGCGGTGACCGTGCATATGGAAGGTGTGGTAGTACTCGCCGTGCGTGATCACCACGAACTCGACGCGGTCGCCCACCGTGGCCTCGAAGTCGGGGCCGCTGTGCGCCGGTTTGTTGTTGATGAGCATGTCGTTGAAGACGACCGTGTGGGTCGCGTCGGGAAGGACGTCGCCCTTGCGCCGGACGATCACCGGCCCGTACAGCCCCTTGCGGATGCCGCCCGTGCCGTGTTCCGTGCCGACGACATGGTCGTGGTAATGCCAGTACCCGGCGCTGCCGGCCCGCCAGGTGCCGTCCCCCCGACGGCCGGGGGCATGGGTGCGCCAAGTGTAGGTGCGGCTGCCGCCGGGCTCGACATGGCTCTTGTTCAACTTGGTGCCGTCGCTGGTGATTTCGTAGTCCAGACCGTGCACATGCAGGCTCACCGGGATGTCCATCGTGTTCTCGAACTCGATGTGCAGGGTGTCGCCCTCGTTGAGCTCGATCAGCGGGCCGGGGATCGTCGCCTTGCCCTTCTCCAGGCCGTAACCCAACTGCCCGTCTGCGAGCTTCTCGCCGTACAGCTTGAGGTGCCTGACCTCGCCGCCCGCCGGGGCGGTCCTGGGTGGCGTATCGGCACCAACGGCCTCGGGCACCGACCCGAGCGACAACGATGTCGCGACGGTCGCGCCGCCCAGCAGTACACGTCGGTTGAAGGTACGCCTGTTGACGCTGCGTCTGTCCATGCGGAACTCCCCACGGCGGTACGGACATTACGGGGGTGAACCGGGGAGACGGTACCGGCCGTTCCGTCGTTTATCCACTGTCAGGACAAAGTTCGTCCCAGTCCGGTCATAGGTATTGGCGAGTCGTTGAAAGGGGTCTAACTTCCTTGTCGCTGTTGCTGTGACCGAGGAGGTGCCCATGCACTTGCGAGGGCTGAGCACGAGAAGACGGACCTGGGTGGCCACCGTGGCTGCCGGGGTCGTCGCCGCCGGACTGATGTCGGCCCCCGCCGACGCGCGCCCGGCCCCCGAACCACCCCTGACAACGATGTCCATCAAGTCGCCGCCGGGCGGCGCGAATGTACGGGTGCTGATCTTCCACGGGTCCGCGGCGGCCGGTGAGGAGTCACCCGTGGTGAACGCCGGTATCGAGGCGATCGAGAAGATCGGCCTGTCCGGGCCGGCCGACCAGCGCTTCAAGGCCGTGGCCACCAAGGACGCCTCGGTCTTCACCGACGAGACCCGGCTGGGCCGCTACAACGCGATCGTCTTCCTCACGGGCGGCGGCGACGTCCTCGACCCGGAGCAGGAGGCGGGCCTGGAGGCGTACATGGAGGCGGGCGGCGGTTTCGTCGGCATCCATGACGCGGCTCGCGCCGAGCCGTACTCGGACTGGTTCACCGGCCTGGTCGGCGCCCGCCCGGCGTCCGGCGGCCCGGGGAACGTGCAGCGGGCGGTCGTCGAGGTCGGCGACCGTCGGCACCCGGCCACCAAGGAACTGCCCGTCCAGTGGAAGCGGCCGGACAAGTGGCTGAACTGGGCCAAGAACCCGTCCGGTCAGGTGCACACCGTCGCCCGGGTCCGCGAGTCGTCGTACCAGCCCGGCGCGGGGGCCAATGGCTGGGACCATCCGGTGAGTTGGTGCCGTGACTACGACGGTGGCCGCTCCTTCTACACCGGCATGGGCGGCACGGTGTCGTCGTACGACGAGTCCGACTTCCGTACGCATCTGCGGGGCGCCCTGCTGTGGACCACGCGGCTCGTCCAGGCCGACTGCAAGGCCACCATCACCGGCAACTACCAGGCCCAGCGGCTCACCCAGCCCAACCAGCCGGGCCGCAACGACCAGATCGGCGAACCGCACGGACTGGTCACGGCGCCCGACGGGCGGGTGCTGTACATAGGGCGCGGCGGCGCCGACTCCTCCCAGCCGGTGATCACCGACTGGAACAACCCGGACATCGGCAAGGGCAAGGGCGAGATCCACGTCTACGACCCGAAGACCAAGAAGGTCACCCTCGCGGGTGAGTTGAGCGTGTTCGGCAACAAGGGCGGCGGTGACGAGCTCATCAAGGTCGAGGAGGGGCTCCTCGGCATCGAGCTCGACCCGCGCTTCCAGGACAACGGCTGGGTGTATCTGCACTACACCCCGCACTCCCGGATCGACCGCGACAAGCGGATGGCCGAGCGGCGGGTCTCCCGCTTCACCCTCGATCACGCGACGAACAAGCTGGATCTGAACACCGAGAAGGTGCTGCTGAACTGGCCGGTGCAGATCCACAGTTGCTGCCACGCGGGCGGCGGGATGGCCTGGGACTCCAAAGGCAACCTGTACATCGCGACCGGCGACAACAACTCCAGCCGCTTCAGCGACGGTTACTCGGGCAACAACCCCGAGCCGAACTACAAGGGCGTGTCCTTCGCCGACGCGCGCCGCACGGCCGGCAACACCAACAACCTCAACGGCAAGATCCTGCGCATCCACCCGGAGCCGGACGGGACGTACACGCTCCCGGCGGGCAACCTCTTCACCGGCGAGGAGACCGACGAGGGCGGCGGCAAGACGCGCGGCGAGATCTATGTGATGGGCGTCAGGAACCCGGCGCGCATCTCCGTCGATCCGCAGACCGACGTCCTCTACGCGGGCTGGGTGGGTCCGGACGCCTCGGCACCGTCCACCACCTGGGGCCCGGCGAAGTACGACACCTTCGCCGTGATCACCAAGGCGGGCAACCGGGGCTGGCCGTACTGCATGGGCAACAAGCAGCCCTACCGGGACCGCAATCTGCCCGATCCGACGAAACCGCTGGGCTGGTACGACTGCGACCACCCGAAGAACGAGTCACCGAACAACGACGGCCTGGTCAACCTCCCGGCGGTCACCGGGAACAACATCTGGTACTCGCCGCAGGGCGGCGCCCCGGACTTCCCGCGCGACGCGAACGGCATCCCGTCGTACAAGCAGGAGGAGGCCACCTACGGGCTGCCGTGGCTCAAGGGCGGCGGGCAGGCGGCGATGAACGGGCCGGTCTACCGGTACGACACCGCCTCGGCCACCAGTGACATCAAGTGGCCGGCGTACTGGGACGGCAAGTGGTTCGTCGGCGACTTCTACGACGCCGACCAGCCGCGCAACGCCGTGCTCACCGATCCGAAGACCCACGGCACGGGCGGGCTGCCGGTCCACTCGGAGTCGCTGAAGAGGATCGTGCCGATCGGCAGCGACGGCATCAAGAACCTCATGGACTGGAGGTTCGGTCCGGACGGCGCGCTGTATGTGCTCGACTACGGCCGCGGCTTCTTCACCTCGGACTCCAAGTCGGCGCTGTGGCGGGTCACCTACAAGGGCGGCGGCCCGACCCCGGCCGCCGGCGAACTGGCGAGAGGGGGAGCGCGGTGACACGCCGGCATCGGCAACGAAGAATCTGGACGGCGCTGGTGGCGGCGCTGCTGGTCGTGCTGGGGTTGCAGAGCGCACCCGCCGTCGGCCGGCCCGAGGCACCCTCGCGGACGGCCGCGGCGGCACAGGTGCTTACCTGGACCGCCGGTGACGACATCACCAAGTACACGACGGCTCCCGCGACGGCCGTCGCCGGGCAGGCGACGCTCGTCTTCGAGAACAGCACGGCGACCGGCAACACCACTGGCATGCCGCACACGCTGACGTTCGACACCTCGGACCCCGAGTTCAACAACGACGTCCAGCTCAACATCCTCGCCAACCCGAACGACGACCAGGGCGGCAAGCACACCGCCGAGGTCACGCTCACCCCCGGCCGCTACCGCTATTACTGCACGATCCCCGGGCACGGGCAGATGCAGGGCATCCTCGTGGTGACCGAGGGCAACGGCGA
Source organism: Streptomyces sp. M41 (assembly GCF_043673425.1). Taxonomy (NCBI): domain Bacteria; kingdom Bacillati; phylum Actinomycetota; class Actinomycetes; order Kitasatosporales; family Streptomycetaceae; genus Streptomyces; species Streptomyces sp. M41. The sequence continues at coordinate 416,439 of NZ_JBIMKE010000001.1, read as the reverse complement.
GGACACGACGGCTCCGCAGGCGTCGGCGCACGTCAGCGGTACGCAGAACGGGCAGGGCCAGTACGTCGGTTCGGCGAGCGTGGCGGTCCACGCGACCGACGAGGAGGGCGGCTCCGGGCTCGACCGCACCGAGTACGCGGTCGGCGACGCGGGCGCCTGGCAGCCGTACACCGCGCCGGTCGTCGTGGACCAGGTGGGCGATCACAAGATCCGCTACCGGGCCTTCGACAAGGCGGGGAACGTCTCGGCGGAGAAGAGCGTCACCTTCACGGTCGTCCCGCCGCCGACCGACGACACGACGGCACCTCAGACCTCGGCGGCCGTCAGTGGCGAGCAGAATCCCGACGGCACGTACATCGACATGGCGACCGTCACCGTCTCCGCCTCCGACACCGGTTCCGGCGTCAACACCATCGAGTACGCGATCGGCGAGGCGGGCGCCTGGCAGCCGTACACCGCGCCCGTGATGGTGCACGAGGCCGGCGCCCACACGGTCCGTTACCGGGCCACCGACAAGGCGGGGAACGTCGCCGCCGAGAAGAAGGTGCAGTTCACGGTCGTGGCGGCGCCCCAGCCGGACACGACAGCGCCGGTGACCGGTGTGACAGTCGAGGGCACGAAGAACTCGTCCGGGGCGTACATCGGCAATGCCGAGGTGACCGTCACGGCAACCGACGAGCACCACGGCTCGGGTGTGGACCGGATCGAGTACTCGATCGACGGCGGGCCGTACCTCGCCTACGGCGCCCCGGTGGTCGTCGATCGCGCGGGCACGCACACGCTCGCCTACCGGGCGACCGACAAGGCGGGTAACACGTCCACCGCCCGCACGGTGACCTTCACCGTGGTGACCGGTCAGGTCCCGGCCCCCAACTGCGCCGAGTTCGACGAGCGGTTGACGGTGATCGTCGGCACGGTCGACTCGGGCGTCCCGAACCGGCTCACCGACAGCCGGTGCCGGATCAACGAGCTGATCGAGGACGAGAAGGAGTGGACGTCCCACGCGCTGTTCCTCAAGCACGTGACGGCTGTTCTGGACAAGCTTCTCAAGGAAGGGGTCGTCGACCAGCGCGAGTACAACGCCGTGCGCAAGGCCGCCCGGCAGTCCGGGATCGGCAAGCCCGGTCAGACCGAGGGGTATCGCTCGATCCTCGACGGCAGCGCGGAGTCCTTCGCCAAGTGGCAGCAGGTGGGCGGCGGTTCGTTCGGGCTGAACACCGACGGCTCGATCACCAGCGGGACGACGAAGCCGGGACTTGGCATGCTGTGGTTCCCGCAGCGCAAGTACGGCGACTTCTCGCTCAAGCTCCAGTGGCGTGACGACGCTCCCGGCACCGGGAACGCCAACTCCGGTGTCTTCGTCCGCTTCCCGTGGGTCCACGACCACGCCGAGGAGCCGCGGCCGGAGTGGGTCGCCATCAAGTACGGGCACGAGGTGCAGGTGCTCGACCGGCCCGAGGGCGACATGTACAAGACGGGCTCGGTCTACGGTTTCGACCGGGTCGGGCTCGCGGGCGCCGGTGTCACCCAGAAGGGCACCTGGAACGACTACGAGATCCGCGTGGTCGACCAGCACTACTCGGTGTACCGCAACGGCGTGCTGATCAACGAGTTCGACAACACCGGCGGCCAGGAGTTCACCCCACCCCGCTCGGACGACCCGGGCACGGACGGGCGGCGCTTCGCCTCCGGCTACATCGGACTCCAGGTGCACGGCACCACGGATGTCGTCTCCTACCGGGACATCCGGATCAAGGAGCTGTAGGTTCCGGCGGCGTCTCCTTCGGCTTGTCCCCGGGAGGCGCCGCCTTCTTGGCCCGGCTCGGCTGCACCCGCTTCGGCTCGCCCGGCATCTTCGGATACTCGGGCGGATACGGCAGATCGCCGAGGCCGTGGTCGCGTTCGTCCTGGTTGGCCAGCTCCAGCAGCGCTTCCAGGGAGAACCGGTGATCGTCCATGTCCGCGTGCACGTCGCCGAGTTCGGCGAAGCGCGCGGGCATGGTCGTCAGGTCGAAGTCCCGGGGGTGGGCGACGCCCACCTCGTCCCAGCGCAGGGGGGCCGAGACCGGGGCGTGCGGGCGGGGCCGTACCGAGTAGGCGGAGGCGATGGTGCGGTCGCGGGCCGTCTGGTTGTAGTCGATGAAGATGCGCCGGCCGCGCTCCTCCTTCCACCACTTGATCGTCACGTGGTCCGGCATCCGCCGTTCCATCTCCCGTCCCACGGCGATCGCGGCGCGGCGCACCTGGGTGAAGGTCCAGCGCGGCTCGATCGGTACGAAGACATGCAGTCCGCGCCCGCCGGAGGTCTTGGGCCAGCCGCGCAGTCCGCCGAACTCCTCCAGCACATCCCGCAGTTCATGGGCGGCCCGGACGGCGTCGTCGAAGTCGGTGCCGGGCTGCGGGTCGAGGTCGATGCGCAGTTCGTCGGGTCGGTCGACGTCGTCCCGGCGTACCGGCCAGGGGTGGAAGGTGAGCGTTCCGTACTGGGCGGCCCACAGGACGGCGGCCTCCTCGGTGGGGCACATCTCGTCGGCGCTGCGGCCGCTGGGGAAGGTGATGTGGGCGGTGGGGATCCAGTCGGGCATGTTCTTGGGCGCCCGCTTCTGGAAGAACCATTCGCCGCCCACGCCGTCCGGATAGCGCTCCAGGGTGGTGGGGCGGTTGCGCAGGGCGCGCAGGATGCCGGGACCGACGGCGATGTAGTACCGGGCGAGATCCAGCTTGGTGAAGCCGCGCTCCGGGAAGAAGATCTTGCCCGGATTGGACAGGCGCACGGTTCTGCCACCCGCCTCCAGCTCGACCGCTTCTCCCATGCGAGCCACGGTAGGCGGACCGGGCCGACCTCGCACACCGGGCGCCGGGCGCCGTACGTCCGGGCGATCGTCGGCCCGCGCCGCCCGGATGCGGGCCCGCACACCCCGGATGATCCTGGTGCCATGCATCCGCCGCCCACCGTGATCGTCTACCCGCCCGCCGACGACGGCGGCCGACGGGTCCGCGCCGGCGACCACTTCCTCGGGATGGCGTACACGCTCCTGGACGTCGTCGAGTTCCTGCGTGCCACCGGCTACGAGAACGTCGAGCCGGAGGACCTGCCCGGGGCCGACTGGGTCGAGTGGCGCGGCGGCGGGCCGGGGCTGTGGACCGGCGGATGAGGACCGGGGCATGAGGACCGGGCATGAAGGCCGGGGCGACCGTGCCGCGGGCTCCTCAGCCGCTCCTCTTCCAGGTCTGGCAGCCGGTGGTCTGGAACGCCTCGTCGCCGGACGCGATGGTCACCGTCGTCGGCCCCGCCGTGTTGCCGTTGGCGATGATCTCGTTGAACTCGCCCGATGTGCCGCGGAGCCTGGCCCAGTAGCAGTTCGGTATCGCGGTGTCCTGAGGGCCTGCGGTCCGGTAGGTGCCCGGTTCGATGTCGCTGCCGACGACGTACGTCCCGTCACCGGGGATCTCGCCGGTCGCACCCGTACGCTCCGGGCTCTCGGTCGTCCCGCCGTCCGTGGGTGTCGTCGCCTCCCCCGGTGCCGTGGTCGTCGCGGTCCGGGTCACCGTCGCCGTGGCCCCGGCCGTGTCGTCCGTGGGGGCCGGGTCGTCCCTGGCGCTCGCGCCGACGACCCCTCCGACAGCGAGGCCCAGGACGACGGCCAGGGTATGGGTGAGCACACTCCTCGCCGGGCTCGGCCTGCGTGGCGGGGGAGGCGGGTCCGGCTGTCGCCACTGCCGGTCCGGGGCGTCGTGGCCGTTCATGCATTCAGCGTGCGCCCGCGGTGGCGGCTTCGCACGGTGACGGCTCGTGCGGCGGGCGGGGTGCCGGATGCGCTCGTAGAGTCGGAGCATGGACCTGCCGGTGATGCCGCCCGTCAAGCCGATGCTCGCCAAGTCGGTGGCGAAGATCCCGCCGGGCATGCAGTACGAGGCGAAGTGGGACGGGTTCCGGGCGATCGTGTTCCGCGACGGGGACGAGGTCGAGCTCGGCAGCCGCACCGGGAAGCCGTTGACCAGGTACTTTCCCGAGCTGGTCGCGGGGTTGAAGGAGCGGTTGCCGCAGCGGTGCGTGCTGGACGGGGAGATCGTCATCGCGCGGGAGGGACGGCTCGACTTCGACGCGCTCACCGAGCGCATCCATCCGGCCGACTCCCGGGTGCGGATGCTGGCCGAGAGGACACCCTCGTCGTTCGTCGCCTTCGACCTGCTGGCGCTGGCCGACGAGTCGCTGGTGGACGCTCCGCTGACGGACCGGCGCACACTGCTCACGACAGCGCTGTCCGGGGTGACCGCTCCGGTGCATGTGGCGCCGGCGACCACCGACGTCGAGACGGCCGAGGGGTGGTTCGAGCAGTACGAGGGGGCCGGGCTGGACGGGGTCATCGCCAAGCCGCTCACGCTGCGGTACCGGCAGGACGAGCGCGCCATGTTCAAGATCAAGCACGAGCGGACGGCGGACGTCGTGGTCGCGGGCTACCGCCTGCACAAGAGCGGCCCTGTCGTGGGGTCCCTGCTGCTCGGCCTGTACGACGACCGCGGCGCCCTCCAGCACGTGGGCGTGTCGGCCGCGTTCGCCATGAAGCGGCGGGCCGAGCTCATCGAGGAGCTGGCGCCGCTGCGCATGGCGGACGTCCAAGGGCACCCGTGGGCCGCCTGGGCCGAGGAGGCCGCCCATGAGTCGGCCCGGCTGCCGGGCGCGCCGAGCCGCTGGTCGGGCAAGAAGGACCTGTCCTGGGTTCCGCTGCGCCCGGAGCGGGTGGCGGAGGTGGCGTACGACCACATGGAGAACGGGGTGCGTTTCAGGCACACGGCCCGTTTCCGTCGCTGGCGCCCGGACCGCACCCCCGAGAGCTGCACTTACGCCCAGTTGGAGGAGCCGGTGCGCTACGACCTCGCGGAGATCCTGGCGCCGCCGTCCTGACCGTCCTCGTCCGGACCGGGCGGCGGAGGTCGTCCGCGGCGGTCAGGGCTTCATCAGCACCTTGATCGCGCCGTCCTCCTTGCGCTGGAACATCTCGTAAGCGTGCGGGGCCTCGCTCAGCGGCACGCGGTGCGTGGCGAAGTCGTCGACGCCGAGGGGGTCCTCGTCCGTCAGGTGCGGCAGGATGTCGTCGCTCCAGCGCCGGACGTTGGCCTGGCCCATCCGCATCTGCACCTGTTTGTCGAACAGGGTGAGCAGCGGCAGCGGGTCGGCCATGCCGCCGTAGACCCCGGACAGCGAGATGGTGCCGCCGCGCCGCACCAGGTCGATCGCGGTGTAGAGGGCCGCGAGGCGGTCGACGCTGAAGCGTTCGGCCATCGGGCCGCTCAGCTTGCGCGGCAGCAGGGCGGAGGTGTTCTGCACCAGGCGGGCCACCGCGCTGCCGTGGGCCTCCGTGCCGACCGCGTCGATCACGGCGTCCGGCCCGCGGCCGTCGGTCTCGTCCTGGATCGCGGCGACGAGTTCCTTCTCGTCGTCGAAGGACCTCAGGTCGTAGGTCTCCACGCCCCGTTCGCGCACCCGGCGCAGCCGTTCCGGTACCAGATCGACGCCGAACACCCTGCCCGCGCCCCGCATCAGGGCGATCCGGCAGGCCATGTCGCCGATGGGCCCGAGGCCGAGCACGGCGACACTGCCGCCGTCCGGGATCGCGGCGTACTGCACCGCCTGCCACGCGGTGGGCAGTACGTCGGAGAGGTACACGAACCGGTCGTCGGCCGGTCCTTCCGGGATCTTGATGGGGCCGAACTGCGCCTGCGGGACCCGCAGGTACTCGGCCTGGGCGCCCGGCACCGAGCCGTACAGCCGGGTGTAGCCGAACAGGGCGGCGCCCATGCCCTCGCCGCTGACCTGGGTGGTCTCGCACTGCGTCGGCAGCCCGGTCAGGCACATCCAGCAGTTGCCGCAGGCGATCTGGAACGGCACCACGACCCGGTCGCCGGCCTGGAGGTCCGGGACCGCGGCGCCGACCTCCTCGACGATGCCCATGGGTTCGTGGCCGAGGATGTCCCCCGGTGTCATGAACGGGGTGAGCACCTCGTACAGATGCAGATCGGAACCGCACAACCCGGTCGACGTGACGCGGATGATCGCGTCCGTAGGCTCCTGAATGTGCGGATCGGGCACGTTCTCCACGCGCACGTCGCGCTTGCCCTGCCAGGTCACTGCCCTCATCGCCCCGCGCTCCCTCCGTCGCCCGTGCGCGTCGTTCGTACGGTGGCCGCCCGGGTACCCCTGCGCCTCGCCGCCGAACCGCTCGGCGACACCCTCGCCCGACCCGTTCGGCCGTCCGCACCGTGGGCCGATGGGCGGATCCGCGCAGGCGACCGGGCCCGACCGGGTATGAGCATCTATGAACTGATAAGCGCACAATTGATGACACGGACTGGGTGGGTGGGTGCGGGTGACAGCAGTGCACGGGCAACGACGGGTGCGCCCCAGACGCGCCACGACCACGGCGGCCCTGCTGGCCGCCACGCTGACGGCCTCCCTGGCGGCGGGCTGCACGACGTCCGGCGGTTCCCGCGACGACGGCCGCGGCCGGCAGCAGCCGGCGTCGCCGAGCGAGTCCCTCGCCGACGGCGGCTCGGCGCTCGCCGTGAAGATCGACAACGCCCGCGCCGCCCGTCCCCACACGGGTCTGAACGCCGCGGACATCGTGTACGTCGAGCAGGTCGAGGGCGGACTGAGCCGGCTGATGGCGGTCTACGCCCAGGAGTTGCCGAAGGCGGTCGGGCCGGTGCGCAGCGCCCGCGAGAGCGATCTGGAGCTGCTGCGCCAGTTCGACCGGCCGATGCTCGCCTACTCGGGAGCGCAGAGCAAGCTCAAGCCGCTGATCGACAAGACGCCGCTCCAGGCGAGGCCGGCCGGAAGGAAGTCCACCGCGTACTTCCGCGGCCCGGACCGGCCCTCGCCGCACAATCTCTATCTGCGTCCGGCCCGGCTGATGCCCTCCGCGCCCGGCTCGAACGTCCTGACGACCGGCTTCCGCTTCGGCCCCGCCCCGGCGGGCGGCAAGGCCGTGGCGGCGCAGTCGGTGCGCTACCCGGCGGCACGGTTCACCTTCACCTGGTCCAGGAGCCAGGGCGACTGGCTGGTCGCCATGGACGGCAAGGCCGCCACGACGACGGACGGGCAGCGGGTGACGGCCGGGACGGTCGTCGTGCAGTACGTGAGGGTGCGGGCGTCCGCCTTCCACGACGCGCTCGGCAACAACACGCCGTACACCGAGACGGTGGGCTCCGGGAAGGCGCGGGTGCTGCGCGACGGGCGGGCCTACGACGTCACGTGGAAGCGGCCGAAGGCCACGGACGGCACGACGTTCACGACGGCCGCCGGCAAGCCGATGCGGTTCCAGCACGGCCAGGTGTGGGTGGTGTTCGCGCCCGCGCCCTGAGCGTGCGGCCCAGGGCTCAGGGCTGTCCCACGAGCGGTTCCGCCGGGTTGCGGAGCCCCTCGGCCGCGTCCGCGACACGGCGGATCAGATCGAAGAACTGCGTCTGCTCCGCCGCGGAGAGCGGGGCCAGGAAGACCTGGTTCATCCGGGCCGTGCGGACGGTCAGCTTGCGGTGGGTGCGCAGTCCGTCGTCCGTCAGGTGCAGCAGGAAGCGGCGGCCGTCCTGAGGGTCGCGCACCTTGTCCAGCAGCCCGCGGCTGCCGAGCCGGCTGATCACCTCGGCGATGGTGGACCGGTCGAGCCCCACTCGCTCCCCCACCGTCCGCTGGTCCAGGCCCGGCTCGGCGACGAGGGTGTTGAGCACGGCGAACTGGGGCGAGGTGATCTCCTCGGAGACCATCGTGTTCCACAGCAGGTAGTGCGCCTGCTGGAGCCGCCGGGCCAGATGCCCGGGGTGGGTTGTGAGGTCCACGGCGGGCATCCGCGCTCCCTGCTCGAAATCGTTGGTGTACTGAACAATACCCGACGCTAATGCGGCTGTCTCGGGTGGCGACAACACGGTGACCTGCCCATCTTCCAAGCCTTGACGACCGCCCGCCGCAGTGACAGCTTGGAAGCCAAGCTCGCAGAAATAATCAGTGCCCTGAGTAATTCGCTTGAGTGATTCGGGACGCTGACGCTCGGAAGAGATGGGGCATTCCGGATGGACAAGGTGGTCGCCACGGCCCTGGAGGCGGTCGCCGATGTGGGCGACGGCGCGTCGCTCGCGGTGGGTGGCTTCGGGCTGAGCGGTGTCCCGAACGTGCTGATCCAGGCGCTGTACGAGCACGGTGTGTCCGGGCTGTCCGTCGTCTCCAACAACTGCGGGGCGATGGAGTCCGGGCTGGCCGTCCTGCTGGCGGCGGGCCGGATCGCCCGGGTGACCGGCTCGTACATCGGCGCGAACAAGGAGTTCGCCCGCCAGTACCTGGCCGGGGAGCTGGAGGTGGAGATGATCCCGCAGGGCACGCTGGCCGAGCGGCTGCGGGCCGGCGGGGCGGGGATCCCCGCGTTCTACACTCCGGCCGGTGTGGGCACCCAGGTCGCCGAGGGCGGCCTGCCCTGGCGCTACGACGGCTCCGGCGGGATCGCGCTCGCCTCACCGCCGAAGGAGGTGCGGGAGTTCGACGGCACCGAGTACGTGCTGGAGCGCGGCATCCGCACCGACTTCGCGCTGGTGCGGGCGGTCCGGGGCGACCGGCACGGGAACCTGGTGTTCAACAAGTCCTCCCGGAACTTCAACCCGCTCGCCGCGACGGCCGGGCGGGTGACGATCGCCGAGGTCGAGGAACTCGTCGAGCCCGGCGGGATCGATCCGGACGCGGTGCATCTGCCGGGGATCTTCGTCCAGCGGGTGGTGGCGCTCACCCCGGAGCAGGCCGCCGACAAGCGGATCGAGCAGCGGACGGTGAGCAACTGATGGCGTGGACGCGGGAAGAGATGGCCGCGCGGGCCGCACGAGAGCTTCAGGACGGTCAGTACGTCAACCTGGGCATCGGCCTGCCGACGCTGATCCCGAACCACCTCCCGCCGGACGTCGAGGTCGTCCTCGAGTCCGAGAACGGCATCCTCGGCACCGGCCCCTACCCGGCCGAGGACCAGGTCGACCCGGACCTGATCAACGCCGGCAAGGAGACCGTCACGGTCCTGCCGGGCGCCTCCTTCTTCGACTCGGCGCTGTCGTTCTCGATGATCCGGGGCGGGCACATCGATGTCGCCGTGCTCGGGGCCATGCAGGTCTCCGAGAAGGGAGACCTCGCCAACTGGGCCGTCCCCGGGAAGATGATCACCGGGATCGGCGGCGCGATGGACCTCGTGCACGGCGCCCGCACGGTGATCGTGGTGATGACGCACACCGCGAAGGACGGCTCGGCGAAGATCCGTTCCGAGTGCGCGCTGCCGCTCACCGGCAAGGAGTGCGTGAACCGGATCATCACCGATCTCGGAGTCCTGGACGTCACTGCCGACGGCCTGCTGCTCGTCGAGACCGCGCCCGGGGTGAGCGTCGACGAGATCACCTCCCGGACCGACGCAGAACTCACCATCGCGGAGAACCTGCTGTGAACACCGTCTACATCGTCGACGCGGTCCGCACACCGATCGGCCGCTACAACGGCGCTCTCGCCGCCGTCCGCCCCGACGACCTGGCCGCCCACACCATCCGCGAACTCCTCGCCAGCACCCCTGAGTTGGATCCTGCCAGGATCGAGGACGTCTACTTCGGCAACGCCGACGGCGCCGGCGAGGAGAACCGCGACGTCGGCCGCATGGCCGCGCTCCTCGCGGGCCCGCCGACCTCCGTACCGGGCGTGACCGTCAACCGGCTGTGCGCCTGCGGACTGGAAGCCGTCGTCCAGGCGGCCCGCGCCGTCGCCGCCGGGGACGCCCATGTCGTGGTGGCCGGCGGAGTGGAGTCCATGACCCGGGCGCCGTATGTGCTGCCCAAGTCGGACAAGCCGTTCCCGGCCGCTCACACGGAGCTCTACTCCACCACCCTGGGCCGGCGCATGGTCAATCCGAAGATGGCTCCGCGGTGGACCGTCCCGCTGGGCGAGTCGGCCGAACTCATCGCCGAGAAGCACAAGATCAGCCGCGAGCAGCAGGACGAGTACGCCCTGCACAGCCATCTCAAGGCGGCCAAGGCCCGGTCCGAGGGCCTGTTCGACGCCGAACTCGCCCCCGTCCCGCTCCCGCGGCGCAAGGGCGACCCCGTCGTCCTCGCCGCCGACGAATCCGTACGCCCGGACGCCTCCCTCGCGGCGATGGCGGGGCTCAAGCCCGCGTTCCGTCCCACGGGCGGCACGGTCACCGCGGGCAACGCCTCCCCGCTCAACGACGGTGCCGCCGCTCCGCTCCTGGTCGACGAGGAAGGGCTCGAGGCCACCGGCCGCGAACCCCTCGCCCGGGTCGGCGCCACCGGTGTGCACGCCCTCGACCCCGGCTACTTCGGTCTCGCCCCCGTCGAGGCCGTCAACCGCGCCCTCGCCAGAGCGGGCCGGACCTTCGACGACCTGTCGGTCCTCGAACTGAACGAGGCGTTCGCGGCCCAGGTGCTGGGCTGCGTCGCCGAACGGCCCGAGTTCGACCCGGCGATCCTCAGCCCGCAGGGCGGTGCCATCGCCCTCGGCCATCCGCTGGGTGCCTCCGGCGCCCGGCTCGCCGGCACCGTCGCCCACCAACTCGCCCGCACAGGCGGCGGAGTCGGCGTCGCCACCCTCTGCATCGGCGTCGGCCAGGGCCTCGCCCTCGTCCTCGAACGTTGACGACACACAGGACTGCCATGACTCTCACCCAGCACGACATCGACCAGGAGATCGCGGCCGAGCACGCCGCGTACGAGAAGCGGATCGCCGACGGGGCCCCCGTCGAGCACCACCCGCGCCGCGACTACGCGCCGTACCGCTCCTCCGCCCTGCGCCACCCCCGACAGCCGCCGATCGCGATCGACGTCACCAAGGACCCGGAGCTGGTGGAGCTTTCCTCCCCCGCCTTCGGAGAGCGGGACATCACCGAAGTCGACAACGACCTGACCCGGCAGCACACGGGAGCGCCGATCGGCGAACGCATCACCGTCGAGGGCCGGTTGCTCGACCGTGACGGTCGCCCGGTCCGCGGCCAGCTGATCGAGATCTGGCAGGCGAACTCGGCCGGCCGCTACGCCCATCAGCGCGAGCAGCACGACGCCCCGCTGGATGCGAACTTCACGGGCGTCGGCCGCACGCTGACCGACGACAGCGGCTGCTACCGCTTCACCACCATCCAGCCGGGCCCGTACCCGTGGCGCCAGCACGTCAACGCCTGGCGCCCGGCCCACATCCACTTCTCGCTCTTCGGCACGGCGTTCACCCAGCGGCTCGTGACGCAGATGTACTTCCCGAGCGACCCCCTGTTCCCGCACGACCCGATCATCCAGTCCGTGACGGACGACGCAGCCCGGCAGCGACTGGTCGCGACGTACGACCACAGCCTGTCGGTGCCGGAGTTCTCCATGGGCTACCACTGGGACATCGTGCTCGACGGCCCGTCCGCCACCTGGCTCGCAGAAGGGCGCTGACTGCCATGACGAAGATCGACACGAGTCGTCCGGAGACCGTGCTGCCCACTCCGTCGCACACGGTCGGGCCGTTCTACGGCCATGCGCTGCCCTTCCCCGGCGGCGGCGACATCGCCCCGATCGGGCACCCGGACACGATCACCCTCCAGGGCCATGTCATCGACGGCGAGGGCAATCCGCTGCCGGACGCCTTCGTGGAACTGTGGGGCCCCGACCCCGACGGCAACCTGCCGCAGGTCGACGGCTCGATGCGGCGCGACCCGGCGAGCGGCGGCTTCCTCGGCCGCAACGGCGTGGAGTTCACCGGCTGGGGCCGGATCCAGACGGACGCCAACGGGCACTGGAGCGCGCGGACGCTGCGGCCGGGGGCCCGCGGGCACAGTGCGCCCCATCTCAGCGTGTGCGTCTTCGCGCGCGGCCTGCTGAAGCATCTGTTCACCCGGATCTACCTGCCCGGCGAGCAGACCGCGCTCGCCGCCGACCCGCTGCTGTCCCGGCTGGACGCGAAGCGCCGCGCCACGCTGATCGCGGTGGACCAGGGCACCGGGACGTACCGTTTCGACATCCGCCTTCAGGGCGAAGGCGAGACGGTCTTCCTGGAGTTCCAGTGACACCATCTGTCGATCCCGCCGCATCCGAAGCCGCCGCGTCCCGAGCCGACACCGGCCTGCTCGCCCCGGGGTGGGCCGGCTCCCCCGCCGCCGCCGCGACCGGTGACACCGCCTACCTGCGGGCGCTGCTCGACGCGGAGGCCGCCCTGACCCGGGCCCAGTGGGCGCTGGGGCTCGCCCCGGCCGAGGCGGCGACGGCGGTGACCGAGGCGGCCGACGGGCACGCCTTCGACGTGCGGTCGCTCGCCGCACGGGCCCGCGCGGGCGGCAACCCGGTCATCCCGCTGGTCGCCGAGCTCACGAAGGCGGTCGGCGACGAGTACGGCGCCCATGTCCACCGGGGCGCGACCAGCCAGGACATCATGGACACGGCCACGATGCTGGTCGCCGTGCGCACGCTGGACCTGATCCTCGGCGACCTCGGCCGCACCGAGCGGGCCCTGGCCGGCCTGGCCGCCGAGCACCGCGACACCGCGCTGCCGGGGCGCACGCTCACCCAGCACGCCGTACCGACGACGTTCGGGCTGAAGGCGGCCGGCTGGCGGTCCCTGGTCCTGGACGCACGGGACCGGACGACGGCCGTACGGGACTCGCTGCCCGCCCAACTCGGCGGCGCGGCGGGGACACTGGCCGCCTTCGGCGCGTACGGTGCGAGCGATCCCCTCGCGCTGCCGGCGGCGTACGCCCTCGAACTCGGTCTGCGCACACCCGAGCTGCCCTGGCACACACTGCGCACGCCCGTGGCCGATCTCGCCGGGTGTCTCGCCTTCACGGCGGGCGCGCTCGGCAAGGTCGCCGCGGATGTCCTGACCCTCTCCCGCACCGAGATCGCCGAGGTCGCGGAGTCCGGCGGCGGGGGTTCGTCCGCCATGCCGCACAAGTCCAATCCGGTACGGTCCACCCTCATCGCCGCCGCGGCGCGACGCGCGCCTCAGCTCGCGGCCACCCTGTACGGGTCGCTGGCGGCCGAGGACGAGCGGCCGGCCGGGGCCTGGCACGCCGAGTGGGAGCCGCTCAGGGACCTGCTGCGGCTGGTCGGCGGGGCCGCCCGGGACGCCGTCGAACTGACGGAGGGACTGCGGGTCAGGGCCGATGTCATGCGCGAGCACCTTCATCTCTCCGAGGGTGCGATCGTCTCCGAACGGCTGTCCGCCGAGCTGGCCCCCGTCCTGGGCCGGGCCCGGGCCAAGGAGCTGCTCACCAGGCTGGCGTCCGAGGGCACACCGCTGGATCGGGCACCGGAGCTGGCGGACGCGGACCTCGACCCCACGCACTACACCGGCTCCGCCGGAGCCCTCACCGACCGCGCTCTGGAGCGACGTTGAAACTGCTCAACCACCGTGTCGAAGGGCCCGCTTGCGCGCCCCCGCTGCTGCTCGGGCCGTCGCTCGGCACCTCGTACGCCGTGTGGGACAAGGTCGCGCCCGAGCTGTCGACCGGCCATCGGGTGATCCGCTGGGACCTGCCGGGGCACGGCGGCTCGGCGGCCGACCTGATCGCGGCGGGCGCGACGGTCGGTGACCTCGCCGGCCTGGTGCTCGCCCTCGCCGACGCGCTCGGCGTCGAACGCTTCGCCTACGCGGGTGTCTCGCTCGGCGGTGCGGTGGGGCTGCATCTGGCCGTGCACCACCCGCACCGGATCGCCTCACTGGCGGTGCTGTGTTCATCGGCCCACTTCAACGGCGCCGGGCCCTGGCAGGAGCGCGCCGCCCGGGTGCGCCGCGAAGGGCTGGCCCAGCTCGCCGAGAGCGCCGACGACCGCTGGTTCACCCCCGGATTCACCGTGCCGGAACTGGTCCAGGACCACCGGGACGCCGACCCTGACGCCTACGCCGCCTGCTGTGACGCGCTCGCCGCCTTCGACGTGACGGACCGGCTGGCCGCGATCTCCGCGCCCACGCTGCTGATCGCCGGGCGCCAGGACCCCGCGACCCCGCCGGCCCATCTGCGGGAGATCGCGGACGCCGTGCCGGGTGCCGCGCTCGTGGAGTTGCCGGGGGCCTCGCATCTGGCGCCGGCACAGTGCCCTCAGGCGGTGCTGACGGCCCTCCGCGCCCACTTCGGCCAGGTCGCCGAGCGGGGCATGGCGGTGCGGCGGGAGGTGCTCGGCGATGCCCACGTCGACCGGGCGCAGGCTCGGCAGAGCGCGTTCACGGCACGCTTCCAGGACTTCATCTCGCGCTACGCCTGGGGCGAGATTTGGACCGACCCGACGCTCAGCCGCCGGGAACGCAGCATGATCACCCTGACGGCCCTCGTCGCGCACGGCCACTACGACGAGCTGGCCATGCATGTGCGGGCGGCGCGGCGCAATGGGCTGACGCCGGACGAGATCGGGGCCGTCCTGCTCCAGACGGCCGTGTACTGCGGTGTTCCGGCGGCGAACTCGGCGTTCGCGACGGCCCAGCGGGTGCTCGCCGAGGAGACGGACCCGGACGCCGGCACCGCAGGGTGACGCGGCCGGTCGTACCCTCGGCCGCGTCTCGCACCTGCCCGCGCCTCGTGCCTACGGTGGAGACATGTCGACCATTCTGCTCACCGGCGCCACCTCGGGGCTCGGCCGCCATGTCGCCTTCGAGCTGGTCCGTGCCGGGCATCGCGTCCTCGCGCACGGCCGGGATCCGGGCCGTACCGAGCGGCTCGTGGAGGAGCTGCGTGCCGAGGGAGAGGCCGAGGGGTTCGTCGCCGATCTGGCCTCGCTGGGGCAGGTGCGGGAGCTGGCGGCCCATGTCGCCGGGGCGCATCCCGAGCTCGACGTACTGGTCAACAACGCGGCCGTGGGCGCCGGGCCGCCCGGCTCCGGGCGAGAACTCAGCGCGGACGGGCACGAACTGCGGCTGGCCGTCGACTACTTGGCGCCGGTCGTGCTGACCCGGGCCCTGCTGCCGGTGCTGCGCGCCAACGCGCCCGCGCGGATCGTGAACGTCGGCTCCGCCGGGCAGGAGCCCCTGGACCCCGACGACCCCGAGCTGACCCGTGGCTACGACGGGCTCTCTGCCTACTGTCGCAGCAAGTTCGCCCTGGCGGCGTACACCTTCGTGCTCGCCGGGGAACTCGAGGGCACCGGCGTCTCGGTGAACGTGCTGCACCCCGCCACCCATATGGACACCGCGATGGTCCGCGAGGGCGGCTTCACACCCCGGCACACGGTCGCCGACGGCGCTCCCGGTGTGCTGGCCCTGGCCACCCGGGATCTCGGTACGGGCCGGTACTTCGACGGCACCCGCCCCTCGCGGGCACACGAGGGGACGTACGACCCCGCGCTGCGGGCGCGGCTCATCGCGGTCACCGACCAGCTGCTGGCCCTCTGAGCGCCCCTCGCTCAGGGAATTGGCAGGCCCTTCCTAGGGCCTGTCGTCAAATTCCCGTCGTCCGCCCGCATGGCGTCGCACGGCAGGCGGGAATTTGACGACAGGGCCTAGATCCGCCCCGCCGCCAGAACCGCCTCCGCCTGCGCCACCAGCCCGTCCGCCCCGCAGGACCGTGCCAGCGTCAAGCCGCGCCGCAGTTCCGCCGACGAGCGAGCGGCGATGCCGTACTCGACGCGGGCGGCGGCGTGCTCGTACTGGCAGGGCGAGGCCTCCAGATAGGTGACGGCCTGCTCGGCGAGGCGCACCGCGCGCTGGCCGGTCTCCAGGGCGGCGGCGCAGCGCAGGGCCTCGCCGATGGCGGTGTCGGTGCCGAAGCGCTCGGCGTGGCGGCGGACCTCGGTGGCGAGGCGGCCGGCGCGCGCCGGATCCTCGGTCGCGAGGGCGCGGGCCAAATCCACGGCCCAGGGCACCAGCACCGTGTTGTGGTGGCCGCGTACGGCAGCCGCCTTTTCCGCGGCCTCCAGTTCGTTGATGCCTTCCTTGGTGCGGCCGGTCGCGAGCAGCAGGCGGCCACGGACCGAGCGGGGGTCGGGCAGGACGATGGTGGAGGGGTAGGGCGGGGCGAAGCCGTAGTCCTCGGCGACCTGCCATGCCTGGTCGACATGGCCGCGGGCGAGCAGGGTGTCGACGAGGTTGCAGGTCGCCGACCAGTGCAGGGGCAGTCGGCGGCCGACGCGCTCGGCGAGCGCCAGCGACTTGCGCAGGGACGCCTCGGCCTCACGGAGCCGGCCGCGCCTGCGGTGGCCCAGGCCGACGTAGGCGTGGGCCAGGGAGAGATGGCCGCCGCTCCAGCCGGCGGACTCGTACGCGCGCAGCGCCTCGTTGTAGAGGGCCTCGGCGCGGTCGAGACGGTCGGTGAAGGCGTAGGAGCTGGCCAGCATCATCGGTAGCTCGAGGCCCCACTCCGGGTCGGTCCAGCCGAGTCCGGGGGCGAGGCGGCCGTTGACGAGGACGCGGTCGCACAGTTCGACGACCTCCTCGGCGTTCTCGCCGCGGGCCATGGCGTCGAAGCCGCGCAGGATGAGCAGGGCGCGCTCGGGGTTGTCGCGGCCGGTGCAGGTGGCGGCGAGTTCGGCGAGGCGTGCGGAGCGTCCGGCGGCGTCCGCCTCGCCCGCGTGCAGCCCCTCCCACATGAACTGCACGGCCTGGAGCCGGAGTCTGGCGGGTCCGGCCGCGTGTTTGGCGGCCTCCGCCTCGACCGTGCGGACGGCCTCCTCCAGCTGGTCGTTGTGCAGCAGGGCCTGGGAGAGGCGGTAGACGGCGTCGAGGCGTTCGTCCCCGTCGAGGCCGGGCATGGCTAGCGCGGTCTGGAGGTGGTCGATGGTGGTGGCGGGGGCGGTGAGCAGGGTGGCGGAGCCCAGTTCGTGGAGCACGCGTGCGTGCACCTCGGGTACGGGCGGCTCCAGCAGGGCGCGTTCCAGACAGCGGCGGGCCGCGTCGGGCGCGCCGACGGCGAGGTGTTCGCGGGCGGCCTCGCGCAGCTGCTCGACGAGTTCCTCGTCGCTGTCCGGGTGGACCTCCAGGAGGTGGCGGGCGGCGACGGCGGCTCCATGGCCGTTGTCGGTGACGACGCGGGCGGCGATGCCGTGCATCGCGGTGCGCAGGGCGTCGGGGATGGAGTTGTAGACGGCGCTGGCGATGAGGGGGTGGACGAACTGGA
This sequence comes from Streptomyces sp. M41, assembly GCF_043673425.1. Classification (NCBI taxonomy): domain Bacteria; kingdom Bacillati; phylum Actinomycetota; class Actinomycetes; order Kitasatosporales; family Streptomycetaceae; genus Streptomyces; species Streptomyces sp. M41. The sequence continues at coordinate 399,343 of NZ_JBIMKE010000001.1, read as the reverse complement.
GCTCTCCGTCGTCCGGTTGGACCCCGGCCGGGTCGGGCTCGGTGAGGATGCGCGCGGCGCGCAGCAGGTCGGCGCAGCGCACGGCGTCGTCCAGGCTCATGGTGGCGAGCTCGGCGACCAGTTCGACGGAGATCCCGGCGCCGAGGATGGCGGCCGCCCAGGCGAACCGGGTGGCGTCGATGCCGAGTGTCTCCAGGCGGGCGACGAGGCCGCCGCCGCGTGCCGCGCGGTTCAGGGCGCGCAGTTCACCGGCGGCGGACTCGGTCGGCTCGAACTCGCTGTCCTGGACCTTGGCGAGGAGTTCGACGGTCTCGTAGGGGTTGCCGCCGGTGACGGCCCAGACCTCGCGGCAGAACGGGGCGTCGGCGTGCGCGCCCAGCGTGGCGCGGGTGAGGCCGGCGGTGGCGTCCGGGGTGAGGGCGCTCAGATTGGCGACGGAGCTGCCCGCGGCGGCGACGGTATCCAGGTGGCGGGCGCTGTCGCCGCTGACCTCGCCGGGCCGGCGGGCGACCATGACCAGAACGTTCTGCTCGCCGACGTGTTCGGCGAACGCGGCGAGCCAGCGCAGGGTCTCCTGGTCGGCCCAGTGCGCGTCGTCGATCAGCAGCACCAGCGGCCAGTCCCGCCGGGCCAGTCGGCGCACCGCGACCACGAGGCCGTCGCACACGCCCTGGGGGTCGGCCTGGCGCTCGCCGGGTTCCGTTATGCCGAGGGCGGGACCGGCGATGTCGTACCAGTCGCCGAGGTACTCGCGTGCCTCTTCCGGCATCAGCGACAGCAGCGCGGGCTGGAGCAGCTGGCGTACGACGTTGAAAGGGACGGAACTGAGGGTCTCGCTGCCGCGGGCCGACCAGACCGTGCAGCCGCGCGCTTCGGCGATGCGGCGTGTCTCGGCCAGCAGCGCGGTCTTGCCCAGTCCCGCCTCGCCGCGGAACACCAGCAGGCTGCCCGAGGAGGATCTGTCCGCGCGCAGGGCGTCGAGCGCCCGCTCGACGGCGGCGAGTTCCTCGTCGCGCTCCCACAGGGAAGCCGTGGCGGTCGGCGTGGGCCGTACCTCCGTCATCCCGGTCCCTCCCCAAGTAGCCCGAACGACGTACAGATGCTGAGCGTAGCCGTCCGATTGCCTGAGTGGAGGCGGGTCGGGGCAGCTCTTGCCGTGAAGGGTGACGGCAGGTACGGACAGGCGACGCGCGGTGTCCGCGACCTGCCCGGAAGAAACTTACTTTCAGTCAAAAACCGACCGGGGAGGCCCGGGAATGAAGCCGACTTCTTCCGGCCGAGGCACCGTGGGGTCCCGCAGGGCCCTGGTGGCGGGTTCGGTGGGCAACTTCATCGAGTGGTACGAGTTCGGTGTCTACGGCTACTTCGCGACGATCATCGCCGCGCGCTTCTTCACCCCGGAGGGCGGCAGCGAGGCCGAGGCGCTGGTGCGGACGTACGCGTCGTTCGCGCTGGCGTTCTTCTTCCGGCCGGTCGGAGCGGCCCTGTTCGGCCGGCTCGGTGACCGGATCGGGCGGCGTCCGGTGCTGATCGTGGTGATCACGCTGATGACGGCGGCGACGACGCTGATCGGCGTGCTGCCGACGTACGCGACCGCCGGTGCCCTCGCGCCATGGCTGCTGACGTTTCTGCGGGTGCTTCAGGGGCTGTCGGCGGGCGGGGAGTTCGGTGGTGCGGTGGCGGTGCTGACCGAGTGCGCGCCGCCCGGGCGACGCGGGCTGTACGGGGCGTGGCAGTCGTTCACGGTGGCGCTGGGGCTGCTCGGCGGGGCGGGGGTGGCGGCGCTGCTGGCCACCGTGCTCACCGTGGAGCAGCTGGGCGACTGGGGCTGGCGGTTGCCGTTCCTGATGACGCTGCCCCTGGGGCTGGGCGCGTTGTGGTTGCGGCTGCGGCTGGACGAGACGCCGGCGTTCGAGGAGGCGCGGGAGGCGGCGCGGCCCCCGGTGCGCGAGGTCGCCGGGGCGATCGCGCTGGGCGCCGGGCGGATCATGGGGTGGGCGGCGGCCGGTTACACCTTCCTGGTGGTCCTGCCGTCGTATCTCCAGTCCACCCTGGACGCGACCTTCCAGCAGGCGCTGATCGCCACGGTGACGGCCAACGCGGGGTTCGCGGCGGCCATCCTCCCGGCCGGCCTGCTCAGCGACCGGCTCGGCCGGCGTGCGGTGATGCTGACGGGGGCGTTGCTCGTGGTGGTGCTCGCGGTGCCGCTGCTCGACCTTCTTCAGGACCCGGGCGTTTCCCGCACCGTGAAGGGTGCGGCCGTGTGCGGCGCGGGTGCCGTGGTGGGGCTGATGGCGGGGCCCGGTCCGGCGATGCTCGCGGAGCTGTTCCCGACCACCGTGCGCCACACGGGGCTGGGGCTGGCCTACTCCTTGTCCAACGCGGTGTTCTCGGGGTGCGCCGGACTCATCGTCACGGAGACGATCGCTCGGACCGGGAACGTGGACGTCCCCGCGTACTACGCTGCGGCAACCTGCGCGGTGAGCGTCCTGGCACTGGCCGGGACACCGAGGAGGAGGGCCGGCGTGCCGGGTGATCCGGTCAAGGCCCCCGAGGCGAAGGGGAGTTGAGCGGATGCGGGTGATCGGTCTGATGTCGGGCACGTCGTACGACGCCATCGACGCCTGTGCGGCCGACCTGGGCCTCGTCGGCGACAGTCTCGTCCTGAAGCCGCTGGGTCTGGTGAGCGAGGCGTACGACGACGAGCTGCGGGCGGCACTCGCGGCGGCGCTGCCACCGGGCACGACCTCGACGGCCGAGGTGTGCCGGCTCGACACCCGGATCGGGCAGGCGTTCGCGGCGGCGGCCGTCAGGGCCGACCGTGAACTGTGCGACGGGCGGGCCGAGTTGGTCGCCTCACACGGGCAGACGGTGTTCCACTGGGCCGAACAGGGCCAGGTGCACGGCACGCTCCAGCTCGGGCAGCCCGCCTGGATCGCGGAGGCGACCGGCCTGCCGGTGGTCGCCGACTTCCGGCCGCGCGACATCGCCGCGGGCGGCCAGGGCGCGCCGCTGGTCAGCCTGGTCGATCTGCTGTGGCTGCGCGGCCGGCCCGGCACCCCGGTCGCCCTCAACCTCGGCGGCATCGCCAACCTGACCGCGCCCGACGCGACCGCCTTCGACTCCGGGCCGGGCTGTGCGCTGATCGACGCGGCGGCACAGGGGTTCAGCGGCGGGCGGCTGGCATACGACGTGGACGGGGCGCTGGCCGGTCGCGGCAGCGTCCATGAACCGCTGCTGCGGCGGCTGCTGGCGGAGCCGTACTACGCGCTGCCGGCGCCGAAGACGACCGGCAAGGAGTTGTTCCACCTCGGGCATCTGCGGGACGCGCTGGCCGGGTTCGGGACGCTGCCCGCCGAGGACGTCGTCGCCACGCTGACCATGCTCACGGCCCGGACGGTCGCCGACGCGGTGCGCTCGCTGGGTGCCACGGAGGTGATCGCCTCGGGAGGCGGGACGCGCAACCCCGTGCTGATGAGGATGCTGGGGCAGCGGCTGCCGGGGGAGGTGGCGCTGCGCACCTCCGACGAACTGGGGCTGCCGTCGCCCGCGAAGGAGGCGTACGCCTTCGCCGTCCTGGGCTTTCTGACCGTCCACGGGCTGCCGGGCACGGAGCCGGCCTCGACGGGCGCCCGGCACGCGCGCGTACTGGGTTCGATCACCCCGGGCCCAGGCGGGTTGCGGCTGCCGCCGCCCGCCCGGCAGCGGCCGGTGCGGCTCGTCCTGGAGTGACGCCGGGCGGCCGTAACTGGTGCGCCCGTGAGCCGCATCGGCCGGACCCTCTCATCCGGCTTTCACCGAGACCTCATACGGTGGGCCCATGACGCAGGCGACTCCTCCCGGCTGGTATCCCGACCCCGGCCGGAAAAGTGACGGTCCGCCCACCGAACGCTGGTGGGACGGCGAGGCATGGACGGACCAGGTCCGGCCCACGGGGTCGGCCACCGCGTGGGCCCCTCCGGCACATCCGGGGTATCCGGCGCATCCGGGGTATCCGGTGCACCCGGGGTATCCCGGCCAGGTGCAGCAGTCGGGCGCGCGGCGTGGTCTGCGTACCGGCATAGCCGTGGGCGTGGCCGCCGTGGTCCTCGCGAGCATCGGCGTCGGCGTGTACGCGCTGACCGCCGACGGCGGCTCGGGCGGCGGCAGGCCCGACGCACAGCGACAGGACCCGGGCGGGCGGGGCGGCCCCTTCGGCGACTCGGGCGGCGGCAACGGCGGCGGTGACGGCGGTTCCGGTGGGCAGTCGCCCTCCCCCGACGGGTCCGGGGCGCCGAAGGTCGACTCCGGCTCGGTGACGGACTCCGTGAGCGGGATCAGCCTGCCGGTGCCGGACGGCTGGTACGGCCGGAAGATCGGTTGGGGCGCACAGGTGGCGTCCGACGAGACGTACAAGTGCCCCGACGGCACCTCCGACGAATGCATGAAGGGCGGGGCCTACTCGACGCCCGCGTTCGCGCTCGGCACCAAGGGCGACACCGCCGAGGAGATCGCCAAGGCGGACATCGCGCGGAACGCCGAGGAGTCATACGGCAAGGGATACGGCAAGATCACCTCGCACGAGGTGCTGGCCTCCGAGGCGGTGACCGTGGCCGGGCAGAAGGGCTGGATGGTCCGCTGGAAGGCCGTCACCAGCAAGGGCGCCGACGGCTATGTCCAGTCGCTCGTCTTCCCCTCGCCTGTCAGTGAACGGCAGATGGTCGTGGTCCGCTTCGGTGTCGACGTCGGGGAGGGCCAGTCGGTCCTCGACGAGATCACCAAGGGCATCAAGGTGTCCACCGGCGGCGGCAACGGCCAGGACGTCTGACGCCGACCTCCGGGCGCCCGCGCGGTACGGCCGGGTGGGGCGCCCCTCCGCTCAAGGGGCACCCCACCCGGCCGCGGGTGCGCGCCGCCCCCGTCCCCACGGTGCGGCGCGATGACAGGTCGCCGTCCGGGTCATCCCGCGGACGGCGGCCTGAGTCTCAGGTCAGGCCCAGACACGGCAGCACGGCGGCCTCGACGAATCCGACCAGGTAATCGGGGTCCGCGTCCTCGCCCTCCAGGACGGGACGCGCCCGCAGCACGCCGAAGATCTGGGCCGGGACGTACTCCAGCGCCGGATGGCCGGCGGCGACCTCGCCGCGTGCCACCCCGCGCCGAAGGAGCTCCTTCAGCGCCTCGATCTCGGGTTCGATGAGCGCCTCGCGCAGGGCGCAGCGCAGTTCCGGGTCCTGCATGGCTGCGTGGCTGAGCGCCTGGAAGAGCCGGGTGTCCTTGTCCGCCCAGGCCCCGGCGATCCGCGCGGCCTGGCGCAGGTCGTCGGCGAGCGTGCCGGTGTCGATGCCGTCGAAGCGGGTCCGGCGGCTGGCGCGCAGGGCCGCGGCGACGAACTGCGGCTTGGTCCTCCACTGCCGGTAGAGCGTGGACTTGCTGCACCGGGTGCTGGCGGCGACGCCCTCCATGGTGACGGCGTCGTATCCGCAGTCGCGGACCTGTTCGAGCACGGCGTCGAAGAACTCCCGTTCACGCTCGGGCGTGATCTTGGAGCGGCGCGAGGCGACGACCGTCTCCGGCCCGTCCGCGTCCTGCGACGTCATGCCTCTTCCCCTCACTCGAATGCGCCTCGTTCGAATGCGCCGGTCGGCCCCGTCGGCCAGGGCCTGTCACCGGTGTGTCGCACGTCCATCGATACGCCACTGTACCGGAACGCTCGCGTATCGGTACAGTGGCGTATCGATACAGCGGCGTTTCGGTACACCGCCGTATCGGTGACGTATCGATGACGTGGCGGTGCCGTACCCGGCACCACGCAACCGTTCGGCGGAAAGGGCCGGGGGATGAATGGCCGCACCGAGCCCGCACCGGCAAGGACCGTCCGCGCAGCACGGCCCCCGCTGCTCCGGGAGCTGCTGCTCGTCGCGGGGCTCTTCCTCGTCTACAAGCTCGGCCGGCAGCTGGCCACGGGCCACACCGCGCAGGCCTTCCGCAACGCCGACCGCGTGTGGGACCTCGAACGAGCCGTCCAGCTGCCGGGCGAGGGCTCGGTGCAGCACCTGCTGCTGTACGGCGACACACTCATACGCATCGCCAACACCTACTACGCGACCGTCCACTTCCCGGCCACCGCGGCCTTCCTGATCTGGCTCTACCTGCGGCCGCGCACTATGTCTGGGCCCGCCGAGCCCTCGCCGCCCTCACCACCGCCGCCCTCGTGGTGCATCTGGCGTTCCCGCTGGCCCCGCCGCGCATGCCGACCGCCACCGGACTGATCGACACGGGGCAGGTCTACGGCCCCTCCGTGTACGGCTCCCCCGAGACCGACCAACTGTCCAACCAGTTCGCGGCGATGCCGTCCCTGCACTTCGGCTGGGCCCTGATGGTGGCGATCGGCCTGATCGTGGCGACCCGGTCGCGGTGGCGCCCGCTGTGGCTGCTGCACCCGCTGCTGACCCTGCTGGTCATCGTGGGCACGGCCAACCACTACTGGCTCGACGCGCTCGTGGCGGCGGCCATGCTCGCTCTCGCGCTCGCCGTGATCCGCCCGCCGAAGCGCACGGCGGCGACGGCCGGGCGCGGTGCCGGCGGAGTCGTACCGCAGGCCCGGCGCGAGGAGCCCGTCGACGAGGACGCCCTGCTCGCGGGAGCGGGCCGATGAACGCCACCCTGCTCGCCGTCGCCCTCTCCCTGCTCTCGGCCGTCGCCTACGCCACCGCGGCCGTCGCCCAGGAGCGGCTGGCCTCCCGCGCCCCCGGGCCGGGCCTCGTACGGCTGCTGGGCTCCGGCGCCTGGTGGGGTTCGGTTCTGCTCAACGGCTCGGGCGCGCTGCTGCACGTCGTGGCCCTGAAGTACGGCCCGCTGACGCTGGTTCAGCCGCTCGGCGCGCTCACTCTGGTGGCCGCGGTGCCGCTGGGCGCGCGTCTCGCCGGGCGACGGGTCAGCGGGGCCGAGTGGCGCGGTACGGCTCTGACACTGCTCGGTCTGTCCGCGATCCTCGTCACGGCGTCCGGGCCCGCGCCCGAGGAGGTGCTGAGCGCACCCGAGGCGCTGGCGGTGGCCGCGGTGACGACGGCACTGATCGGCTTGCTGTCGCGGCCGGGCGCCCGGCCCGGGCTGCGGCACGCGACCGCGTCCGGCTTCGCTTCCGGGGTCGCCTCGGCACTCACCCAGACGGTGACGGTGGCGGCGACGGACCGTTCCGGGTCCCTGCTCGGCATACAGGTGGCCGGGGTGGCCCTGCTGGTCGCCGCCTTCGCGACGAGCGGGCTGCTGCTGTCCCAGACCGCCTACCGGGGCGGCCTCGGCGCACCGCTCGCGATGGTGACACTGGCGAACCCGCTGGCGGCGGCGGTGATCGGTCTCGTGCTGCTGGGCGAGCGCTTGCAGGGCGGCGCGCTGGGCGTGCTGCTGGCCCTGACCGGTGCGGGGCTGGCGTCCTGGGGCGTGGTGCTGCTCAGCCGGGCGGCACCGGTCGGGACCGGCATGCCGGAGGAGCGGACCGGCGTGACCGAGGAACGGACCGGCGTGGCCCAGGAGCCGGCCGATCCCACCGCCGACGCGGACCACCCGGTGGCCGCGGTACTGGCCCTGGAGGCCGGGTCGGCCGCGCCGGCACCTGCGTCGGTGCCCCGGCAGTCCGCGCCGGGGCACCTCACAGCGCTCTGAACGGCACCGCGATCCGGATGATCCGCCAGGAAGACCCGGCAGCTAGATCCGGCAGGAAGACCCGGCAGGAAGACCCGGCAGGAAGATCCGGCAGGAAGATCCGGCAGGTGCCGGCTACTCCGTGATCGTCGCCGGGTCGCTCACACCCGGCCGCCCGTTCTCCACATGCCCGGCGAACCGCCGCCGGAACGCCGGGTCCGCGTCCGCGGTGACGGTCAGGTCGTACCAGCGCCGGCTCGACGCCAGGTCGACCGTGCGGCGCACGGTGGCACCGGGGCGCACGGTCACCGTCGTCGGACGGCCGCCGTACCCGTTGGCGATCTTCAGACGGACGCTCACCTGTCCCTTGTTGCTGAACGCGAGCTCGATGTCGTCGCCCTTGTGCCGGGCGGTGACCTCGGGGCCGGCCGCCTTGTTCGAGCCCTTGAAGGAGCGGACAAATCCGTTGGGGCCGTGCACGGTCAGGTCGTAGGAACCGTTCGAGTACGCCGAGTTCCAGGTGTCGGCGATGCTCTTGCCCGCTTCGGTGGTGTACATCCACGGGCCGTCCGTACGGTTGCCGGAGGTGACGTGGAAGGCGGCACCGGCCTTGGCACCTGAGGCGAAGGCGAGCGTGAACTTGCCCGCCGCCGCGTCGACCGAGCCGTCCACGTACGGGGCGTACTTCAGCGGGCGGGAGCGGCGCAGCCCGCGCTCCTGCTTCGGCATGTCCGGGTCGGCCGGCGGCGTCGGCCGGTAGTCGGGATGACGCTCGCGGTCCGGCGGCTCGTACTCGTCGGTCCCGGGCAGCGCGGCCGGCCGGCTGTCCTTGCGGGAGAAGTCGAAGGCCGAGGTCAGGTCGCCGCAGATGGCCTTGCGCCACGGCGAGATGTTGGTCTCCGCGACCCCGAAGCGACGCTCCATGAAACGGAGGATCGAGGTGTGGTCGAGCGTCTCCGAGCAGACGTATCCGCCCTTGCTCCACGGCGACACCACCAGCATCGGCACCCGCGGGCCCAGACCGTACGGACCGGCCGGGCGCTTGCTGTCGCCCGGGTAGAGGTCAAGAGAGACGTCGACGGTGGACTTGCCCCGGGAAGCGTCCTTCGGCGGGAGCGGCGGCACGACGTGGTCGAAGAAGCCGTCGTTCTCGTCGAAGGTGATCAGCAGGGCCGTCTTCGACCAGACCGCCGGGTTGGCGGTGAGGGCGTCCAGGACCTGGGCGATGTACCAGGCACCGTAGTTCGAGGGCCAGTTGGAGTGCTCGGAGAATGCCTCGGGGGCGGCGATCCAGGAGATCTGCGGAAGCCTGCCGGCCTTGACGTCGGCGCGCAGCCGGTCGAAGTAGCCCTCCCCGGCCTTGGCGTTCGTACCGGTGCGGGCCTTGTCGTACCAGGGGTCGCCGGGCGCCGCGTTGCGGTACTTGTTGAAGTACAGCAGGGAGTTGTCGCCGTAGTTGCCCCGGTAGGCGTCCTCGATCCAGCCCCAGTGGCCGGCCGCGTCCAGGCCGTCGCCGATGTCCTGGTAGATCTTCCAGGAGACGCCGGCCTGCTCCAGGCGCTCGGGGTAGGTGGTCCAGCCGTAGCCGAGTTCGTCGTTGCCGAGGACCGGGCCGCCGCCGGTGCCGTCGTTGCCCGTGTAGCCCGTCCACATGTAGTAGCGGTTCGGGTCGGTGGAGCCGATGAACGAGCAGTGATAGGCGTCGCAGACGGTGAAGGCGTCGGCGAGGGCGTAGTGGAAGGGGATGTCCTCGCGGGTCAGATACGCCATGGTCGTGGTGCCCTTGGCGGGGATCCACTTGTCGTACTTGCCGCCGTTGTATGCCTGCTGGCCGTCGTTCCAGCCGTGCGGCAGGCCCTCCAGGAACTGCATGCCGAGGTCGTCGGCGTCCGGGTGGAACGGCAGGACGTCCTTGGTGCCGTCGGGCTGGTGCCAGATCGACTTGCCGTTGTCGTGCGCCACCGGGCGCGGGTCGCCGAAGCCCCGGACGCCGCGCAGCTTGCCGAAGTAGTGGTCGAAGGAACGGTTCTCCTGCATCAGGACGACGATGTGCTCGACGTCCTCGATCGACCCGGTGCGGTGGTTCGCGGGGATGGCGGCGGCCCGCTCGATGCTGCTCGACAGGGCCGTGAACGCCGTGGTAGCGCCCGCGAGTTGCAGGAATCTGCGCCGGTTGACTTCGGGCATGAGTGGGGGACCTCTTCCCATCAGGGGGGTGGTGACCGGCCGTTGGTGACGGAATGCGCGCGGAAGGAGTGTTCCAGGAGCACCAAACGTCAGGGAAGGGTCTGGTGGCGCTCATGTGAAAGTCACCGGTACGGCAGGTGCGCCGGGACCGGGGCGCGGGGATGGTCGCGATCACAGCAGAGACGACGGCGCGACCGCGCACATCAGGGCGGGACCTCCGAAAGGGAGGTCCCGCCCTGATGTGCTGTGCCGCCGTCCGGGGCCCGGTCGTCAGATCCGCCCGCCGGTCAGCCGGGTGATCGGCCCCAGCGACCGGCGGCCCGCGCGCCGGCCCGCGGCGTAGGACGTCGCGCCCAGGGCGGTCAGGCCGGCTCCCATGCCCGCGACGAGGATCTTTCGGTTGGCGATGACCGTCCAGGCGGTCTTGGCGAGGGCCGCCGCCTGGCCCGAGGCGGCGACCACGGCCTGCCGGCCGGCCTCGACGCCCTGGGCCGTCGCGTGAGCGACCTTGACGGTCGTCTCTGCCGCCCGCCCCGCCGTACGCCCTGCCGCGTCCCCGGCCGCTGACGCCGCGTCACCGGTCTTGCCGGCCGCCTTGCCCGCCGCCTTGGACGCCGGCTCGGTCGCCTTCGCCGTGGTGCGCCGGGCCTTGGCGGCCGTCGCGCGCGTGGATCCGGAATCTTGATTCGTGTCGTTGTTCGAAGGACTCATGGACATCGCGTTGCCGTTCCCCTCGACGGCAAACACCTCCGACCGGACCGTGTGCGCCGGGCCCGCTCCCGCCCTGCTCAGGTCCACAGGTCGTCGCTGGCACACACATGGGCACCCATGTTCCGCTCCATCATGCGCAACGCGGCATCCGCCAGGTCGGCGTGGATGTGTGCCACCGCGTCCCGGGGGACGGTCACCTCGAGGTGGCGGATGTGGGCATCCAGGGCCGAGTAGAGGATGCACTGCTCGACCACCTGCCCGCACAGGACCAGCCGGTCGATGCCCTGCTGGGAGAGCAGATACTGCAAGGGCGTCTCGAAGAAGATCGAGTGGCGGGCCTTGAGGACGAAGAGGCTCTTGTCGTCCGGCTTCAGCGGTGCGACGAGCGACGCGTGCGGCCCGGCGAGCGCCTTGTCGAGGAGCTCTCCGTGGTGCGAGCGCCACTCGCCGAAGTTGTCGTTGACGTAGACGACCGGGGCGCCGCTCCCGCGGGCGCGTTTCATGAGCGCTGCGACGGTCGGCACCACTTCCGCCGCGGAGGGCAGAAGCAGTTCGGCGTCGGCGTGATCATAGGTGTTGATCATGTCGATGACGATCAGCGCGGTCTTGCCCATCTCTCCAGAGTGCCCCGGAACGGGGCAGAGCGCCTCGCGCGCCGGGTCTCGGCCTCCGGCTGAGCGCCGGGTATCGCTTCGCAAGGTGCGAGGTGCCTGTGCCGTCGACCCGTGCACCACCAGCTCCGGCTCGAAGAGCAGCTCCTCCGGGGTACGGCGGTGCCCGCGATCTGCGCGTTCAACAGTTCCACCGCCGCCCGCCCCATGGCCTCGATGGGCTGGCGGACGGTGGTCAGCGGGGGCTCGGTGCAGTTCATGAACGCCGAGTCGTCGTAGCCCACGACGGAGATCTCCGACGGGACGCCGAGTCCCTTGCGGCGGGCGGCCCGGATGGCCCCGAGCGCGAGCGGGTCGCTGGCGCAGATGATGCCGGTGACCCCCCTGTGGATCAGCCGGGAGGCCGCCGCGTGACCGCCCTCGATGGAGAAGATGGCCCGTGCCACGCGCTCCTGCGGCAGCTCCCCCGCGACGGCCCGGGCGGCGGCCAGCTTGCGCGCCGACGGCATGTGGTCGGCCGGCCCGAGCACGAGTCCGATGCGCTCGTGGCCCAGCGAGGCCAGGTGCCGCCAGGCCTGCTCCACGGCCACGGCGTCGTCGCAGGACACACCCGGGAAACCGAGGTGCTCGATGGCCGCATTGACCAGCACCACCGGGATGTTGCGGTGGGCGAGCTCCTTGTAGTGGCCGTGCGGCGCGTCGGCCTGCGCGTACAGCCCGCCGGCAAAGACCACGCCGGAGACGTGCTGTTGCAGCAGCAGGAACGCAAGCGACTTGCGTTCGGGTGACAGTACCGCCGGACGGCTTGCGTCAGCCAGCGGTCCACTTCTCCATGCCTGGCTTCAGCGATCCGCGGGCGCGGCCCACAGTCCGCGGACGTGCCCGAGGTGCCGGGTCATGACCTCGCGTACGGCCTTCTCGTCCCGTGCGGTCAGCGCGTCGAGGAGTTCCAGATGCTCCTCGGCGGACGCGAGCAGACGGCCCGCCTCGACGAGCGCGGTGAGCCCGTAGAGACGAGAGCGCTTGCGCAGGTCGCCGACGACCTCGACGAGATGGGCGTTGCCAGCGAGGGCCAGCAGGCCGAGATGGAAGCGGGTGTCGGCCTCGACGTATGCGATCAGGTCGCCGGCGACCGCGGCCTGCACGATCTCCCGGGCGGCGGGCCGCAGCGCCTCCAGCGAGACCTTGTCGGCGGTCCTGGCCAGCTCCACCACCGTGGGGATCTCGATCAGGGCGCGGATGTGGGTGTACTCGTCGAGCTGCCGCTCGGAGACCGCCGTGACCCGAAAGCCCTTGTTGGGCACGGTGTCGACCAGGCCCTCCTTGACCAGGTCCAGCATGGCCTCGCGCACGGGCGTCGCCGAGACGCCGAAGCGGGCGGCGAGGGCCGGCGCGGAGTACACCTCCCCCGGGAGGAGTTCGCCGGCGATCAGCGCGGCCCGCAGCGCGTCGGCGACCCGCTCCCGGTAGCTGCTCTTCTTGCCGCCCAGGGTGGGCAGCGCGGGGGCGGCTGCGGTCGACGGGGCGCCGGTGCGCTGGGCTGCCATGGGTCTCCTAGCTGTGCGGCTTTCCACTGAGCGACTTGCGCTGTGCGGCTGTCCGCTGTGTGGTGCGGGGTGCGTGGGGTGTGCGCGGTGTGCAGAGTGCGGCTGGTGGATGGTCACCGCTCTGCAATGTCACGCGGTACGCCGTCATTATCCTCGATGCTCGGGCCCGCGAACTACAGCGGTTCGGCAGTGCCGTTCCGGAACGCTCACAGTACGAAGCCAGCCGGGAACGGATCGGACGGATCGAGCAGGTACTGCGCGGTGCCGGTGAGCCAGGCGCGGCCGGTGAAGCTGGGCAGGACGGCCGGGCGTCCGCCGACCTCGGTGTTGCCGAGGAGACGTCCGGTGAACCGGGTTCCGATGAAGGACTCATTCACGAACTCGGTGTGCAGCGGGAGTTCGCCGCGCGCGTGCAGCTGCGCCATGCGCGCGCTGGTGCCCGTGCCGCAGGGTGAGCGGTCGAACCAGCCGGGGTGGATCGCCATGGCGTGCCGGGAGTGCCGGGCGGTGGCTCCGGGGGCGATCAGATGGACGTGATGGCAGCCGCGGATCGACGGGTCCTCGGGGTGGACGGGCTCCTCCTCGGCGTTGATCGCCGCCATGAGGGAGAGTCCCGCCCGGAGGATGTCGTCCTTGCGGGAGCGGTCGAAGGGCAGCCCGAACCGCTCCAGCGGCAGGATGGCGTAGAAGTTGCCGCCGTACGCCATGTCGTATGTCACCGTGCGCCCGTCGGCCAGCGTGGCCTTGCGGTCGAGGGCGACGGAGAAGGACGGCACGTTCCGGAGGGTGACCGCCCGCGCCGCGCCGTCCGCCACCGCCACCTCGGCGACGACCGGTCCCGCCGGGGTGTCCAGCCGAATCGTGGTGACCGGCTCGACGACCTCGACCATGCCGGTCTCGACGAGCACCGTCGCCACGCCGATCGTGCCGTGTCCGCACATCGGCAGGTAGCCGGAGACCTCGATGTAGATCACGCCCCAGTCGCAGTCGGGCCGGGTGGGCGGCTGGAGCACGGCGCCGCTCATCGCCGAGTGGCCGCGCGGCTCGTTCATCAGGAACTGCTTGACGTGGTCGAGGTGCTCGCGGAAGTACAGGCGCCGCTCCTTCATGGTGGCGCCGGGGACAGTGCCGATACCGCCGGTGACGACCCGGGTGGGCATGCCCTCGGTGTGCGAGTCGACGGCGTGCAGGACGAGTTTGCTGCGCACGTCCGGTCTCCTTTGCTATGGGTGCCGGATGCGGTCAGGCCAGCCCCGCGGCGACGGCCTTCTCGGTGGCCGTGCGGACCGCCCCCTCCTGCTCGGGCAGCAGCGCGAGGCGCGGCGGACGGACGGGGCCGCCGTACCGGCCGACGATGTCCATGGACAATTTGATGGCCTGCACGAACTCGACCTTGGAGTCCCAGCGCAGCAGTGGGTGGAGCTGCTCGTACAGCTTCTTCGCCGTGCCCAGGTCGCCGCCGACCGCGGCGCGGTACAGCTCCGCGGAGGCCCTCGGCAGCGCGTTCGGGTAACCGGCCACCCAGCCTTTCGCGCCGGCGATCGCGAGCTCCAGCAGCACGTCGTCGGCACCGATCAGCAGGTCCAGTTCCGGCGCCAGCTCGGCGATCCGATAGGCGCGGCGGACGTCACCGGAGAACTCCTTGACGGCCCGGACGTAACCCTCGGCGTGCAAGCGGGCCAGCAGTTCGGGCACCAGGTCGACCTTGGTGTCGATGGGGTTGTTGTACGCCACGACCGGCACGCCCGCCTCGGCCACGGCGGCATAGTGCGCGAGGACGGAACGCTCGTCGGCGCGATAGGCGTTGGGCGGCAGCAGCATCACGGACGCACAGCCCGCGTCGCGTGCCTGCTCGGCCCAGCGGCGGGCCTCGGCGGAGCCGTAGGCGGCGACGCCGGGCATCACGCGCGCGCCGCCGACGGCGGCGACGGCCGTCTCGACGACCTTGGCGCGCTCGTCGGGGGTGAGGACCTGGTACTCACCGAGCGAGCCGTTCGGTACGACGCCGTCGCAGCCGTTCTCGACCAGCCAGGCGCAGTGCTCGGCGAACCTGCCGTGGTCGACGGAGAGATCCTCGCGCAGCGGGAGCGCGGTGGCGACGAGGACGCCGCGCCAGGGTCGGTCGTCGGTGGCGGTCATGAGGGGTCCCTCTCGGTCGGAGTCATGGGGTGTGAGAGTGCTTCAGGGCGCCCGAAGGCAGGAGGATGTGACATTGCACTGTCGGATGTGACCTTGCACTGCTCGGCATCGCACTCGTCCCCGGCGCGTGCCAGCACCCCCAGCGGTACGGGCCGGGCGAACGGCCGTCGGGACGGGGTGGGTTCGCATCCGGCGAGCCCCGCGACCGCGGGCCCGCACACCCGGCCCTGGCACCAGCCCATCCCGGCCCGCGTCAGCAGCTTCACGGTCCTCGGATCACCGGCGCCGAGTTCCGCGACGGCCTCCCGGATCGCGCCGCCCGTGACCTCCTCGCAGCGGCAGACCACGGTGTCGTCGGTGATCTGCTCGGTCCAGTGCGCGGGGGGCACGTACACGGAGTCGAGCGCCGCGGTGAACGCCCGTAGCCGGGTACGGGCCTTCGCTGCCGCCGCCCAGGCGCCCGGGTCGGGTTCGGCCCCGCGCAGGCGGGCCGCGGCCGAGCGTCCGGCGATGTGTCCCTCGGCGAGCGCGAGGGCGGCGCCGCCGATGCCCGTCGTCTCCCCCGCTGCCCAGACGTCGGGGACGCCGGTGCGCTGCTCGTCGTCGACCTCCACGCCTGCTCCGTCGAGCGGGCAGCCCAAGGTCTCGGCGAGATCGGTGTGCGGGAGCATGCCATGGCCGACGGCGAGGGTGTCGCACGGGATCCGGCGTCCGGTGCCGGGCCTGACGCGGCCGGCGGCGTCGAGGGCGGCGACGGTCACTGCTCGAAGCCGGTCGGTGCCGTGCGCCTCGACGACCGTGTGCCGGGCGAGAAGACGCACCCTGTGACGCAGCAACTGTGCCGTGTACGCGGCGCCTTCGGCGATCTTGCCGGGCTGTGCCGCGAGCGCGCGGGCCCGCCGTACGAAGGCCCTGGGGTCGGCGGATTCGACGAGGGCTGCCACCTCGACGCCGGCCGCGGCGAGCCCGGTCGCCACGGGGAGCAGCAGCGGGCCGGTTCCGGCGACCACGACGGTGCGGCCGGGGACCACGAGGGTGCCCTTGAGCATGGCCTGCGCGCCACCCGCGGTGAGGACACCGGGGAGCGTCCAGCCCGGGAAGGGCAGCACCTTCTCGTATCCGCCGGTCGCCAGGAGCACGGCGTCGGCGCGCACTTCGACACCGTCGTGCTGCTCGGGACCGAGGAGCGCATGCACCGTGAAGCCGGTGTCCCGCCTCTCAACGCACCAGACGTGATGGTCCGTCAAGTGCCTTATGCCGCCCGCCTGGACGTGGGCGCGCAGCCCTTCGGCGAGCCGTTCCCAGGTGCGCCACTGATGGTGCAGGGCTTCGGGGCGGTGGGCGCGCAGCGCGGCTGCGGGCCGGCGGTAGAACTGGCCTCCGGCCTGCGCGGCCGAGTCGAGGAGCGTGACCTTTACGCCCCGGGCGGCGGCCGTGACGCTCGCGGCGAGCCCGGCCGGGCCGGCGCCGATCACCGCGAAATGCGGGCGCGCGTCCGGGCGGTCCGGGTCAGTCATCGTGGCCCGTCCCTTCCTGGGTGCGGATGGCGTCGCCCGGGTGCAGGGGCAGGAGGCAGGCGCGCTGGTTCGGCCGGTCGTTGACGGTCACGAGACAGTCGAAGCAGACACCGATGCCGCAGAAGACGCCACGCGGCCGGCCCTCGTGCCGGGTGCTGCGCCACGCCGTCACTCCGGCCGTCCAGAGTGCGGCGGCCACCGTCTGGCCGGGCAGCGCCTCGATCTCACGGCCGTCCAGGGTGACGGTGAACGCCGGGCCGGGCCGGGCATCGGCCAGTTCCGCGGGGGATCTCATGCGGCCTCCTCGGTGAAACGGTCGGGGCGAAAGGGCGTGAGATCCAGGTCGGGGGTCCTGGCGGTGAGCGCCTGGGCGATCAAGTGGCCGGTGCCGGTGGCGAGTCCGATTCCGGCGCCCTCGTGGCCGCAGGCGTGGTACAGCCCCCGGACGCGGGGATCCGGTCCGACCGCGGGGAGGTGGTCGGGCAGATAGGGTCGGAAGCCGAGGTAGGAGCGCATGGCACGCACCCGCTCCAGGAACGGGAACAGCCGGGTGGCCCCTGCTGCCAGTGCCCGCACGACCGGCAGGGAGAACGTCCGGTCGAAGCCGACCCGTTCGCGGCTGGCCCCGATCAGGATCGGCCCCGCGGCGGTGCCCTCCACGACGGGTGAGGTCTGCAAGGCGGCCGAGTCGCTGGCCACGTCGGCCACGTAGTCGGCGGCGTACACCTTGTGGCGGACCTTGCGCGGGAGGGGTTCGGTGACGAGGACGAAGCCGCGGCGCGGGAGCAGGGGCAGCCGGACACCCGCCAGCGCGGCGACCTCGCCGCCCCAGGTGCCGGCGGCGTTGACGACCGCGGGGGCGTGAATGTCGCCCCGGTCCGTGCGGACCCCGCACACCGTGCCGTCCGGGGCACGCCGGACGCCGGTCACGGTGTGACCGGTGAGCAGCCGGGCGCCCGAGGCGCGCAGCAGGTGGGCGGCGGCCAGGGCGGGCATCACCTGGGCGTCCTGGGGGTAGTGCACGGCGCCGGGCAGTCCGGGGGCGAGGTGCGGCTCGAGGTCGTACAGGGCGTCACCCTCGACCCGTTCGGCCATGACCCCCGCCGCGCGCTGTCCTTCGGCGAACCGCTCCAGCGCGGCGAGCCCGCCGGACGACGAAGCGACGACCACTCCCCCTTTGGCCTCGTACTCGACTGCCTTTCCGAACTCCCGTGCCAGCTCGGTCCACAGCCGGCCGGACAGCAGCGCGAGGTCCAGCTCCGGACCGGGTTCCTTGTCGGAGACGAGGAGATTGCCCTCCCCGGCACCGGTCGTGCCGCCTGCCACCGGGCCACGGTCGACGACGATCACGTCGAGGCCCGCGCGGCCGGCGTAAAGGGCGCAGGCGGCGCCCACCAATCCGGCTCCGACGACCACGGCATCGCAGGTCAGTCGCATGCTCACGCCAGTACTATGTCACATGTCGCTCTTGCTGGGAATGCGGAAGCACAGCGGAAACCGCGGCGACGGGGATGACACGCGGGGCGGTCGGGGGATGGATCGCGGAGGCGGTCCTGACGGGGCGCCGTCGGCGACCTGAACGCCGACGGTGCCCCGTTCAGCCCTCGGGGGTGGGGACGACGCGCAAGTGAGCCGGAGTGCGTCGGGCCGCCCGGCTCCTGGGCCGGTCGCGGCGCACCTCGCGCAGCACCAGCGTCAGCCGGGTGTACTCGATCTCCTGGAGGGTCCTCGGCGTCTCGTCGACGACCCGGCACTCGGTCGCGCCCCACCGCGGATCGGGGTGGTGCAACGGCCGTACGGCCCCGTCGTGCGCCACGGCCCGCTCGCCGACCGCCCGGATCCAGTGCGGCAGGCCCTGCCGGTAGGCGGCCTCCATGATCGGGTCCTGGGCGATCTCCCGGCGGATGGCCTGGAGCCCGTGGTCATGGCCGTGCCGCTCCACGGCCGCCGCGAAGTGCGCCAGCATCGGCAGGCACCAGCTGGACTCGTGGTCGCCGAGAACCGCGCTCGCGTCGGGGTGGAAGAGGACGAACCGGAGGAAGTTGTCGTCGGGCATGGCCGTCGGGTGGGGTCCCACGCCGCGGAAAAGTGACGCGAAAGCGGTGTTCGCCAGCACGACGTCCCAGCGGTGGTCGAGCACGACGGACGGGAACGGTACGGCCTCCAGAAGAGTGGCGTAGTCCCGTAGATACGCCTGGGCCTCACGGCTTGCGGGGACGGGCCGCGGTACGGACCGCTGCCCACCTGCCTGATATGCCATCGGGAGGTCACCCCTCTTGCCTATGCGGCCTTCACGCGGCGCCCCGATCCTGCTGCCCTCGCCCGAGGTGTGTCAACTATCGTGGCATTCGCTGTCTGTTGACGGCTGAAATTGGCCACAGTTGTGGCGAGACCTGGATGTGAGTTCGAACTACCCGGTAATCTCCACCAAGTTCACGGCAACCGCTTGTGAGAAGCCGGTGAGAGACGTAGGAGATCTGTCGGTGACGGATGGCTTCGAGGGTCCGGGCGCCACCCAGACGGCCGCGCTGTCCGCCGTCGTCGCTCGTGTCACCGCGCTCGCCGACCGGCTCGGCGTGCCGCACGCGGAGGTCTTCGACACCGGTCGCCTGTCCGTGGCCTGCGGCGTCCCGGAGTCCGTGGTCAAGGCGCTGCTGAGCGGGCGGCCCGCGGGCGAGCCGGACGTACAGGCCCGCTTCCTCCAGCGCCTGGATCTGCTGCGCCGCACCCGCCTGAAGCCGAACGGCCGCAAGTACACCCAGCAGGAGATCGCCGACGGCGCGGGCATGTCGCGCCAGCAGGCGGGTGCCCTGATCAACGGCGACCGGCGCCCCACCATGGAGCACTGCGACGCCATCCAGCGCTTCTTCCGCGTCCACGCCGGATTCCTCACGGCCGAGGACCCCGAGGCGGTCGTCGGAGCCCTCCAGCACACCGAACAGGACCTGCTCCAGAAGCTGGCACAGCGCGAGGCGGCACAGGCCGCCGAGGATCCGCTGGAGCGGCTGCTCCAGGATCACGGTGTGCGCGGGATCGCCTGGCGCGCCGCCCAACTGCCCACGGACCAGCACCGCGACAAGGTCGCCGAGTGGCTGGACATGCTCTTGGAAAGCGTCAAGCGGCCCGAGTCGTGATCCGGGGAGAACGGGAGACCAGTGGGCATCGGTAGGGAAATGCGCCGCCTGTGCGGCGAGTTGGTCGCGGAGCTGAGCCTGCCCGCGCCCGCGGCTCCGGAGAACCTGTACGGCGCCCTGTGCGACGCCATGAGCAGACGCCGCGGCCGTCCCGTCCACTTCCGTACGGCCGCATTTCCCGTCGGCACCGCCAGCGGGCTGTGGCTCGACATGGCCGACCGGGACCTCGTCGTGATCGAGGAACGTACCGCGCCGGACCATCAGTTGGTGATCCTCGGCCATGAGCTGTGGCACATGAAGGCGGGCCACTGCAGCCACAGCGTCGAGGGCGCCTCCGTCGCGGCGCGCCTGCTGAGCGACGACGCCGACCTGCACTCGACGGTCCTGAGGGTCGCCGCCCGCAGCCACTTCGACCAGGCCGAGGAGGCCGAGGCCGAGGCCTTCGGCCTGCTGCTGGCCAGCAAGTGCCGCACCTGGCTGGCGGTGTCCTCGGTACGGGGCCGGCGCGATCACCTGGCGGGGCGGATCGAGGCGTCCCTCGGCTACCTCGGACCGCAGGGCTGACCGCGGCCGACGCGGTGGGTGCACGGCACCTCTCAGGGCGTTTCACCTCCGCTGAGCGGGCGAACCCACACGTGGCCGAGCCCGATTGTCAGTGGTGGACGGCAAGCTGGTGATGCGCCCTCATATGCGGGGTGCGACGCGATGACGCCGACTCCGGGGAGAGCCGACCGATGACCACCGCCGTACTGACCGACCGCGAGCGCACCGCCGTACAGGCCTATCTGCGGCTGTTGCACACCGTACGAGCCGCGTTCGACGGGCCTCCCGGTTCCCGCCGGCCACCGGTCGTCCCGCCCGCCGTCCTGGCCGAAGCGGAGCAGGCACTGGCGGAGGCGGGACTGGCGGGCAACGAGGAGGAGTTCTTCCGGCTGCTGCAGAGCTGGTGTCCCGTGCAGTCCTAGGGCCTGTCGTCAAATTCCCGTCGTCCGCCCGCAGGGCGGGCCGCGCGGCGTCAGGTGCGTGCTCTCGGCGTGCCGGGCGCGGACCCTCGTACTGGTTGTACGTGGGTCTGCGCCCGGTGCGGCGAGAGTGCGTGCATGGCGTCGCACGGCAGGCGGGAATTTGACGACAGGGCCTAGCGGGTCGCGGGTGACCGGGCACCAGGGGGGTCCGCGAGGGTTCAGGTGTGGGGCACGCTGACCGCGGTCGCCACCAGCCCTCGTCGGACCGTCCAGCGGCCCTCGAAGTGGTCGAGCCGACTCTCGCCCACGCGTGGGCCGGGGACGAGGAGCCGGGCACGGAAGCCACCGCTGTGCCGCTCACCGGGGTCGGCGTGCAGGTCGATGTCGGCCTCGGAGAAGTCCAGCCACTTCCCGGTGAGGGGGAACCACGCCTTGTAGACGGACTCCTTGGCGCTGAACAGCAGCCGGTCCCAGTGGACGGCGGGCTGATCCCCGGCCAGGCGGCCCAGCCGGTCCACTTCCGCGGGCACGGTGACGGCGGGCAGCACGCCCTCGGGCAGGGGCTTGTGGGGTTCGGCGTCGATGCCCAGGGAGGCCAGGTCGGCGGCGCGGACCAGGGCGGCGGCGCCGTAGCCCTCGCAGTGGGTCATGCTGCCGAACAGGCCGTCCGGCCAGCCCGGGGCGCCGCGTTCGCCGGGGAGGATCGGCACGGGCGGCACGCCGAGCTTCTCCATGGCCCGGCGGGCGCAGGAGCGGACGACGGCGAACTCCCGGCGGCGCTTGGCGACCGCCTGGGCGACGACGGCCTCCTCCTCGGGGTACAGGACCGCGTTCGGGGGTTCCTCGTCGCCGAACGCCTCGACGGCGACGACCGTGGTGGGCAGCAGTTCCTCGATCACCGGGACCCGTCCTCCCAGGGCAGAATCCGGCGCAGCCGTCCCGGCGGTTCCGGTCGTTTGCGCCACTCGCGGGGATAGCCCACCGACACCTCCTCGAAGCGGACGCCCTCGTGCCAGGTGGTCCGTGGAATGTGGAGGTGTCCGTAGACCATGGTCGCGACGCGGAATCTGCGGTGCCAGGCGGCGGTCCGCCGGGTGCCGCACCACATCGCGAACTCGGGGTACCACAGCACCTCGGTCGGGTGCCGGTCCAGCGGATAGTGGTTGACGAGGACGGTGGGCAGGTCCTCGGGCAGTGCGGCGAGCCGCCGCTCGGTCTCGGTGACCCGGGCCTCGCACCACGCCTCGCGCGACGGGTACGGATCGGGGTGCAGCAGGTACTCGTCGTTGCAGACCACTCCGGTCCCGTGCGCGTACCGCAGCCCCTCCTCCTTGGTGGCGCAGCCGGCGGGCAGGAAGGAGTAGTCGTACAGCAGGAACAGCGGTGCCACGGCGACCGGGCCGCCGGGGCCGTCCCAGACGGGGTAGGGGTCCTCGGGGGTCGTCACGCCGAGTTCGCGGCACAGGTCGACGAGGTGGTCGTAGCGGGCGACGCCGCGCAGGGTGACGGTGTCCTTGGGATGGGTCCACAGCTCGTGGTTGCCGGGCGACCACAGGACCTTGCGGAAACGGCCGGCGAGGGTCTCGAGGGCCCAGCGGATGTCGGCGACGGTCTCCGCGACGTCGCCGGCGACGATCAGCCAGTCGTCGTCCGAGTCGGGCCGCATCTTCTCGACGAGGGCGCGGTTCTCCTCGTAGCCGATGTGCAGATCACTGATGGCCAGCAGCTGCCCGGCACCGCCGGCCGTCGACGTCACGCCTCGCCCCTTCCGATCACCCGAAGGACACCACAAGAACACAGGCTGCCGTGCCCGGACAAGGCGGTATCCCGTCGGCGCGCCTCGGGGGCGCTGGTCGAGGGGCGGGTGGGGCCCACGAGGGCGCTCCGATGATCGGAAAATCCGTAACACGTACGTTGCACGCGGCACCGCTTGAAAGCCGTATGATCGCCCCACCACCACCGCCATGAACGTCCCTTCGCACGGGGCGGTTTGGTGTCCCTCCCACCTCCCTGCCCGGGCACGGGCCTGCTTCGCCCTGCCCGCGAACCCCGAAAGGACGGCCCTGCATGGTCTCTCGCGTACGCGTCTGGCTCAACCGCACGTACGCGGAGAACGTGTTCTTCATGGATCAGCTGCGGAGAAATCCCAGCGACCGGGCGGTCGAGATCCATGCGACGCACGGGGACGCCGACTCCCCCGTGCTGGCCGCCGCGGACACCGCCGAACTGGAGCCGGAGGGCCTGTCGCCGGCCGCGTACGTCGAGTACGCGCTCGACCAGTGCCGGCGCCGCGGCATCGATGTCCTCGTGCCCCGGCTGCACCAGTCGGCGATCGTGGCACACCGCGCGGACTTCGCGGCGGCGGGTACGGCGCTGCTGGCGCCGCCGCCGCAGGCCGTGGCGGTCTTCCGGGACAAGGTGATCGCGTACGAGGCCGTGCAGGCGATCGGGGTGCCGGTACCGCCGTGGTGGCGGGTGCGCGATGCCGACCAACTCGTGGCAGCCGTGGAGGAGTTGGAGGCGCGCGGGTACAAGGCGTGCTTCAAGCCGGCGTCCGGCGCCGGTGGGGTGGGCTTCCGCGTCGTCACGCGCGCCCCCTTCTCGCTCATGCACCTCAGCGGCTTCCCCACGCCTTGTGTGCAGCTGGATCTGGTGCTGGACGCGCTGCGACGGGCCGACGAGCCGGTGGACTGGCTGGTGATGCCGCGGCTGGAGCAGCCGGAGGTGTCGGTGGACTGCCTCACCGGCCCGGACAACCGGGTGCGGCTGGCGATCGGCCGGATCAAGAACGGGCGGCGGCGCGGGTTCACGCTGCACGAGCAGTGGCTGGAGCCGGCGCGACTGATCGCGGAGGGGTTCGGGCTGCACAGTCTGTCCAACATCCAGTTCCGGATGTTCGACGGCGCGCCGGTGCTGATGGACGTCAACACACGGCCGGCCGGCGGGCTGCATCAGCTGTCGCAGTGCGGCGTCAATGTGCCGTGGCTGGCCGTTCAGTTGGCGCTCGGCGAGGACCCGGGGGTGGTCGTACCGCCGTTCCTGGGGCAGGACTACACCGTGGTCTCCGGGCCGCGGCCGGTTCGGCCCGTGTCGGTGCCGCAGCAGCGCGTCGACGGGTCGGAGGCGTTGCTGCCGGCCGTCCCGGCGCAGGTCGGGTCCGTCGAGGTGCCGCCGGCCCGGGCGTTGCCGCTCCAGGCGTCCTGAAGGGCGCGCAAGTTTTTTCCCGGGAGGGTGTATCAGAGCGCCGGCCTCGCGCTCATAAGAGTGAAAGACAACGGGGGCACCACGGGGGAAACGCACCACCACGGGGGACGCACCACCACGGGGGCTTCGGGCCGGCCGGCGCTGTCACGGGGGCAGCGGCCTGCCGGCCCGAATGCGAGCGGTGGGCCGGCCCCCGGCGTCTCATGCGGGCGGCCGGTGTTCCCAGGGGTCGTGCCGCCGCCGGGTCAGCTCCCTTCGGAGGGCCGCAGGCGGAGGGTCAGGACCTGGAAGGGGCGCAGCGTCACACTCACCCCGCCGTCGCCGGTGAGCTCCACGGCCTCCTCCACTGCCTCCTCCAGCGGTCGCTCCAGCAGGTCGGTCACCTGGGCCTCCGCCAGGGGGAAGCCGGGGCGCACGGTGCCGGTCGCCCGGCCGCCGCGTGACTCGTAGAGGCGCACCACGACATCGCCGGACCGGTCGTCGGCCAGCTTGACCGCCTCGACGGTCACCCCGTCGCCGGTCACGGAGACGACCGGCTCGGGCGCGCCCGCCGCGTCCGCGATCCGCAGCGGGAGGTTGAGGGCGTAGCCCTCGGCGACGGCGTCTGCGATGCTCGCGCCGGGGAGCAGGGCGTAGGTGAAGCGGTGCCGGCCCTGATCGGCCTCGGGGTCCGGGACGCGCGGGGCGCGGACCAGGCTGAGGCTGACCCTGGTGGTCGTACCGCCGTCCTCGCGGACCGTGCGGGAGACATCGTGGCCGTACGTCGAGTCGTTGATGACGGCGACGCCGTAGCCGGGCTCGGCGATGTGCACCCAGCGGTGCCCGGAGACCTCGAAGCGGGCGGCCTCCCAGCTGGTGTTGGTGTGGGTGGGGCGCTGGATGTGGCCGAACTGGATCTCGGCGGAGGAGTGCGGGGCCCGGATGTCCACCGGGAAGCCCGCCTTGAGGATCTTCTCGGTCTCGTGCCAGTCGATCTCGGTCTCGAAGTCGATACGGGGGCTGCCGGCGCGCACGGTGATGGTCTGGGTGATCCGCGAGCCCTTGCCGAAGGCTCGGGAGACCCGGATCGCGCCCAGGAGCGGGCCCTCCTCGACGACGGTGACCGCCTCTGTCTCCAGCAAGTCGGTGCAGCGGTTCTTGTAGTGCTTGTCGATGTCCCAGGCGTCCCAGTAGTTGGGCAGGTCGGTGTGCAGACGGAGCAGGTTGCCCTGCTCGGCGAGGACCTCGCGGTTCGCCCTGATGTCGAAGACGGAGGCGAGCGTGCCGTCCTCGGCGATCTCGACCCTGAGCAGGCCGTTGTCGAGGACCCTGCCGGAGACGGACACCGGCTGCGGCGGGCGCGAGGGCGCGGTGAGGGGCGCGCTGCCGCTCGCGGGCACCGTGACGTACACCGGTGTGCCCTCGGACGTACGGACCACTTCGGCCCGCTCGTAGGGGCTGGTGTTGAAGACCCGGGTCTCTCCCCCGCCCAGCGCGGCGACCGCCTCGGTGGTCAGGGCCTCCAACTCCGCGGCCACCCGGGCGTACTCGGCCTCCGCCTCCCGGTGGACCCAGGCGATCGAGGAGCCCGGCAGGATGTCGTGGAACTGGTGCAGCAGCACCGTCTTCCACAGCCGGTCCAGCCTCTCGTACGGGTAGGCGTACCCGGGCGCGTGGAGCGCGGCCGTCGTCGCCCACAACTCGGCCTCCCGGAGCCGGTGTTCGGAGCGGCGGTTGCCCTGCTTGGTGCGGGCCTGGGAGGTGTAGGTGGCGCGGTGCAGCTCCAGATAGAGCTCACCGACCCAGACGGGGGCGTCCGGGTACTCCTCGCGTGCCTGGGCGAAGAACGCGTCGGGGTGCTCGACGACGACCTTCGGCGAGCCCTCCAGGTCGGCCAGCCGGCGCGCCCGCTCCATGATCTCGCGGGTGGGGCCACCACCGCCGTCGCCCCAGCCGAAGGGCGCGAGGGAGCGCGTACCGGCGCCCTTCTCGGCGTAGTTGCGCACCGCGTGGTCCATCTCCTCGCCGCTGAAGCGGGCGTTGTAGGTGTCGACCGGCGGGAAGTGGGTGAAGATGCGGGTGCCGTCGATGCCCTCCCACCAGAAGGTGTGGTGGGGGAACTTGTTGGTCTGGTTCCAGGAGATCTTCTGGGTCAGGAACCACTCGTTGCCGGCGAGCTTGGCGAGCTGCGGGTAGGCGGCGGTGTAGCCGAAGGAGTCCGGCAGCCAGACGCCCTTGGTCTCGACTCCGAAGTGCTCGATGAAGAACCGCTTGCCGTGGATCAGCTGGCGGGCGAGCGCCTCGCCGCCGGGCAGATTGCCGTCGGCCTCGACCCACATGCCGCCCACCGGCGCCCACTGGCCCTTCTTGACCGACTCCTGGATACGGGCCCACACGTGCGGGTAGTGGTCGCGCACCCATGCGTACTGCTGGGCCTGCGAGCAGGCGAAGATGAAGTCCTCGTACTCGTCGGCCAGGGACGTGACGTTGGAGAAGGTGCGGGACGTCTTGCGCTTGGTCTCCCGGATGGGCCACAGCCAGGCGGAGTCGATGTGGGCGTGGCCGACGCCGGACACCACATGCGCACTGGCGTGGGCGGGCTTGGCCAGGGCGGGGGCGAGCACCTCCCGTACGGCAGTCGCGGTGCCGGAGACGTCGTCGAGGTCGAGGACGTCCATGGCGCGGTCGAGGGTGTGCATGATCTCGTGGCGGCGCGGCTCGTGCTCGCCGAGGTGGACCATGAGCTCACGCAGCACCTGCAGGTCCAGGTCCAGGTGCCAGACCTCCTCGTCGAGGACGGCGATGTCGGCACGCTTGAAGATGTACAGCGGCTTGTCGCCCGCCGTCAGGACGTCGCCCAGCGGGGTGGGGGCCGCGAAGCCGTCGGCCAGGATGTCGGGGTTGGAGGCCGCCTCGACCAGGTAGTCGATCTCCTCGCCGCCGGAGACGGGATTGCCGATCGGCACGTACTGGTTGAGGGGGTTGACGGCTTTCAGGGGCCGCCCGTCGGGCAGATGGACCAGGCCCTCCGCCTGGTTGCCGGGCCAGTCCCCCACGAAGCCGAGGTCGATGACGGCCTCGACCCGCCGTCCCGCCCACTCGGCGGGCACCCGGCCGCGCATACGGAACCAGGTCGTGCCCCAGGGCGGGCCCCACGGGGTGTCCGGCGCGAAGGGGGCGTACCGGGCGGCGGCGGCCTCCTCGAAGGAGACCGGCTCACCCGGCGCCTGCCATGCCTCGACCTCGAAGGGGACGGTGGCCGAGTAGATCGCCGGCTTGATGCGCTGGTGGTGGAGGCGCTCGACGCGTTGCTCGATCCGGCTGCGTTCGTCGTGCATCTGTGCCTCCAGGGAGGGAGAGAACGGAGAGGGAAGCGAGGGAACGGCGAGGGACGGAGATCCGGGCGAGGGAAGCGCTTTCTGAAAAGGTGCTACTCAAGGTACGCGAGGCCGGGATGCACCGCGGCGTAGCCATCCATCAGCCTGCGGGCCACGGTGACCGAGTCGACCAGCGGATGCAAGGCGAAGGCCTTCACCGCGCTCGCGCGGGAGCCGGACTCGGCGGCGGACAGCACCTCCCGCTCGACGGCCTTGACCGAGCAGACGAGCCCGGTCGCGTGGTCGGGCAGCGGGGCCACCGCGACCGGGTGGGCGCCGTTGGCGTCGACGAGGCAGGGGACCTCGATGACGGCGTCGGCGTCGAGGACGCAGAGAGTGCTCTGGTTGCGGACGTTCAGGATCAGGGTGGTGCGTTCGTCGCGGGCGATGGCCCGCATCAGCGCGAGCGCCACCTTCTCGTAGCCGCCGGAGAGGTCGTCGGCCTCCCGCTCGCCGGCGCCGGCCGCCTCCCGGTTCTCGGACATGTAGGTGGCCTCCCGCTCGGCGCGGGTGCGGTCCCAGATCGCCAGGGCGGAGCCGTCCGACCGCTCGGCCTCCCGGTAGAAGCGGGCCTGCTGGTCGGCGAGGAAGGCGCCGCGGGTCCGGTCGGCCTGCTGGTAGGCGCGGACGGCTTCGCGGTTGAAGTAGTAGTAGTGCAGGTATTCGTTGGGGATGGCGCCCAGCGAGCGGAGCCAGTCGACGCCGAAGAGCCTTCCCTCCTCGAAGGAGCCGAGCAGACCGGGGTCGGCGAGCAGGCGCGGGAGTTCGTCGCGTCCCGCGACGCGCAGTCCGCGGACCCAGCCGAGGTGGTTGAGGCCGACGTAGTCGATCCACGCGTCGCCGGGGTTCCGCACGCCGAGCACCCGGGCGATACGGCGGCCGAGGCCGACCGGCGAGTCGCAGATGCCGATGACGCGGTCGCCGAGGTGGCGGGACATGGCCTCGGTGACCAGGCCCGCGGGGTTGGTGAAGTTGATGACCCAGGCGTCCGGCGCGAGACGGGCGACCCGGTGAGCGATGTCGACGGCGACCGGGACGGTCCGCAGGCCGTAGGCGATGCCGCCCGCGCCGACCGTCTCCTGGCCGAGGACGCCCTCGGCGAGCGCGATCCGCTCGTCGTTCGCCCTGCCTTCCAGGCCGCCGACCCGGATCGCCGAGAAGACGAAGTCGGCGCCGCGCAGAGCCTCGTCGAGGTCGGTGGTGGCGGTCACCTCGGGTGCGTCGGGCACCCCGGCCGCCTGTTCGGCGAGGACCCGGGTCACCGCGGCGAGCCGCCCCGCGTCCAGGTCGTGCAGCACGACCCGGGTGACCCGGCCCTCGGCGCGGTCCGTCAGCAGCGCCCCGTACACGAGCGGCACGCGGAAGCCGCCGCCGCCCAGAATCGTCAGTCTCACGCCTGCACCTCTCCTGCCACGACCACCTCGACGCCCGCCTCCCCCAGGGAGGCCGGCGACGCCGTGCCGACCGGCGCGTTCGTCACCACCACGTCCAGCTCCCGCGGGCCGCACACCTGCGCCGTGCCCGTGCCCGTGCCCGGGAACTGCGCCGCGTCGGCGAGCAGCACCAGCTCGATGCCCTCGTCGTCGGCGAGCTCCGAGTGGACCACCAGGTTGCCGGTGAGCAGCCCGTCCTCCTCGAGTTCGACCAGGTCACGCCTGATCGTCGCGGGGCTCACACCCAGCCGCTCGGAGAGATGGGTCACGGCGGCGGGGCCGTCGGCGCGCAGGGCCCGCAGGATGAGTCGGTGTCGCCGTTCCGCCTGCACGGCGTGAACACTACTCGTCACCTCCGATCGTCTCCATGCTCATTTCTGCGCAAATATCAATCAATGCCTGCTATCGACGCACGATTCCGCTCACCGTAATGAAGCGTGCCGGCGAGTCCTGAGCTCGAGCTCTCGGCGCCGCGGTCGACCCGCACGAACAGTCCCGCACGAACAGTCCCGCACGAACAGTCCCGCGCGGACCTATCCCGCACGCGCCCGCAGACGGTGACCCGTGAGTAGATTCGTGGTTCTATTCGAATCCCGTATTCCTCGACGTGGGCAGGAGCCTGATGAGACGTCACTTAGTCACCCTCGGTTGCATGTTGACGGCCTTCGCGCTCGGCGCGGGAACGGCGTCCGCCGCCGGTGACCCGCGCTGGGCGGAGACCGGCAGGGCGTACACGGACACGCTGGGCGGCGGGCAGGGCCTGGCGAGCCGCGCGGACGGCTCGCTGCTGTACCGCGGGCTCGTCTCCATCCCGCTGGACCTGCGTATCAAGGGCTGGAACCACGTAGGCGACCCCGACATCGCCCGCGGTCACACCTTCGACGCCTATCAGGGCCCGGACTCGGCCACGTCGAAGATGTTCGCGGTGACGACACCGGCCGGACAGCGTTACGAGTACGTCCATCAGCTCAACCCCGGCGAGAAGCTGAACAACTCCTTCGCCACCGTCTCACCGGACGGGCAGTGGCTGGTGTCGGGCGAGTGGGGCGAGCAGAAGAGGCTCCAGGTCTTCCCCGCCCCGCTGCTCAACCCGACCACGCCGCCGACCGGCGGGGACCTGAAGGAGGCCTGGCAGATCACCCTGGACAAGCCGGTACGCGACATCCAGGGCTGCGACTTCGTGACGGACACCCGCCTGGTCTGCGCCTCGAACGACGCCTCCGGGTCGCTCTTCCCGGAGAGCCGCCCGCTGCTCCAGGTCGACCTGGAGCGCAAGGTGGACGGCCAGCCGGTCACCGGCACGGTGAAGAGCCTGTTCGGGCTGCCTCAACGCAGCGTGTGCAAGGGCGCGTTCGAGACGGAGGGCGTCGACTACGACCCGGGCAGCGGCACCCTGCGCGCCCAGATGATCCCGCCCGGGGTGTGTGCGGTGACGACGGCCGTGTACTCCTACCGGCAGGTCACCGACTGATCCACGGGAGGTGATGTGGGCCGCGCGACCGATCCGGAGTCGCTGCGGCCCAGCCCCCCTCAGACCGAGGGGGGCTCCAGGTCCCCTCAGACCGAGGGGGGCTCCAGGTCCCGGTGGATGCGCCTGCCCTCGCGCACGCTGCCGGTCAGCGGATGGTCCTCGCCGAGCAGCCTACGGGCATCGTCGAGCGCGCCCTCCTGCAGCTGATCCGCCTCGGCACCGCTGCCCAGGGCGCGCAGGGTGATGCCGAGGTTGGCGCGGGAGGCGACGGTGTCCGGATGCTCGGGGCCGAGAGCGGCCCGGAAGCCGGCGACGGCCGTCCTCTCCAGCTCCTCCGCCCGGGCCTGTGGGCCGAGCTCCGCCAGGGCGTTGGCCAGGTTGACCGTGCAGGCCAGCGTGGCGGGATGGCGGTCGCCGAGCACCGTCCGCAGGTCGTCGAAGGTTCGCTCCAGCAGTTGCCGGGCCCGGCGGACCTCTCCGCAGCCCCTGAGGAAGATACCGAGGTTGTTGAGGGCGGCCAGCGTCGCCGGGTGCCGGTCGCCGAGCGCGGCGCGGTATCGGCCCGTGATGTCCCGCGCCACGTCCAGGGCTTCCTCTCGGGCGCCGGTCGCGTACAGGTCGGAGGCGTGGTTCAGGGTGCAGTCCAGCATGTCCGGCGCGGTCGAAGGGGTCTCGCGCAGCCGGTGGTGCTCGCGGGTCTCCTGGGTGAGGGCCCTGGCCTCATCGGCCCGGCCCGCCATGCGCAGCGAGACGGCGAGGCTCTTCGCCGTGCGCAGCGTCTCCGGGTGGGACACGCCGAAGAGCAGCTTGTACGACTCGTGACTGCTGGTCAGCTGTGTGATCGACGCTTCGTACTCGCCCATCTCGCGCAGGTCGCGGCCGAGGTTGGTGAGGGTGAAGAGCGTGTGGGGATGGGTGCTGCCGAATTCGGTGCGGCGGCGTTCGTAGATCGCCTCGTCGATGTCGCGGGCCGCCTTGTAGCGGCCCAGCAGCCTCAGGCACAGGGCCAGGTTGTTGTGGGCGCTCAGGGTGCGCGGATGGCTGTCGCCGAAGCTGTCCTTGAAACCGTCGTGGGCCTGGGCGGCCAGCTCCAGGGCCTCGTCGAACCGGCCCAAGCTGCCGAGGTCGGCCGAGAGGGCGCTGGCCGTCATCAGCATGTGCGGGTGGCCCGGAACCAGCAGCCGGCGCTGTGCGGACAAGGTCTCGGAGCCCAGGTCCGCGGCCTCGGTGTATCTGCCGAGCGAGCGCAGCACGTTGGCGGTGTGGAACTGAAGGCGCAGCAGCTGGGTCCGCAGTTCGGGGTCTTCGCGCTCGGCCAGCCGTTGCTCCCACCGTGTGCGAAGGTCCAGGGCGTCGGAGAGGGCGGCCTTCAGGTCGCCGCGCCGCCACAGGTGACGGACGCGGTCCATGAGCAGCTGGCGGGTCTGCGGCTCGTCGCAGCCGGCTGCCTCGGACGCCTCCAGATGCGGCCAGATCGCCGCGAAGAGCGGGCTGTTCTCCGGGTCGTCGACCGGCTCTTCGCCCGCGGGCCGGGCGGCGACCAGGACGCGGTGCACGATGTGCCGTGCCTGCGCCTGCTCCTCGGGGGTGAGCTGGGAGCGGAACACCGCCTGCACCAGCCGGTGCACCTGGATCGACTCGGTGGGCCGGTCCACTCGGACGAGGGCGAACCGGCCCAGCTCCTGGAGCACCCGGCCGAGCACCATCTTCTCCTGCAGCGCGGGGTCCTTCGCGGCCAGAGCGCTCGTCATCGGGTCGCCGTAGAGCAGCTTCAGGGAGATCGGTCCGGCGGCGAAGAAGGCGCACAACTGCAGCAGACGTACGGCGGCCGGGGAACGTTCCTCGAGGCGTTCGACGGAGACGTTCCAGGTGGCACCGACCGGCTGCGGGTAGTCCGCGGGCCGGCCGAACGCCAGTACCCGCTCGGTCTGCTGCTCGAGTTCTTCGAGGTAGGTGCCGACGGATGTGCCGGTCTCGGCGAGCCAGGCGCCCGCCTGATCGAGGGCCAGGGGCAGATCGCCGACGGCGGCGGCGACCCGCTCGGCATCCGCCGGCCGGAGGTCGGGGGCCTGCAGCAGCAGACGCTCGATGCTCTCCGCACGCTCGAACGGCTCGACGTCCAGGGCCTCGGCATAGCGCAGCCAGGCCCGGTTGCGGGAGGTGACCAGCACGTGTCCGGTGCCCCCGGGGAAGTGCCGGGCGACCTGCTGCGGCTCGTCGGCGTTGTCGAAGACGAGGAGCCAGCGCAGGGACGCGGAGGCCCGGCGGAGATGGTCGCGAACCTCCTGGGCGGCCCGGGCGGTGTCCTCGCCGGCGCCCAGACCCAGCCGGCGGGCGAGGCCGGACAGTGCGTGGGTCACGGACTCGTCCCGCTCGGCGGGAATCCACCAGGTGAGGTCGTAGTCGGCGGCGAACCGGTGCACGTACTCCAGGGCCACCTGAGTCTTGCCGACACCGCCCAGCCCGCACAGGGCGTTCGGCGACGGCGCGCCCCCCGCGGCACTTCCGGCCAGGGCGTCCCTCAGCCGCTCCAGTACGGCTGCGCGGCCGGTGAAACCGGGGTTGCGCGGAGGGACGTTCCAGACCCTGGGAACGGTGCCGGGGAAGCGGACGCGGCTGCCGGTGACGGGTTGCACCGAGGGGCGCGGCGGGCGGCCGACGGCCCGCAGGACGGCGGCGGCTGCGGTCTGCTCGTCGCTGTCCACCAGATCCAGCTCGTCCGGCACGGACACCGAGGGCAGCGGTGCGACGCGGACCGCGAGTACCTGCCGGCGGTCGGAGCGGTCGCCGGCCGTGGCCGCTTCCCACACCCGGCGGGCTCGCGCCGTGCGCTGGAAGGCCGCCGAGATCACGAAGACCGTCCGGTCCGCGGGTTCCTCGGCGTCGCCGCCGGCGCTTCCGACGTGCTTGAGCACCGCCGTGAACCCGGCCCGGGTCAGCAGGGCGGCGATCCACTCGGCCCACATGCGGTCCTCGGGGACGTAGTTGACGTGCAGCTGGGCCGGGAGTGCGAGGCGAGGACGGGTGAACTTCTTCCTGACGCCGTCTCGCAGGGCCTGCGGCATACGGGGCAGCCGGGTGACGGCCCGGTCGCTGATCACCGCGGTGAGCCTCTCGAATGCCGACAGCAGGGAGGTGGGGGTGCCGACTTCGTCACCGAAGGCGGCCAGGGTCTCCTCATAGGCGTAGTAAGGCCGGTAGGGAATCTCCACGGAGCCCCAGTAGCCGGTGAGTTCGTCCTCGTCCAGGCCGGCCGGGAATCCCTCGAACTTGGCTCTGGCCAGGGCGCGTCCGGCGTCCGCCTTCTCCTTCTCCGCCTCGTCGACGCGCATCGGCACGGGCAGGATGCGGATCCGCCGGTGGTGGAAGCGGTCGTGTACGGCCCGGGCGACGGCCGCGGCGCCGTCGATGCTCTGGTCGCTGAGAGTGAAGCAGTCCACGAGGACGTCGGGCAGGTGGGCGGTGCAGATGTCGGCGATGTCGGACAGTCCGGTACGGCTGTCGATGAGGACGTAGTCGTAGTTGTCCCGCATGTCCTCGCGCAGCGCGTCGAAGAACAGGCCGCCGCCGAGCCGGTCGTGGAAGTTGTCCCAGTCGAAGGCGGCCACGGCAGAGGCGTAGTCGCGGTTCTGTCGCCCGGCCAGCACCAGATCGAGCGTCCCCGGCTCTGGGAACGTCCAGTCCAGGGAGACGGCGTGGCGCTGGACACGGGCGTACTCGCGGTGCCAGTCGGGGGTCCGCTCGTCGGGCCCGGCGCCTTCTTCGGTGGCTGCCCAGGCGTACTCCTTGAGCAGGTCCACGACTCCGGTGGTCGCCCCCGCGGTGCCCGGATCGAGGAACGGGTGGAAGAAGCGGTGCAGGCCGGGTGCCTCCAGGTCCCAGTCGACGGCGAGGACCCGTTTGCCGGCTGCCGCGAGGATCCAGGCGCTGTTGGCGAGAGCCATGGTCCGGCCGGTGCCGCCCTTGTACGAGTAGAACGTCACGATGCGGCCCGGGCGGCCACGCTGTCCGTCAAGCTCGCTCATCGTGGCCTGCCTTCTCGGCTTCGTGGCGGTGCTCCTGGGGACCGTCGTCGTGCGGGTCCGGGCCGCCGAGGCGGAAGCGCGGGGTGGACTGGCCGGCGGGCGGCCGGGCCTGGGCACGTCTGAGGTACTGGCCCTCGGCCCAGTGCACGACGCGCGGCAGCACTTCGTGGAAGGACCGCTCGTCGGGGACACCGCGGACGGCGGGGCGGCTCGCCTCACGTCCGTGTCGCACCCGGCGCGGGAGGGTGGTGTCCTGTTGCGCGGCCAGTTCGAGTTCCGTGTCGTCGCCGTCGGGGTCGTCGTGGTTCCACGGCACCACGAGGCCCGTCGGCGGCCGGTCGCTGCTGTCGAACTCGTTCAGGCGGGTGCGGTGTTCGGGGTCGCGCAGCACCCAGCGGTCGAGGAGCAGTACTTCGGGGGCGTCGGCGGGAGCGGACGTGTGGTCGAACTCGCACACGTCGGCGCGGAAGGCGAGGCGGGCGGCGATGCCCGCGGCCACTTGGGCGAGCGGCCGGTCGGACGCCGGGCGGTAGGGGTTCCAGTCGAGCGGTGAGGGCCCGTAGTAGTGGGGGCTGCGCCCTTCGGGCAGCCGGCGCAGACAGCCGGCCGCAACGCTGATCCGTAACCTGCGGCCACTCGGCGGTACCGCGGCAGGGGGTGCGGAGAAGGCGTCGTAGGCGCTGCTGAGGCCCTCTCGGCGGCCGCGTTCCACATGGACGCTCTCGCCCACTTCGACGATGCGCATGGCCAGGCGCAGCACCGCCTTCTGGTAGTCGCCGCGGAAGGACCGCAGCTTGCCCAGCCCGTACAGCCCGAACGTGCGGTAGCGGTCGCCCAGTTCGGGGTGGGTGTACTGGACTCCTCTGACGCAGTCGGGAAGCCGGCGTTCGGGCACCGGTGACCACAGGGCGGGGACGATCGCGCTGGGGGTGCCCGGCTCGCCCGGATCGAGGTGGCGCGCCCGACGGTCACCGAAGGCGGCCCATTCCTTCCCGCACCAGGGGCTGATGAAGTAGCGCGGCGAGTACAGCGGCACGAAGACCCGGCAGCCGCCGAGCGAGTCGGCGAGTTCGTCGGTCCAGATCTGGCCGGCCTGCATCGACCGGTCCATGAATCCGGGGGCACCCGGGTGCGCGGTCAGGTTGCTGATGTGTTCGCACAGGTCGCGGAAGAGGCGGTGTACCCACAGGTCCGGATCGGGTTCGTCGGGGCGGGTCCTGGGCATGTGGGCGTAGCTGAGGAAGAAGTAGGGCGCGGTGGCGTCTCCCCCCGCCGGCCTCGTCGGCTCCACGCGACCCCCCGATCCCGTCACCGTTCCCCGTGCCCGGGGCAAGGACTCAGTGTAGGAACTGTGCGCCGTTCTGTGACGGGCGCGAGCGATCGTGACGGGGTCTTTTTCCGGCCAGCCGGCGGGTGGCGAATGCCACGGCGGCGGCCATGGGGAACAACCGGGCGTCCGCCCCGCCGACCGGCCCGGCCCGCACGACCGGGTCTGGCCCTTCAGCCGTCAGCCGCTCGAAGTCGGCTCCCAGCGTGCCGAAGTCGCCGTCGTCCAGGGCGACGTCCTCGAAGGAAGTCCAGTGACGCTCGCCGTCGCGCAGGACCACGCAGCGGTACTCCCGTCGGGGCGCGTCGGGGAGGCGGTACTCGGCGAGGTGGAAGGAGGTGCACACCTCGAAGCCGACTCCCAGGAGGAGCGCCCGGGCGTCGGCCTGTTCGAGCCGGGCGAGCGGCGAGGCCGGCCCCAGGTGGCACGACTCGTCGTGGTCCGCGGTCAGCTCGGCCGCGCGGGCGCCCAGTGCGGCGAACGACGTCTGAGGGTGGGCG
The DNA here is from genome assembly GCF_043673425.1 of Streptomyces sp. M41. Classification (NCBI taxonomy): domain Bacteria; kingdom Bacillati; phylum Actinomycetota; class Actinomycetes; order Kitasatosporales; family Streptomycetaceae; genus Streptomyces; species Streptomyces sp. M41. The sequence goes on along the minus strand of NZ_JBIMKE010000001.1, from coordinate 363,593 downwards.
CTGCGTACCGCCCCTGGGCTGAGCCGCACCGCCTCGGCGAGCATGCCCATGCCCTGCGACGGGGTGGTCCCCGGGTCGAAGGGCGGCATCCGGTCGCGATACGCGGCCACCTGGTCTGCGGTCAGGTTCCGGACCCGGTCACGGTACGCCGGTGAGGTGTCGGAGTTCTCGGCGGTGAACGTCGGCACGACGAGCGTTCCCTCGGGCCCGAGGACGTCGAGCAGCGCGGCGAGGACGGTCTCGGGCGCCGCGCCGACGCGTTGCAGCGAGGCGTGCACCAGGAGCACGGCGCCGGGCGGCACACCCAGCGCGGTCAGCTCCCGGGCGAGCGGGGCGGCGCCGGTCACAGGCTGCGTCCGATGCCGTCGACGAACCGCCGTCCGAGGGCGGTCAGGGAGGGGGCTGCCGACAGCGCCTCCCACTGGGCATGGGTGCGGCGGCGGGCGTCCGGCGGGCCGGGGTCCAGGACGTCGGTCGCCGCGCGGGCGTAGGTGTCGCTGAGCAACTCACCGGTGGACAGGTCCGCTTCGTCGTAGAGGTCGCACACGTCGAGCAGCGCGTCCAGCACCCCGGCCCGGAATCCCCGCACCAGGTCCACTGCGACCCGCACCGGATCCGGGGAGAGGTGGACGCCCAGGGCGGCGAACCCCCCGCTCGGTGCGGTGCGTTCGGGGTCGGGGGCGGCGAGGGGGGTGATCACGCGGACGCCGGCCGCCATGCCGTCGGCGACGGACGGCAGGGTCTTGCGGATCAGCGCCCAGGACTGTCGCAGAACCCGCAGGCGGCGCTCGGCCTCGCCGTCGCCCAGCCGGCCGGACACGGGAACGCCGAAGCAGTCGCGATGGGGGTCGAGGTCGTCCAGGACGGCTTCCCAGCCGTCGGCGCGCACGCTGCGCAGGGGTTCCCAGCCCGGACCGGCGAGGTGCTCCGTCGTCACCGCCGCGGTTCTGGCACCGGTCGGGACGCGGAGGCGGCCGAGCCCCGGCAGATGGACCCGTCCGTCGCCCACCGGCACCTCGGCCTGCCGTTGTGAGGCCAGGGCGACGGGCGCCATACGGCAGGCCAGGTGCCCGGGCACGGCGGTGCCGTCGAGACAGCGCAGGGCCCAGGTGCGGGTGTAGGGGTGGGACAGCAGCGGTTGCAGCAGTGCGCTGTCGCCGTCTTCCAGTTCCCGGAGAAGCCGCCATGACGTGCGCCACGACTCGTGCGCGTGGGAGCCGAGTTCACGCTGCACGGCGTTGAGCAGCTCGCGCGTGACGTGCTCTCGCGCCTCGCTCAATTCGCTCACGGCGGCGATGTGGTCGCTGCCGTCGGCCAGTGCATCGAACCATACGGTCGCTTTCCTCCCGCTCGCACCGGTCCGTTCGTCGATGGAGAGGATCAGCTCCATCAGATCCGCGCAGAACACGGACGGATTGTCGAACCCGGTCCCTTCCCGGTAGCGGTGGGCGAACAGTCCGCCTCCGCAGGACCGCACCACCGGGCAGCCACGGCACTGGTCGGACAGCCCGTTCAGCCCCAGCTGCCGGGCGGCCATGCCCGGGTGCCGGGCCACCTCGTCGAGGGAGTGGCGGAAGACGTCCAGGCCGGTGACGGGCGCTCCGTCGTAGGCGGTCTTCAGCGAGTCGGCCTGCTCGAACGTCCCGTCGGTCTCCACGACGACCACGTCCGACGACTGCAGCCCCATCGCCTCGGTCCGGCTCGGTCCACCGCCGAGGGTGCTGACGATCGAGTCGAACAGTCGCACGGGCATGGGTCGACCCGCGGCGTGCCACCGGTCATGGACGGCCGTCAGCCAGTCTGCGTACGGGGTGCGCGCACCGCCGGGACGCGGGGGTGGTTCGTTCCACGTGGCGTGCGGCAGAAGGAAGTCGATGCGTGGCGGCTCCTGCGCGGCCAGTGCGTCGTAGACGGCGATGGGGTCGTTGCGCACATCGATGGTGCACAACAATCCCGCGAAGAGATGGCGGTAACCCTCCTCACGCAGCAGGGAAATGGCTGCCAGAACCGCGTCGTAGCTGCTGCGGCCCTGGGCGAATCGGCGGTGCCGGTCATTGGCGGCCCGGTCACCGTCCAAGGAGATTCCGACCCGGACGTCGAATTCCGCGAAGATGTCGAGGAAGCGCCGGCCGAGCTGAACTCCATTGGTGTGAATGCTCAGATCGAGCCGGGTGATCCCGCGCAGCGCACTGCTCAGTTCCGCGCAGACGCGTCGTAGTCGGGCCGGGCCCGCGAGTAGTGGCTCGCCTCCGTGCAGGATGACCTGCACGGAGGGGAGCGCCTGCCTTTTGGCGTGTTCGGCGAGGCGCAGGGCCGTCCATGAAGTGACCTCGTCGGAGATCGCTTTCGGCCGATGGGCCCAGCTCTGGTCGGCGTGCTCGTACACATAGCAGTGGTCACAGGCGAGATCACACCGGCTGTGCACTTTGAGGACGAGCTGCCGAAGCGGCACGGACGAAACTGACATGACGCGGAGGGCGTCCGGTGTCTCAGATGCAGGACTGGAAGGTCGGGGCGCCCCTGTCAGGGATGCGCGTGGAAGCGAGAGCGCGCCGCACGCCTCGCGCACTCGGCAGTTGGTGCCGACCGCGGAGTCGCAACAAGGCCCTGCGGGCGTCCGTCGCAACCACCGGCTGCTGCTTGCTCTTTGGTGAATTCGTCACGGCATTCCCCGATCGTAAAAGGGGTGAGTGATGCACGTCCGCACGATGTCATGTGACGGGACGTGTGTCGGCACGCTACAGCCGGCCGCCCCCCTGGGCGCGAAAGGAGCATGCCCGTCTCAGGTGACGGAATGCCTGGTCTCCCGACTGCGATTTCAGTTTATCGACTGCACGCCCCTCGACACCGCTCAGGCGTAGAACCGCGACAAAAAACTCTCCGGTGCCGCCGCGAGTTTGCGGCACCCGCGCAACGACAGCTCGCGCCGCAGTATCCGGAGGACTTGCGCGAAGCGCCGCACAGGAGCATGCAGTTCGCGGCCTGGGGCGCGAGGAATCCGGCCGCCGGTCAGAGGCGTACGGTCATCTCCACCAGCACCTCGTCCCCCGCCCCGATTCCCCGCGCCCCGCGCACCGCCTTCTTCAACGGCAGCAGATACCCGCCGTCCTTGGGGAACAGGGACGTCTCGAAGGCCATGTCGCCGATGCGGGCCGCCACCGGGACGACGCCCCAGCCATACGTGGCCATCGCGGCGACGTCGCGGATGTCCGCGGCCTCCTCGTCCGGCACCGTGATGAAGTAGTACGGCGCCGGGCCACGCCATTCGATCACCCGGCCGGTGAAGGCGAGTTCCATGCGGTCGGTCCCTCTTCTCTTCCCGGGCGGCCCGGGTGGGCGACGCGCTCCGGCACATTCACGCCTTCATAGGGTGAACCTTCCTGCGGCGCAAGGGTTTTCTGCGCTTCACCTCTTGACGGCCGCAGCATCGCGGAGCACATTGGCGGCACTTTGACGACGTTCTGAGAGCGCTCTCAAGACGACACTGGCGCCCTCAACTCCCCACCCCCTGCACCGATCCGTAGACGAGAGGCAGCATCCCCATGAGCGAACCCTCCGGCATACACCGCAGACGCCACCCGGTCAGACGGGCCCTCGTCGCGGTGCTCGGCACGCTGGCTCTGGCGGCGGGCACCGCGACCGTCGCCGTGCCGTCCGCGAGCGCCTCCGCACCCACGCCCCCGTCGGGCTGGACGCAGGTCTTCCTCGACGACTTCGACGGCGCCGCGGGCAGCGGCGTGAACACCTCCAACTGGCAGTACGCGACCGGCAAGGGCTATCCCGGCGGCCCCGCCAACTGGGGCACCGGCGAGATCGAGACGATGACGAACAGCACCGACAACGTCGCGCTCGACGGCAACGGCAACCTGCGCATCACCCCGCGCCGGGACGCTTCGGGCAACTGGACCTCCGGCCGCATCGAGACCAACCGCACCGACTTCCAGCCCCCGGCGGGCGGCAAACTGCGCGTGGAGGCGCGTATTCAGGTACCGAACGTGACCGGTGCCGCCGCCAAGGGCTACTGGCCGGCGTTCTGGATGCTCGGCGGGCCCTACCGCGGCAACTACTGGAACTGGCCCGGCGTGGGCGAGCTCGACATCATGGAGAACACCCAGGGCATGAACACGGTGTTCGCCACCATGCACTGCGGGACCGCACCGGGCGGCCCCTGCAACGAGAACAGCGGCATCGGAGGCAACACCACCTGTTCCGGCACCACCTGCCAGGCGGGCTTCCACACGTATCGAATGGAGTGGGACCGCTCCATGAGCGTCGAGGAGATCCGCTTCTACCTCGACGGCACCCACTTCCACACCGTCCGCGCCAACCAGGTCGATGCGACGACCTGGGCCAACGCGACGAACCATGGCTACTTCATCATCCTCAACGTGGCCATGGGCGGCGGTTTCCCGGACGCCTTCGGCGGCGGTCCGGACAGCGGGACACAGCCGGGGCACGCCATGGTCGTCGACTACGTCCAGGCGATGACCGCCGGGGGGAGCGGTCCCACACCCCCGCCGACAGGCAACCGTGACACCTACCGCGCCATCCAGGCGGAGTCGCACGACGGCCAGGCCGGTGTGAGCACCGAGACCACCTCGGACTCGGGCGGCGGCCAGAACATCGCGGCCCTGGCCAACGGGGACTGGGCCCAGTACAAGGGTGTCGACTTCGGCTCCGCCGCGGCCGGCCAGTTCGTCGCCCGGGTGGCGAGCGGTGCCGCGAACGGCGTCAGCGGTCTGGTGGAGGTCCGCCTGGACAGTCGCGGCAACGCGCCCGTCGGCAGTTTCGCCGTGGGCAACACGGGTGGGTGGCAGTCCTGGCGGACGATCCCGGCGAACATCAGCGGGGTGACCGGCACGCACGATGTCTATCTCACCTTCACCAGCGGCCAGCCGGCCGACTTCGTGAACGTGAACTGGTTCAACTTCGGGCGCTGACGGACGGATCGGCGCTCGGCGATGCCCCGCGGGAGCTCTCCGGCGCTCGCGGGGCATCCGGCCCGGTCAGTGGCGTGAGGGGGCCGGGCCTCCGCGTCCTGCGGCGGCGTGAGGGTGGTGGACTCTTCCCTGGCCCACGCGACCCCGAGTTCGGCCCCAGACCCAGCCCCGACCCCGGCCCCGACGCCGGCCCCGGGCATCCCGCCCGCCGCACCGGCCTCAGCGCAGTTCCGCCCGGAACGCCGCCGGTGTCGTCTGCGTGTGCTGGTGGAAGAACTTGGAGAAGTTCGCCGCGTCGGGGTATCCGACCGCCGCCCCCACGCGGCCGATCGGCAGGTCCGTGTGGGCGAGAAGGCGCTTGGCCTCCAGGGTCACCCTGCGGTCGATGAAGGCCTTCGGCGTCTGGCCGGTGGCGGCGCGGACCGCGCGCACGAGGGTGCGGCGGGAGTAGCCGAGCTGGTCGGCGTAGGCGCTGACGCTGTGGTTGGTGGCGAAGCCCCGCTCCACCGCGTCCCGGAACAGGGTGAACGTGGTGTCGGACTGCCGGCGTTCGGCCTCGGCCGAGCTCGTGGCGAGGTGGGCGAGGCGCAGCAGGAACGCCGTGAGCGAGTGGCGCAGTACCGCGGTGTGCAGGCTCAGCGGGAGTGTCGCCTCGTCCTCGTATTCGCGCCGGAGTTGGGCGAGGGCCGAGCGCAGGGCGGTGAGCTGGGGTTCGTCGGGGCGCAGCAGGGGCGGGAGGTCGTAGCGGTAGAGGCCGGTGGACTCGACCGTGGTGCGGGGCAGGAAGCCGGGTTGCATGGTCAGGACGGTGCCCCGGTAGGCATCGGCGGGGGCGAAGCGGTGGACCTGGCCGGGGCGTATCCACAGCAGGTCGCCGGCCTGCGCCTCGTACTCGGCGAAGTCGATCATGTGGTGCACGGGTCCTTCGCTGAAGAGCATCACGACGTGGAAGTCGATGCGGTGGACGCGTTCGGGCGTGGCGTCGGCGGCGTGCCAGGTGTGGCCGGTGCCCATCGGGCCGATCTGCATGCCGACGCCGAGGACGCTCAGATCAGACGGGAAGGGGAACGTCCGGATCGCGTCGCCGCGACCGTGGCCGTGCGCGTCACCGCCGTCGAGGTCGCCTTGGACCGTTGTGTCCACCATGTCTGTCTCGTGCCGTCTCAGTCGTGCGTGCCTCGCGCTCAGCCGTGCGCCGGGCTCGTAGCGGTGTCCCACTTTCACCACAGCGTGACACACGCCGACCTTCCCAGGTAAAAGTCAGACTTTTAGTTTTGAACGCGTTGGACCAGCTACTTCGCTCCGATCGAGGACTTTTGAAGATGAGCACGCAGACACCGGACAGCTTCGAATGGACCGAACTCGACCGGCGTGCCGTCGACACGGCCCGGCTGCTGGCGGCCGATGCCGTCCAGCGGGTGGGCAACGGCCATCCGGGCACCGCCATGAGCCTCGCGCCTGCCGCGTACACGATCTTTCAGAAGGTGATGCGGCACGACCCTTCGGACCCCGAGTGGACCGGCCGTGACCGCTTCGTCCTGTCGCCCGGTCACACCTCGCTGACCCTCTACACCCAGCTCTTCCTCGCCGGGTACGAGCTGGAGCTCGACGACCTCAAGGCGTTCCGGACGCATGGTTCGAAGACGCCGGGCCACCCCGAGTACGGGCACACCGCGGGGGTCGAGACGACGACGGGCCCGCTCGGGCAGGGTGTCGCCAACGCCGTCGGCATGGCGATGGCCGCCCGCTACGAGCGCGGCCTGTTCGACCCGGAGGCGCCTGAGGGTCGGTCCCCGTTCGACCACACCATATGGGCGATCGTCTCCGACGGCGACCTCCAGGAGGGCGTCTCCGCCGAGGCCTCCTCCCTCGCCGGCCACCAGAGGCTCGGCAACCTCGTCTTCCTCTACGACGACAACCACATCTCCATCGAGGGCGACACGGCGACCGCGTTCTCCGAGGACGTCCTCGGGCGCTACGCGGCGTACGGCTGGCATGTGCAGCGCATCGAGCCGGCCGACAACGGCGACATCGACGTGGCCGCGCTGTACACGGCGCTCAAGGCGGCGCAGGCCGAGACCGGGCGCCCCTCGATCATCGCGATGCGCACGATCATCGCCTGGCCCGCCCCCAACGCCCAGAACACCGAGGCCTCCCACGGCTCGGCCCTCGGCGCGGACGAGATCGCCGCCACCAAGCGCGTCCTCGGCTTCGACCCGGAGCGGTCCTTCGAGGTCACGGACGAGGTCCTCGCCCACACCCGCCGGGCCCTGGACCGGGGCGCCGAGGCGCACGCCGCCTGGGACAAGGAGCTCGGCTCGTGGCGCGCCGCGCAACCCGAGCGCGCCCGGCTGTTCGACCGCGTCCTGGCCGGTCAGCTGCCCGAGGGCTGGGAGTCCTCGGTCCCGGTCTTCGAGGAGGGCAGGCGGGTGGCCACCCGTGCGGCCTCGGGCAAGGTGCTCCAGGCCCTGGGCTCCATCGTCCCTGAACTGTGGGGCGGTTCCGCGGACCTCGCCGGTTCCAACAACACCACCATCGACAAGGCGAGTTCGTTCCTGCCGCGGGGCAACCCGCTGCCCGAGGCCGACCCTTACGGCCGTACCGTCCACTTCGGCATCCGCGAGTTCTCGATGGCCGCGGAGATGAACGGCATCGCCCTGCACGGCAACACCCGGATCTACGGCGGGACTTTCCTCGTCTTCTCGGACTACATGCGCAACGCCGTACGCATGTCCGCGCTGATGCAGCTGCCAGTGACCTATGTGTGGACGCACGACTCCATCGGGCTCGGTGAGGACGGCCCGACACACCAGCCGGTCGAGCACCTGGCCGCGCTGCGGGCGATCCCCGGCCTGAACGTCGTGCGGCCCGCCGACGCGAACGAAACCGCGATCGCCTGGGCCGAGATCCTGCGCCGGCACTCCACCGACCCGGCCCCGCACGGACTGGCGCTGACCCGCCAGGGCGTGCCGACCTACGCGCCCGACCCGGACGCGGCGAAGGGCGGTTACGTCCTGCGCGAGTCCTCGACCCCGACGCCCGAGGTCGTCGTCATCGCCACCGGCTCCGAGGTCGAGCTCGCCGTCGCCGCTCGCGAGGCGCTCGAGGCCGAGGGGATCGGCACGCGGGTGGTGTCGATGCCCTGCGTCGAGTGGTTCGAGCAGCAGCCGCGCGAGTACCGCGAGAGCGTGCTGCCGCCGGCCGTGAAGGCACGGGTCGCGGTCGAGGCCGGGATCGGCCTGACCTGGCACCGGTTCGTCGGGGACGCGGGACGCATCGTCTCCCTGGAGCACTTCGGCGCCTCCGCCGACGCCGGGACCCTGTTCGCCGAGTACGGCTTCACCGCCCGGAACGTGGCCGCCGCCGCGCGAGAGTCCCTTGCCGCCGCCCGCGGCTGACACCGGCTGACACGTACGCAGAAAGAAGATGATCACTGTGACCACCGAAGCGACCGCCACCGCGGGATCCCTGAAGCGCCTCGCCGACGAGGGCGTCTCGATCTGGCTGGACGACCTGTCGCGCGAGCGCATCGAGTCCGGCAACCTCGCCGAGCTGATCGCGCACCGCAACGTCGTGGGCGTCACCACCAACCCGTCCATCTTCCAGGCCGCCATCGGCTCCGGAGAGGGCTACGAGGAGCAGCTCGCCGACCTCGCGGTGCGCGGCGTCACGGTCGACGAGGCCGTACGCATGATGACCACCGCCGACGTGCGTGCCGCGGCCGATGTCCTGCGGCCCGTGTACGACTCCACCGGCGGCCGGGACGGCTGGGTCTCCATCGAGGTCGACCCGCGGCTCGCCCATGACACGGCGGGCACCGTCGCCGAGGCCAGGCAGCTGGCCTGGCTGGTCGGCCGCCCCAACGTGATGATCAAGATCCCGGCGACCGGGGCGGGTCTGCCCGCCATCACCGAGGTCGTCGCCGAGGGCATCAGCGTGAACGTCACGCTGATCTTCTCGCTGGAGCGCTACCGCGAGGTCATGGACGCCTACCTGGCCGGTCTGGAGAAGGCCGCCGCGAAGGGCCTCGACCTGTCCGGCATCCACTCCGTGGCCTCCTTCTTCGTCTCCCGCGTCGACGCCGAGATCGACAAGCGGCTGACCGCGATCGGCACGCCCGAGGCCCTAGCCCTCAAGGGCAGGGCGGCGCTCGCCAACGCCCGGCTCGCCTATGAGGCGTACGAGGAGAGGTTCGGCTCGGCGGACGGTTCGACCCGCGCCGGGGCGCGCTGGACCGCGCTCGTCGGTGCCCGGGCCAACGAGCAGCGTCCGCTGTGGGCCTCCACGGGCGTTAAGGACCCCGCCTACAAGGACACTCTCTATGTCGACGAGCTGGTCGCCCCCGGCACCGTCAACACGATGCCGGAGGCCACGCTCGACGCCACCGCCGACCACGGCGAGATCACCGGCGACACGGTGACCGGCGGCTACGCGCAGGCGCGTGCCGATCTGGCCGGCGTGGCGGCTCTGGGGATCTCCTACGACGAAGTCGTCACCCGGCTGGAGGACGAGGGAGTCGCCAAGTTCGAGGTGGCGTGGCAGGACCTGTTGAACGCCGTGAAGAAGTCGCTCAGCAGCAAGGGAGCTGACGCAGCATGACCTCCGACTGGGACAACCCTCTGCGCGACCCGCGCGACCGCCGCCTTCCCCGGATCGCCGGCCCGTCCGGGCTGGTCATCTTCGGTGTCACCGGTGACCTGTCCCGCAAGAAGCTGATGCCGGCCGTGTACGACCTCGCCAACCGTGGGCTGCTGCCCCCGGGCTTCTCCCTCGTCGGGTTCGCCCGCCGGGACTGGGAGGACGAGGACTTCGCCCAGATCGTGCACGACTCGGTGCGCGAGCACGCCCGTACCGAGTTCCGTGAGGAGGTCTGGCAGCAGCTCGCCGAGGGCATGCGGTTCATCCCGGGTGACTTCGACGACGACCGGGCCTTCGAGCAGCTGCGCCAGACGGTCGAGGAGCTCGACAAGGCGCGCGGGACGAGCGGCAACTACGCCTTCTATCTCTCCGTGCCGCCGAAGTTCTTCCCCAAGGTCGTCCGGCAGCTCAAGGAGCACGGTCTGGCGCAGGCGCCCCAGGGGTCATGGCGGCGGGCGGTCATCGAGAAGCCGTTCGGGCACGATCTCGCGAGTGCTCGTGAGCTGAACGCGATCGTGCACGACGTGTTCGACCCGGAGCAGGTCTTCCGGATCGACCACTACCTGGGCAAGGAGACCGTCCAGAACATCCTGGCGCTGCGGTTCGCCAACCAGCTGTTCGAGCCGATCTGGAACCGATCGTACGTCGACCATGTGCAGATCACCATGGCCGAGGACATCGGCATCGGCGGCCGGGCCGGCTACTACGACGGCATCGGCTCCGCCCGTGACGTCATCCAGAACCATCTGCTCCAGCTGATGGCGCTCACCGCGATGGAGGAGCCGGCCGCCTTCGACGCGGCCTCGTTGCTCACCGAGAAGCTGAAGGTGCTCAAGGCGGCCAAGGTGCCGGCCGATCTGGGCGCGCACACCGTGCGCGGGCAGTACGCGGCCGGCTGGCAGGGCGGCGAGCAGGTGCCCGGGTACCTCCAGGAGGAGGGCATCGACGCGCGGTCCAGGACCGACACGTATGCAGCCGTCCGGCTGAACATCGACAACCGGCGCTGGGCGGGTGTGCCGTTCTATCTGCGCACCGGCAAGCGGCTCGGGCGGCGGGTCACCGAGATCGCCGTCGTCTTCCAGCGGGCGCCGCACTCCCCGTTCGACTCCACCGCCACCGAGGAACTCGGCCAGAACGCCATCGTCATCCGTGTCCAGCCGGACGAGGGCGTGACGGTGCGGTTCGGGTCCAAGGTGCCGGGCACGTCGATGGAGCTGCGGGACGTGACGATGGACTTCGCCTACGGCGAGTCGTTCACGGAGTCCAGCCCGGAGGCGTACGAGCGGCTCATCCTGGACGTCCTGCTCGGGGACGCCAATTTGTTCCCCCGTCACCAGGAGGTGGAAGAGTCCTGGAAGATCCTCGACCCGATCGAGGAGTACTGGGACTCGCACGGCGAGCCGGCGCAGTACGCGTCCGGGAGCTGGGGACCCGAGGAAGCCGACGAGATGCTCGCACGAGACGGACGGAGCTGGCGCAGGCCATGAAGATCGACCTGACCGACACCACGGCAAGCAAGATCAACAAGGCGCTGGTGCAGGGCCGCCGCGCGATCGGCACGCCGGCCGTGGGCATGGTCCTGACGATGGTCATCGTCACGGACGAGGAGAACGCCTACGACTCCATCAAGGCGGCCGAGGAGGCCTCGCACGAGCACCCCGCGCGCACCCTGGTCGTCATCAAACGGCACGCCCGCACCCCGCGCGACCGCACCCGCTCGCACCTGGACGCCGAGGTCCGGGTGGGCGCCGACGCCGGTACCGGCGAGACGGTCGTGCTGCGCACGTACGGCGAGGTGTCCGAGCACGCCGACTCGGTGGTGCTGCCGCTGCTGCTGCCGGACGCGCCGGTCGTCGTGTGGTGGCCGGTGGACGCGCCGGAGAACCCCTCGAAGGACCCGCTGGGGGCACTGGCCCAGCGCCGGATCACCGACCTCTACACCACCGAGAGCCCGCTGACGGACCTTCAGGCCCGGGCCCGTTCCTACGCGCCGGGCGACACCGACCTCGCCTGGACCCGGCTCACCCCCTGGCGGTCCATGCTGGCCGCGGCCCTGGACCAGGCGCGGGTGCCGATCGTCTCGGCGGCCGTGGAGGCCGAGGCGGACAATCCGGCGGCGGAGCTGCTGGCCCGCTGGCTGGAGGCCCGCCTCCATGTCACCGCCGAGCGGGTGATCACCGCCGGTCCGGTGGTCACCGGCGTACGGCTGGGCACCGAGAACGGCGAGATCGTCATCGACCGCCCGGAGGGTCCGCTGGCCACGCTGCACCTGCCGGACCAGCCGTCGCGCACCCTCGCGCTGAAGGTCCGCACCACCTCCGAACTCATCGCCGAGGAGCTCAGGCGCCTCGACGCGGACGAGATGTACGCCATCGCCCTGCGCGGCGAGGCCCCCAAGGAGACCCCCGACCATGTCTGACTCCCTGTCCGGCTCCCCCAGGCTCACCCTGCGCCCCGAGTGGGTGGCCCTGGAGGACCATCGCGCGGACGCCATGCAGCTCCCCCGGCTGCGCGAGCTGTTCGCCGCCGACCCCTCGCGCGCCGAGCGGTATGTGGTGCGCGTCGGTGACCTGCGCATCGACTACTCCAAGCACCTGATCACCGACGAGACCCTGGCGCTGCTCCAGGAACTGGCCACCGCCACCGGCGTGTTCGGGCTGCGGGACGCCATGTTCCACGGCGAGAAGATCAACATCACCGAGGACCGGGCGGTGCTGCACACCGCGCTGCGCGCTCCGGCCGACGCGGTGATCGAGGTCGACGGCGAGAACGTCGTGCCCGAGGTGCACAGCGTGCTCGACAAGATGGCCGGCTTCGCCGAGCGGGTCCGCTCGGGCGCCTGGACCGGCCACACCGGCAAGCGCATCCGCAATGTCGTCAACATCGGTATCGGCGGCTCCGACCTCGGCCCCGCCATGGCCTACGAGGCGCTTCGCCCGTTCACCGCACGGGAGCTGACGTTCCGGTTCGTCTCCAACGTTGACGGCTCCGACCTGCACGAGGCGGTGCGGGACCTGGACCCGGCGGAGACTCTGTTCATCGTCGCGTCCAAGACGTTCACCACGATCGAGACGATCACCAACGCCACCTCGGCCCGCACCTGGCTGCTGGCCGGGCTCGGCGAGGACAAGGCGGTCGCCCGGCACTTCGTCGCGCTGTCCACGAACGCCGAGAAGGTGACGGACTTCGGCATCGACCCGGACAACATGTTCGAGTTCTGGGACTGGGTCGGCGGGCGCTACTCCTACGACTCGGCGATCGGCCTGTCCCTGATGATCGCCATCGGCCCGGACCGCTTCCGCGAGATGCTGGACGGCTTCCACACCGTCGACGAGCACTTCAGGAACGCGCCCGCCCAGGCCAACGCCCCTTTGATCCTCGGCCTGTTGGGTATCTGGTACGGCAATTTCTTCGGCGCCGAGTCGCATGCGGTGCTGCCGTACTCGCACTATCTGTCGAAGTTCACCGCGTATCTCCAGCAGCTGGACATGGAGTCCAACGGCAAGTCGGTGGACCGCGAGGGCCGCACCGTGGGCTGGGCGACCGGCCCGGTCGTGTGGGGCACGCCCGGCACCAACGGGCAGCACGCCTACTACCAGTTGATCCACCAGGGCACCCGGCTGATCCCGGCCGACCTGATCGGCTTCGCCCGTCCGGTCGCCGAGCTGAGCGAGGAACTCAAGGCCCAGCACGACCTGTTGATGGCGAACCTCTTCGCGCAGGGCCAGGCGCTCGCCTTCGGCAAGACGGCCGACGAGGTACGCGCGGAGGGCGTGCCCGAGGAGCAGGTGCCGCACCGCACGTTCCTCGGGAACCACCCCACCACCACGATCCTCGCCCCCGAGCTGACCCCCTCGGTCCTCGGCCAGCTGGTCGCCCTCTACGAGCACAAGGTGTTCGTCCAGGGCGCCGTCTGGAACATCGACTCCTTCGACCAGTGGGGCGTCGAGCTCGGCAAGGTCCTCGCCAAGCGCGTCGAACCCGCGCTCACCGAAGGGGCCGACGTCCCCGGTCTCGACCCGTCCACCGCCGCCCTCGTGGCCGCCTACCGTGAACTCAAGGAAGTGAACTGACATGCAGATCGGTCTTGTTGGTCTCGGCAAGATGGGCGGCAACATGCGCGAGCGTCTGCGCAACGCCGGCCACACCGTCGTCGGCTACGACACCAACCCGGAACTGTCCGACGTGGCGAGCCTGGCCGACCTCGTCAACCAGCTGGACGCGCCGCGCACGGTCTGGGTCATGGTCCCGGCCGGCCGGCCCACCCAGCTCGTGATCGACCAGCTGGGCAGCCTGCTCAAGCCGTACGACACAGTCGTCGACGGCGGCAACTCCCGCTGGACGGACGACGAGCAGCACGCCAAGGAGCTCGGCGCGCACGGCATCGGCTTCGTCGACGCGGGCGTCTCCGGCGGTGTGTGGGGCCTCAAGAACGGCTACGCCCTGATGGTCGGCGGCGAGAAGGAGTACGTCGACCGGCTGAGGCCGATCTTCGAGGCGCTCAAGCCGGAGGGCCCGTACGGCTTCGTCCACGCGGGCAGGGTGGGTGCCGGGCACTTCGCGAAGATGGTCCACAACGGCATCGAGTACGCGATGATGCAGGCCTACGCCGAGGGCTGGGAGCTGCTGGAGAAGGTCGACTCGGTGGACAACGTCCGGGAGGTCTTCCGCTCCTGGCAGGAGGGCACGGTCATCCGGTCCTGGCTGCTGGACCTGGCGGTGAACGCCCTCGACGAGGACGAGCACCTGGAGCAGCTGAAGGGCTTCGCGCAGGACTCCGGTGAGGGGCGGTGGACCGTGGAGGCGGCCATCGACAACGCGGTGCCGCTGCCCGCGATCACCGCTTCCCTGTTCGCCCGGTTCGCCTCCCGCCAGGACGACTCCCCGCAGATGAAGATGATCGCGGCCCTGCGCAACCAGTTCGGCGGCCACGCGGTCGAGTCGAGGAAGTGACCCGACAGCCCACGCACCTCGCCCCGCCCCGTCTGCCACCGGCCCTGTCGCGGCGGTGAGTTGACAGGCCGGGCGGCCGGCGTCAGAGTCCCCGCTGATGGAGATCAACGATCTGACGCCGGCCGAACTGCGGGTGTGGCAGGCCTTTCCCCGGGGTGAGTCCGTCGACTTCCGCGAGGCGCGGGACGAGAGCCCGGATCAGGGCGGTGACCTCGGTCCCCGGCCGACCCTGCGTGCCACCGTGCTGCGGGCTCTCCTGCTGGACGGCCCGACACAGAACGCAGAGGTGGCCGCCCTGAAGGTGGCGGGCGCGCGAATCACCGGCGTCCTGGACCTGCGGTACGCGACGGTCGACAGCGTCGCCCGCCTGAGTCACTGCCACTTCGACGACGTCCCCGACCTCTCCGGCGCCCAGCTGAAGTACCTCAATCTGACCGGGTCCCACCTGCCCGGTCTGGCAGCCGCGCGGATTCGGGTCGACGGGGGGCTGCGGCTGACGAGCTGCCGCTTCCGTGGGCCGGTACGGCTCGGCGGGGCTCAGGTGGCGGGCGCGCTGTATCTGGAGGATGCCGAGGTCGTCGTACCGGAGGAGACGGAGGGTCCGGCGCTCCAGCTCCACCAGGTGACCGTCGGCGAGGACTTGTGCGCCTCCCGGCTGCGGATGCGGGGCGAGATCAGGCTGGACGGCGCCACGATCAGCGGCTCGCTCCGGCTGGAGGAGGCCGAGCTGCGCAGTCCCGGCCGCCGCGTCCTGCGCGCCGAGGCGCTGGAGGTGGGCGCGAACGTGCAGTGCAGGCGGCTGAGCGCACAGGGCCGGATCGATCTGCGAGGCGCCCGTGTACCGGGCCTGTTCGACCTGCTGTACGTCCGGCTGTCCAACCCCGGCAACACCGCGATGCAGGCCAGCAGTTGCGTCGTCGGAGAGCTGTGGCTGCGCAAGGGCCCGCCGATCGAAGGCATGCTCAACTTGCGCCGCTCACAGATAGAGCACTTCAACCTGGAGCCGGAGATGCTGCCGGACCAGGTGCGCGTCCTCGACCTCACCTACACGTCCCTGACCCCGCACGAGCCGCCCGAGCGCCGGCTGCCCATGCTGGAGCGCGATGCGGACACGTTCGACCCGCATGGATACGAACAGTTGACGGCTTCGTACCGCCGGACCGGCGACGAACACGCCGCCCGCCTCGTCCAGCTCGCCAAGCAGCGCCGCCATCGCACCACCCTTCCCTGGTACGGCCGCCTGTGGGGCCATGTCCAGGACGTCACCGTCGGCTACGGGTTCCGGCCGATGCGGGCCCTGGGCTGGCTGCTGTCGCTGCTCGCCGTCGGCTCCGTCGCGTTCGCCCTGCACGCGCCCCCACCGCTGAAGGCGGACGAGGCACCGCAGTTCAACCCGGTGTTCTACACCCTCGACCTGCTGCTGCCGGTGATCTCCTTCGGGCAGGAACCGGCCTTCGCCCCGGCCGGCGGGCAGCAGACCCTGGCGTACGTACTCGTCCTCACCGGCTGGATCCTGGCCACGACGGTGATCGCCGGTGTGAGCCGCACCGTCAACCGCCAGTAGGCCGGCCCGCCGGGCCCGGCACACTCAACGCCGTCCGCCCCTGCCGGGAGCCCCGTACACCCGCTCCACCCTCAGGCGCAGCACGAGCCGGCCGTCCCGGACCATCGCCGCCCGGTAGTCCTCCCAGTCGGGGTGCTCGCCCTGGACGTCGCGGTAGAGGCGGACGAGTTCGTCGACCGTGGCGTCATGGGGGTCCGCGGCCACGGGCGTAAGGTCGGCCGTGCCCTCGGCGACCACGTAGGCCCACCGGTCGGGGGTCGTGACGTGGTACGACGCCCGGGGGTCCCGGCGCAGATTGCGGGTCTTGGCACGGTCGTCGGTGATCGAGACGCGGATCGTCCGCTCGTCGGGGTCATAGGCGTGGTTGACGTTCGACAGCTGCGGGCGGCCGTCGCGCTTGAGGGTGACCAGCACCCCGCCATGCCCTTCGGCGAGCAGCGCGAGCAGTGCGTTCTGGGTGGCGTCGTCAGTCATGCCTGGATCAACCGTGCCGGGGAGCCTCTCATTCCCGCTCGCACGCCACGCCGATGCGGTGTGTGCGGTCTACCGCACAGCTGCATAGACAGTGTCTACTCGATCATGGTAGACACTGTCTATGCAGGAATCCGAAACCGGGCTGCGCGCCCGTCTGGTCGACGCAGGAGTGGATCTCCTCGCCCGGGAGGGCGTCCAGGCGCTGACACTGCGGGAGATCGCCCGTCGGGCGGGGGTCTCACACGGCGCCCCTCGCCGCTACTTCCCCACCCACCTGGAGTTGCTGTCGGCCATCGCGCGCCGCGGGTTCGACGAGCTGGGGCGTCGGGCGACGGCTGCGACCGGCGAAGGCGCGGCGAGCCCCCGGGAGCAGATCGGGGCGCTGGGGCGGGCCTATCTGGAGTTCGCGCTGGACAACCGCGGCATGTACGAGCTGATGTTCCGTCATGATCTGCTGGAGAGCCGTCACTTGGGGCTGCGCGACACCAGTCTTCCGCTCTTCGCCCGCCTGGTGGATCTGGTGGCCCGGGCACGCCCCGGTGCCGATGCCCGGCTCGTCGCGGGCGCGTTGTGGGCCAACCTCCACGGTGTCGCCCAGCTCTGGGGCTGGGGCAGCCTCCAACTCGCCACCGGCGCGGAAGACTTCGGCCGCCTGCTGCGGTCGGCCCTGGACGCCCATCTCGGGCCGGAGGAGGCGTGAACCCACGGCTCACCCTCGCGAGCAGCATCGCCGGCGCTGTGATCGTCGCGCTCGACGGCACCGTCCTGACCGTCGCCCAGCCCACCCTGCACAGAGACCTGGGCGCCTCCTACGCCGAGGTCCAGTGGACCAGCACCGGCTATCTCCTCGCGGTGGCGAGTCTGCTGGTGTTCGCCGGGCGGCTCGGCGACCGGTACGGCCACCACCGCGTCTTCGGCATCGGCATGCTCGGCTTCGGGGCCGCCTCGGCGGCCATTGCTTCGGCGTCCGACGTGGGCTGGGTGATCGGACTGCGCGTCGTACAGGGCGTTTTCGGTGCCCTGTTGCAGCCGGCCACGCTCGGGATGCTGCGGGCCGTGTTTCCGCCCGACCGGCTGCGGAGCCCGATCGCGGTACGGACGGCGGCGATCGGAGTGGCGGCAGCCGCCGGGCCGGTGGTGGGCGGCGCGCTGGTCGCCGGGCCGGGCTGGCGGGCGGTGTTCCTGCTGAACGTCGTCCCCGCCCTGGTCCTCGGCGCGCTCGCCCTCACCGTACGGCCGCCGCGCACGACCGGCCCCGCCGCGCTCGACCTGCCCGGTGCCCTCCTGCTCGCGGTGGCCCTGGCCTGCCTGGTGCACACCCTGGTCGCGATGCCGGGATGGGGCTGGACCGCGGTGTCCGCGGCGGTCGCCGGAGCCTGGTTCGTCCGGCACGAACGCCGTGCCCCGAGCCCTCTCCTGCCGCCGGACGTCATCGGCTCGGCGCCGGTCGCCTCGGCGCTCGGCATGCTGGTGGCCGCGTCCGCGGCGCTGTCCGGCACCCTGTTCACCGCCACCTTCGTGCTCCAGGGCGCCTTCGCTCTCGACCCGTTCCACAGCGCCCTGGTCAGCCTGCCGCTGGCCCTGCTGATGGTGCTCGCGGCTCCCTCGTGCGCGGTGCTGTTGCGGCGGGCTGGTGCCCGCCGGACGACCGCGGCGGCGATGGCGCTCCTCGCGCTCGGCATCCTCGTTCTCGCCCGCGCCACGGGCGTGCCGGCCCTGTGCGCGGGGTTCGCCCTGGTGGGAGCGGGGTTCGGGACGGTGATGGTGGCGGCGACCCATGTCGTCGTGCGGGAGGCCGCCCGCGAGTGGGCGGGAGTGGCGGGCGGGCTCCAGCAGACCGCGATGAATCTGGGGCCGGTGCTGGGCGTCGCCGCCGCGTCCGCGCTGATGGGCTCGGGAGATCGGCCGGAGCTGCCGCTCGGCGTCCTCGCCGGGCTGGCCCTGGCCGGTGCGGCCCTGGCCCGAAGCCTGCCCGGGCGGGCCGAGGGCACCATCGACGATCAAGACCGATCGGCGGACCGTACGTCTGTTCCTGCGCGACGATGAGAGCAGAGGCCGTCCGGGCGGGGTATGCCGGAGCGCACCTCGGCGTTCGGATCGGAGGAGAGCGATGGCACTGCTGAGACAAGAGGTCGAACCGGGCGAGGCCGGGTTGGACGCGAAGGCGCTGGACCGCCTCGACCGGCATTTCGACGGTTACGTCGACGAGGGGCGGCTGCCCGGCTATCTGGTGGCCCTCGCCCGCGGTGGTCGGGTCGCCCACCTCACCACGCACGGCAGGCGCGACCTCGCGGCCGGGCTGCCGGTCGAGGCCGACACGCTGTGGCGGATCTACTCCATGACCAAGCCGGTCACCTCGGTCGCCGCACTGCTGCTGGTGGAGGAGGGCAAGCTCTCGCTCGACGACCCGCTCGAGCGCCACCTCCCGGCCTTCGCCGACCGGCGGGTGTACGTCAGCGGCTCCGGCGCCGGCACCGTGACCCGCCCGGCCGACGGGCCGATACGGATCCGGCATCTGATGACCCACACCGCCGGGCTGACCTTCGCCTTCTACCACTCGCACCCCGTCGACGCCCTCTATCGCGCGGCCGGTCTGGAGTCGGCGGTGCTGCCCGGCTCGGACCTGGCGGAGACGGTCGACGTGTACGCGAGCCTGCCGCTGCAGTTCGAGCCCGGCACCGAGTGGAACTACTCGGTCGCCAGCAATGTGCTGGGCCGGGTCGTCGAGGTCGTGTCCGGCCGGCCCCTCGACGAGTTCTTCGCCGAGCGGATCTTCGGCCCGCTCGGCATGACCGACGCCGGGTTCTGTGTGAACGGCGAACAGGCGGACCGGCTCGCCCAGTTGTACGGCGGGACCGACGACGGCGGCATCGAGCCGATCCCCGGCCTCCCGCTGCACGGCCGGCCGCGGTTCCTGTCCGGCAGCGGCGGACTGGCGGCCTCCGCGCACGACGTGCACCGCTTCATGGAGCTGCTGCGCCGCCGCGGCGAACTCGACGGCACCCGGCTGCTGGCCCCCGAAACCGTGGACCTGATGACGTCCAACCACCTCCCCGGCGGTGCCGACCTGCGCTCCTTCGGCAGCCGCCCCGCCCATGACGAGCCCGGCAACGACGGCGTCGGCTTCGGACTCGGCGTCTCCGTCGTGACCGACCCGGCCCGCACGAGGGCCCCGTCCGTCCTCGGCGCGTACGGCTGGAGCGGCGTGGCGACCACCACGTTCTGGGTCGACCCGCGCCACGATCTGACGGTGCAGTTCATGACGCAGGTGCGGCCCAAGCGGTCGCACACGATCTTCCAGGACCTCAAGCGGCTCGTCCACGAAGCCGTCAAGGAGGACTGAGCCGACTCGGCTCACTCGTCGACGCTGAGGGTGAACTCCACTCCCTCCAGCGCAAGTTCGCTCAGCCACGCCTCCGAGCGGACCGCCGTCTCGGCCGCGCGGCTCAGGCCCTTTGGGAGGGAGCCGTCCAGGATGTGGCGGACACCGAGCGCCAGGGGGCGGGAGACACAGCGCGCCATCGCGCTCTCCCGCGCATCCCCCACCAGGTCCAGGAGGTACCGGCCGGACCAGTCGCGCCCGTGCGCGCCGCGCACGTCGAGGGACACCACGAGGACGACGCGATCGCGATCGGCTTCCGTGGTCGGGTGGGCGGCGGCCAACTCGCCTGCCAGCGCGGCGATTCGGGCGTCGTCCCCGGCCTTCAGCTCCTCGAAGACGGCGTCCCAGGCGCGCAGCCAGCCCTCCAGGCGCAGGGTGCCCCGCACGAACGTCTGCGGTTTCCAGGCGGACGGCAGCCCGTACTGCGCCACGAAGGGCACGCTGTCGCGGTTGGGGTAGGCCTCGAACACCTCCCCGTCCACGATCTGTCGCCGAGTCGCCTCCCACGGCCGCTCGGCGACGGTCTCGGCATCGTCCTCGATGTAACGGGCCGGTGCGCGCAGGGCGTTGAGCACTCCGGCGGGTGCCCAGCTGAAGCGGTACCTGAAGTCGTTCGGGACCGCGGGGACGCCACCGCAGTAGGAGGTGAGGCGGTACGAGGCCGGGTCGTCGCCGACGGCCTCCCGGGCGCGGCCGACGAGGCTGTGGGCGAAGAGGTGGTCGATGCCCGGGTCCAGACCGGCCTCGGTGAGGACGACCAGGCCGGCCGCGGCGGCCGACGGCACCTGGTCGAGGACGGCGTCCGAGACATAGCTGGAGCAGGCGAAGTGGGCGCTCCGCTCGACGCAGGCCGCCAGGATCCCCGCGTGTTCCGGCGCGGGCAGCATCGACACGACGACGTCACCGGGCGCCAATTCGGCCGTGAGCGCGGGGAGCGTGTAGGCGCGCGGCTCGGCGCGTCCGGTGAGACCCAGCCGGGCCAGTGCGCCGGCCGCCCGGTCCTCGGTGCGATGCCACAGCCGTACGCCGTCGGTCGTGTCGCACAGCCGGGCCAGGCCGCTGCCCGTGGACAGTCCGGCACCCACCCAGTGCACGGTGCCGCTCGCGGGAACCCTGGCCGAACGGTCAGACATCTCCGAACTCCCCTTTGTCGATGCCGAGTTCACGGCATGTCTGGTGGAACCGGTCGAGGCAGCGCCCCCACGACCCGCCCGTCTCGAACCGGAGCAGCTCGGGCAGCAGCGCGGCCGAGAAGTCCGTGCTGGACTCGAGGGGCAGCAGGGAGGGCAGGTTGTCGATGGCGATGAGGTCCAGCGGCGGTTCCTCGCGCAGCCGGCGCACGGGGGCGGTCCATTCCGTCGTGCGGTCGTAGACCGGCAGGACGTTCAGCGGGGAGCCGACATCGACCGTGACGTCGCACAGGGTGCGCAGCCGGCGGGCGGGGTCGTCGAGGTCCTGCTCGCGCAGGAAGGGCGGGATCGGGGTGGTGGCGAGGACGGCGTTGACCAGCACGTCGTGCCCGAGCAGGGCGGGCCGGTCCAGGTCACGGGTCTCGGCGAGGTCCCAGGCGGTCGCCTCGACCCCGGCGGTCAGAAAGGCGACACGGGCGCCCCGCCCGCTGCGGCCGAGGGCGCCGATCACCAGCGCGGTGAACTCCTCGTCCCCCGCCGCCGGTCGCAGGCCCTCGTCCAGCTCCTCCTTCGATGTGGGCGTCAGCGGTGCGGCGAGCCTGCCACGATGCTGCAGAACGGCGAGGGCGGCACCCAGATAGCCGGCCCAGAACCCGAACGCGGCGAGGCGGCGGCCGGTGTCGTCGACCAGATACTCCAGATCGAGCAGCGCCCCTCCCCCGGCGGCGAACCTGCGGAGCAGCTCCTCGGCGCCGGGCTGCTGCTTGTAGGCGTGCCCGAAGAAGATGTGCCGGTGCGCCAGCCGGTCCGGCCGGTCCGGGAGTTCCTTCAGCCCGATCACCACGGCGGCCTCGGGTGCCCGCGTCCAGGAGCCGGCGGGGGCGACACGGCAGCCCGCCGCCTCGTACTCCTCGATCGGGAAGATCCGCTGCGGGGACTCCTCGACGGTCAGCGTCACGCCGCTCCCGACGAGCCGTCGCGCGTCCGCCGGGACGATCGGGGTGCGTCGCTCGGTGGAGCGGACCTCGTGGCGCAGCCACAGGTGGAGATCGGTCATACGCGGTTGGCCTCCGGGCGCGGGGCGTCGGCCTCGAAACGGCCGGCGCTCAAGGGGCTCACGTCCACGAAGGGTACGCGCCCGAGGTACAGGTCACGGACGACCTCGCCGACGGCCGGTCCCTGGAGGAAGCCGTGACCGGAGAAGCCGGTCGCGTACAGGAAGCGGGAGACGGAAGTCGCCTCACCGATGAGCCCGTTGTGGTCCGGAGTGATCTCGTACAACCCCGCCCAGCCCCCGGTGCGGCGCAGGTCGAGCAGGGCGGGGGCGCGGCGTTCCATGGCCGCGGCGAGGCGGGGGATCCAGCGGTCGTGGGTGTCGGTGGCGAAGCCGGGGCGCTCGTCGGGGTCGGACATCCCGAGGAGGAGCCCGGGGCCCTCGGCGTGGAAGTAGAGGGTGGTGCTGAAGTCGATGGTCATGGGCAGGTTCTGCGGCAGTCCCGGGACCGGTTCGGTGACCGCGATCTGGCGGCGCAACGGCATCACGGGCAGATCCACGCCGGCCATCGCCCCGACCGCCCGTGACCAGGCGCCGGCCGCGCAGACGACCGTGTCGGTGGTGATGCGGCCGATGGTCGTGGTGACGGCGGTGATGCGGTCGCCGTGCAGTTCGATGCCGGTGACGTCGTTGTGGCGCAAGATCCGCGCGCCGTACCGGCGGGCGGCGGAGGCGTAGCCGTGGACGACGGATTCGGGGGTGCAGTGGCCGTCGTCCGGTGAGAACGCGGCGGCCAGCAGACCGTCGGTGGTGATCAGCGGGGCCAGCCGGCGGGCCTCTGCGGGGGCGATCATCCGGCTCGGCACGCCGAGGGAGTTCTGCACCCGCACGCTCGCCTCGAAGCCGGCGACCTCCTCGGGGGTGGAGAGCAGGAAGAGATAGCCGACGCGGTGCAGCCCGATGTCGTACCCGGTCTCCTCCTCGAACCGGCCGAACGCCTCCAGGCTGCGCGCTCCCAGCTGGATGTTCAGCTCGTCGGAGAACTGCGCCCGCACCCCGCCGGCCGCCCTGGAGGTGGAGCCGGCACCCAGTTCGTCCCGCTCGACGAGGACGACGTCCCGTACGCCCGCGCGGGCGAGGTGGTAGGTGATGCTCGTCCCCATCACCCCGCCGCCGATGACGACGACGCTCGCGGCCATGTTCACGGGCGACGGCCCCCCTCTGTGCCGTCCCCCGCCGTGCCGTCCCCCGTCGTCCCGTCCCCCGTACCCGCGCGTCCCGTCACCGGGCCGCTCCGGAGAGGAAGAGGAGGAAGAGGAGGAGGGGGACGAGGGGGACGTCGTCGGTCATTCCCTCTTCCTTTCCGGAGGGACCGCACCGCAATCAGGACAGATGCGCGACGGCGTCCAGATGGGGCAGGTTGTGGTCCAGCCGCTCCCGCTTGGTGCGCAGATAGGTGATGTTGTTCTCGCACGGCGGGATCAGCAGCGGAACCGTCTCGGAGACCTGGATCCCGTGCCGCACCAGCGCCTCGCGCTTGCGCGGGTTGTTGGACATCAGACGCACGCTCCGCACGTCCAGGTCGTGCAGGATCTCGGCGGCCACACCGTAGTCGCGGGCGTCCACCGGCAGGCCCAGGGCGAGGTTGGCCTCGACGGTGTCCAGTCCCTCCGCCTGGAGGGCCATGGCGCGCAGCTTGGCGAGCAGACCGATGCCGCGGCCCTCGTGGCCGCGCAGATAGACGACGATGCCGCTGCCGTTGGCGACGACCGCGCGCAGCGCGGCGGCCAACTGGTCGCCGCACTCGCAGTGCTGGGAGCCGAAGGCGTCGCCGGTGAGGCACTCGGAGTGCAGCCGGGTCAGGACGTCCTCCTGGCCTATCTCGCCGTAGACGAGGGCGACTTGCTCGTCACCGCGGTCGTGGTCGAGGTAGCCGATCGCGCGGAATTCCCCGTACACGGTGGGCAAGGGGGCATTCACCACGCGTTCCGCGCCGGAACGCTGCGTCCGCTGTGCGGTCTTCTTGCCGAGCACGCCAATTTTTTCTGTCATGATTCTTCAGTTCCTAAGCAGAGACGAAAGGCCGGGAAAAGATGAGTGATTCGCAGACGCGGCCGGCGGCACACTCGCTGGTGCCGGCGGACACCACCGAAGACGTACGGGCGCGGGGGGCGGGCGTATCACGACAGATCGCGGTCCTGCCCGTCGGGAGCTTCGAGCAGCACGGTGCGTTCCTGCCGTTGGCCACGGACACGCTCGTGGCCTGCGCGATCGCACGCGAGGTGGCTGCCGCGCACCCGGTGCACCTCCTCCCGCCGGTGACGATCTCCTGCTCGCACGAGCACGCGGAGTGGCCGGGGACCGTCAGCATCTCCTCAGTGACCCTTCATGCGGTGATACGGGACATAGCGGCTTCGCTCCGCCGGTCCGGCGTCGACGCCCTGGTACTGGTCAACGGGCACGGCGGCAATTACGTACTGGGCAATGTCGTTCAGGAGTCCTCCGCGCAAGGTGAACGAATGGCTCTGTTCCCGGCCCCGGAGGACTGGGAGGCGGCGCGGGAGCGGGCGGGGGTGGAGACCTCGCTGCTCACCGACATGCACGCGGGGGAAATAGAGACCTCCATCCTTCTGCACACTCATCCCGAATTGATCCGACCCGGTTATGAGACTTCCGATTTCGTGGCGGACGACCGCCGTCATCTGCTGACTCTCGGTATGTCCGCCTATACCGATTCGGGTGTCATAGGCCGTCCTTCGCTGGGTTCTGCGGAAAAGGGGAAGTTGCTGCTGGCGAGCCTCGCGGATGCCTTCGGCGCGTATGTGTCACTGCTGACCTCCGCGGACGATTCCGTACGGGACACGGGGAACGCAAGGGCGTAGCGGCCGGGTTCCGGGTCGGCCTCGGCCGCGATGGACCCGGAGCCCGTGCGCGGGCTCGTGCACCAGCGGGCGACGAGGACGAGGGCGCCCGGCAGGGCGGCCACGAAGCTGAGGACGCCGTACACGACGGCGACGGCCAGTCCGCTGCTCGCACCCAGTCCCGCGGCGCCGAACGCCCAGGCGGTGACGCCCTCACGGGGACCGAAGCCGCCGATGTTCAGGGGCAGGCTCATCGCGAGCAGGGCGAGGACGGCGAGCGGAAGCAGGACGGCCACGGAGGCGGCGGAGCCGGCCACGCGCGCGGCGAGCACGAACATCGCGAGGTGGCCGGCGAGGACGACGACGGAGGAGACGGCGACACCGGGTCCGTTGCGGCGGGACAGCAGGGCTTCGCGGGCTTCGGCGAGCGTGCTGCGCAGCGCGGTCGGGGCGGTGCGGTCCCGGTGGGAGGGCGCACGGTTCATCCGTACGGCGGCCACCACGGCGAGGGCGCCGACCGCGGCGAACAGCAGCAGGGGGGTGAGGTCCCGGGCCTCGTTCAGCACGGGAGACGGCATGGTCAGCAGGACGCCGACGCCGACTCCCGCGAGGACGAGCTGGCCGGCGGTGCGTTCGAGCACCACCGCGCGTACGCCGCGGCCCAGGTCGCCGGCGCTCTGCCCGTGCCGTACCGCGCGGTGCACATCGCCGAGGACGCCACCGGGAAGGGCGGCGTTGAGGAAGAGCGCGCGGTAGTAGTCGGCGACGGCCGGGCCGAGCGGCAGCCGGATCCGCAGCCCACGTGCCACCAGCTGCCAACGCCAGGCGCTGAACACGGTGGTGACGCCCCCGATGGCGAGCGCCAGGCCCAGCGCCGGCGCGTCGATCCGTCGCAGCCCGTCGAGAAAGGCACCGGTGCCGAGCCGCCAGAACAGCACGACGAGGATGACGACCCCGGCGGCCGTGCCGAGGTGGGTGCGCAGGGTGGGGGTGTTGAGGCGGGACAGGACGGCGCGGGCGCGGGTGCGCAGGGCGGTACGGGGGCGCGGTGCGCTGTCGGGCTGGGCCTGCGGGCCGCACTCGGCGTCGATGAGGCGCACCGCCGAAGACGCCTGGGCCGCCGCGACGACGTCGCCGTCCGCAGGGGTGGCGGGAACACCGGTCGCCGGCAGGCCCAGGCCGCCCGAGTCCCGGCGTCCGGCGCGCGCCCTCGCCACCGTCTCCACGCTCATGAGGCTCCGCCCGCCGGGGAACCGCCCGTCTGCGCTCCGCCGGTCGGACGGCACAGGGCCAGCAGGTCGCTGTGGTGGACCACGACGCTCAGTTCGCCGGCCTCGCAGGCGGCGAGGCGTTCGCGCAGGTAGCGGTCGGCCTGCTCGCGAAGTTCGGGGCGGTGCTCGACCGCCGCGCCGACCCAGCCGCGCAGCCACTGGGCGGTGAGCGCGGATTCGGCGGGGCCGAGGCGCCAGGGGCTGGGGTGCACCTGGACGGTGGCGCCGTGCTCGGAGAAGGCTTCGGCCGCTGCGGTGACGGCGTCCGGGCCCAGCAGTCCGGAACGCCGCTGGTGGGCGTTGAACGCCTCGGCGATCTCGGTGTCCAGCGGGTCGGACGGGGTGAGTTCGACGCGGCCTGCGACGGAGAGCGTCAGCAGCGCCGGGCAGCCCGCACCGGCGCAGGCGGCGGCGAGGGTGGCGACCTCTTCGCGGGTGAGGACGTCGAGGAGCGCGGAGGCCGTCACCAGGGAGGCACCGAGAAGGGCGTCCGGGGTGAGGCGTCCGATGTCTCCGCGGCGCGTCTCGACACTCACGCGGCTGCCGTCGGCGGAGGAGCGCGGGGAGGCCACGGCGGCGAAGTGCAGCAGGTAGGGGTCGCGGTCGTGCAGGATCCAGTGCTGGGCACCGTCCAGGTGGGGGGCGAGCCAGCGGCCCATGGAGCCGGTGCCGCAGCCCACGTCGTGTATGACCAGCCCGGCGCGTCCCGGCATGTTGGCGAGCCGGATCCGCAGCGGGTCGAGCAAGTCGTGCGCCCGGGCTGAAGCGTCGGCGCCCTCCCGCAGCTGCAGCCACTCGGGCGCGTAGCGGGCGGGCTCCTCCGGCTCGGCGTCCCGCAGCCGGACGGTGGCCCGCTCACCGGGCCGCACCCGGGGGCCGGCCCCGAGGATCACCTCGTCCGTGTCGGCCACCGCCGGTACGGGCACTGCGCCCATGCCACCCTCCACAGAAACGATCCCGCGCTCCTCGGCGGACGCCGCGCCCACGGCCTGCTCGCCGCTGTTCGCAGGTGCCGATGCCGGCACCGGCGCCGGACCCTCGGTCCCGGGGCGGGCCGAGTCCGGCGCGTCCTCGGGTCCCGGCTGGGCCGGAATCGTGCCCCCGCCCTGTGTCGTCGCCGTGTTCCTCATGCCGCCCTCCGGGGTTCGTTCGGCAGCCGGCCCAGTACCGCGGCCAGGCTGCGGGCCGTGGCGGCCCAGCCGTCCAGGGCGGCCCGGCGTGCCCGGGCCGCCGCCTTGAGCCGGCGGCGTACGTCCGCCTCGCCGAACCAGCCGCGCAGTTCGGCGGCGATCGCGGCGGAGTTCTCCGGCGGGACGAGGATGCCGGGGACACCGCCGTCCGGTGCCCGGCCGACCGCCTCGGGGAGACCACCGACGTCCGTCGCCAGCACGGGAATGCCGCGCGCGAGCGCCTCCGTCACCGCCATGCCGTACGTCTCGGCGTAGGAGGTGAGCACCATGAGGTCGGCGGCGTTGTAGCTGGCGTCGAGTTCGGCGCCGGTCCGGGGTCCCGCGAGCACCAGCCGGTCCTGGAGGCCGTGCTCGTGGATGAGGGCGCGCAGCCCGGTCACGTACTCGGGGTCCTGGCTCAGCCCGCCCACGCACTCACAGCTCCACGGCAGGTCGGTCACCGCCGCCAGGGCCTCCACCAGCCGGTGCTGTCCCTTGCGCGGGGTCACGGCGGCCACGCACAGCAGCCGGGACACGCCGTCGGTGCCGGCGGCCAGCGGTGCGATGTCGGCGCCGGGGGCGGCGACATGGACCCGTTCGGGGGCGAGGCCGTGGTGGGCGACGAGACGGCGGACCGCCCAGTCGCTGGTCGCGACGACGGCGGGCACGGCACGCAGCACGGTGCGTTCCCGCGCGTCCAGCTCGGCGGCGACGGCGGGCTCCAGCCCGGTCTCGTCGCCGAGCGGGAGGTGGACGAGGACGGCCAGCCGCAGGCGTTCCGTCTCCGGGAGGATGATCTCGGGGACTCCGCATGCCACCAGCCCGTCGAGCAGGACGACGGTGTCGTCCGGGAACGCGCGCAGTGTGCGGGCCAGTTCCGCGCGGGCCGCCGCACCGGGCCGGGGCCAGCTGCCGTCCACCGCGTGCTTGTGCACCTGCCACCCGAACCCGGGCAGGTCCAGACTGACGCGCCGGTCATAGGCGTTGCCGCCGCTGGGCGCGGTCTGGTCGTCGACGCCGCCCGGCATCACGAAGTGCACGGAGCGCAGGGACATGGGGACGATCTCGGCGTTCTTCAGGACGGGGTGCTGCACGGGCACATAGCCGAGAGCGGGCTGGTCCGGCTGGGTCACGGTGACGCACTCGGCCGGGGACGCCTTCTTCTCCAGCGTCACATCGGTCACAGGGCACGCTCGTAACTCGCCCAGGCGACGTGCGACTCGTGCAGCGTGACGGTCAGACCGGCGAGGCCCTTCGCACCCTCGCCGAGCGCGCCCTTCTCGATCCGCTCGGCCAGCCGGTCGGCGATGACCTTGGCCAGGAACTCGGTGGAGGTGTTGATGCCGGCGAAGTCGGGTTCGTTGTCGAGGTTCCGGTAGTTCAGCTCACCGACGACGGCACCCAGTTCCCGGGTGGCCAGTCCGATGTCGACGACGATGTTGTCGTCGTCCAGCTGCTCGCGCCGGAATGTGGCGTCCACCAGGAACGTCGCTCCGTGCAGGCGCTGCGCGGGTCCGAAGACGTCGCCGCGGAAGCTGTGGGCGATCATGATGTGATCGCGGACGGTGATGCTGAACAACGGACACCCTCCAGGTGCGGTGCGCTCCTCATCCCCGCAGCTGCCGGGGATGCCGTGTAGTACGGCTCCTTTCTCCCCCGTGTTCAGCCCTCTCTCACTCTTTTCTCAGGTCAGGCGCCGAGGTCGGCGCTCTCGTCGTCCCGGATTGAACGACTCCGGGCGGAACGGATGCTTCAGTCGTGCTCGGCATACCGGACGCGGTGGCACAGCGCGGGAATCTCACCGGAGGCCAGTCGCGGCAGCACGTCCGGCAGCTCCTCGAAGGCGCACTCCCCGGTGACGAGCGCGTCCAGGGCCGGGTCGGCGAGCAGATCGAGGGCGAGCGCGAGACGGTCGGCGTAGCTGCGGCTGCCGCTGCGGGCCGGGGAGACGGTGCCGACCTGGCTGCTGCGCACGACGAGCCGCCGGGAGTGGAAGGCCTCGCCGAGCGGCAGCGCGATCGGCCGGTCGCCGTACCAGCTCAGTTCGAGGACCGTACCCTCGGCGCGGAGCAGTTCGAGGGAGCGGGCGAGGCCCTGCTCGGTGGCGCTGGCGTGCACGACCAGGTCGCACTCGCCGAGCGCCTCCTCGGGTGTGGCGAACCCGACGCCGAGCGCGCCGGCGACCTCGGCCCGGCCGGGATCGGCGTCGACCAACTGGAGCCGCACACCCGGGAAGCGGGCCAGCAGGGCGGCCACCGAGGAGCCGATCATGCCCCCGCCGACCACGGCGATCCGGTCGCCGACCAGGGGCGCCGCGTCCCAGAGGGCGTTGACGGCGGTCTCGACCGTACCGGCGAGGATCGCCCGCGCGGCGGGCACGGTGTCCGGTACGACGGTGACCGCGCTCGCGGGGACGACGTACCGCGTCTGGTGCGGATGGAGACAGAAGACGGTACGGCCGACCAGCGCGTCGGGCCCTTCCTCCACCTCCCCGACGCTCAGATAGCCGTACTTCACGGGGGCGGGGAACTCGCCCTCCTGGAAGGGCGCCCGCATCGCCGCGTACTGGCTGTGCGGGACCCCGCCCCGGAAGACCAGCGTCTCGGTGCCCCGGCTGACCCCGGAGTAGAGCGCCCGCACCAGGACCTCGCCCTCGCCCGGCTCCGGCAGGGCCGTCTGCCGGATCTCCCCTTCACCCGGAGAGCTGAGCCAGAACGCACGTGCGGCGCGGTTCATCGAGGTCCTCCTGAACGATCTGCGAGTTGTTCACGTACCGAGGTGTGCACAGGCCGCGCACAGTACGCGGCCTTGATCGACTCTGTCACCTGGCCGGAGGAATGTGCGGTGGCCCTGAACAACACTTACGACGCAAGGCTGGTCCAGCAGGAAACCGCTGTGGGAGCGGGCGTTCAGATCCTGCTGCTGGCCCTGCTCGGTTCGGCCATCGGCCTCGGACCGGCGGGCTGGCTGACCGGCCTCGTCTTCGCGATCGCCACATGGGCGCTGCTCTCGCTGGCACTGCACCGGTCCGGGCTGCGCTCCTTCGGACCGGCCAACCGGGTCACCCTCGGCCGCGCGACCCTGGTGGGCGGTGTCACGGCCCTGGTGGCGGACTCCTTCCAGAGCTCACCGCCGGTGACGCTGTTCGTCGGTCTGACGGCGGTGGCGCTCATCCTCGACGGCGTGGACGGCAAGGTGGCCCGCCGCACCGGCACCTCCACAGCGCTGGGCGCCCGCTTCGACATGGAGGTGGACGCGTTCCTGATCCTGGTGTTGAGCGTGTACGTCTCGATGTCCCTCGGCCCCTGGGTGCTGCTGATCGGCGCCATGCGCTACGGCTTCGTCGCCGCCGCCCGCGTCTGGCCCTGGCTGAACGCCGCGCTGCCGCCGAGCACGGCCCGCAAGACGGTCGCCGCGCTCCAGGGTGTGTTCCTGCTGCTGGCCGCCTCCGATCTGCTCCCCCACGCGGCGACGTTCGCGGTCGCCGCGACGGCGCTGGCGGCGCTCGTCTGGTCGTTCGGCCGGGACATCCTGTGGCTGTACCGCAGGTCACGCGAGCAGCGCCTGGCGCCGTCGGCGCAGGTGCGCGAACTGGTGACGTCCTGACCGTCGGCCGCCGAGCGCGATCCGGTGGACGGTCATCCGGTGGGCGGTCATCCGGTGGGCGGTCATCCGGTGGGCGGTCTTGACCCCGCGCCGTGAATCCGATGGGGTTCGTACAGCCGATCGGCCCGCGGCCCGGTCCGGCCGCGAATGAGATCGACAGTCCACTCCCCCTCCCCCGGTGCCGACGCACCGCCTCGGCAGTCGAAAGCCCGGCTGCTCCGTGTCCGCGTGCGGCATCGTCGACGTCGTCGCGCTGCGCCCAGGTGCCACGGTCCGCCGTCGCTCGTATGCCGCACCGCGTGGCTGGTCGCGGAGCCCCCCCCCGCCCGAGGAGCGCCCTGCCCGACCGTCCGTGCCATGACCCACCTACGCGACACCCGACCGCCGCGGTCGGCACGGCCGCCGCTACCGGCCTGGGGACGGCCGCCGGGAGGTCCATGTCCAGCAAGCCGTCGGTCTCCGAGCCGACGGTCAGGGCCATCCGGCCCGACACCGAAAACAACGCGCCGGTGCAGAGGCCGAGTCGGCACTCTTGGCCAGGTCGGAAGCGATGAGCGTCTGGCCGAAAGCAGCTACTGCTCCTGAGACGTCGACCCGTCGTGCAGCACCAAGGGTTCACCGGCCCCCTCTGGCCGGGGCGTGCGCTTCCACCATCCGCTCGTCGTGCCGCTGGGCGGCAACAGGTCGTACGAGTGCGTCGTCGTCGACGGCACCGGGGGTTTGGCCCGCGGGCGGCCCCACCCCGTGCGGGTGGGGCCGCCCTTCACTCACCGGGCCGGCGTCGTGACCGGTGCCGGGGCATGACCCGTGGGACGGGTCGTGAACGTGCCCCGGCCCTGGGTCCGGCTGCGCAACCGGGTCGCGTAGCCGAAGAGTTCGGCCAGCGGCACGGTCGCCGTGACGACCGCCGCGCCCGCCCGGCTGACCGAGCCCGAAACCCGGCCGCGTCGTGCCGCCAGGTCGCCGAGCACCGTGCCGACGGCGTCCTCGGGCACGGTGACCGTGACCTCGGCGACCGGCTCCAGGAGGACCATCGCGCAGGAACGCAGGGCATCGCGCAGGCCGAGGCGACCAGCCGTGCGGAAGGCGGTCTCGGAGGAGTCCTTCACATGGGTCGCCCCGTCGGTGAGGGTGACCCTCAGCCCGGTCACCGGGTGACCGCCCAGCGGGCCCTCGGCGAGGGCGTCCCGGCAGCCGGCCTCCACGGCACGGACGTACTCCTGCGGCACCCGGCCGCCGACGACGGCCGAGCGGAACTCGAACCCGGACCCCGTCTCCATGGGCTCGACGTCGAGCACGACGTGCGCGAACTGCCCCGCTCCGCCGTCCTGTTTGACGTGCCGGAAGACGAAACCGGTCACACCCCGGCCCACGGTCTCGCGGTACGACACCCGGGGCCGGCCGACGTTGACGTCCAGCCCGGACTCCCGCCGGACCTTCTCCACCGCGACCTCCAGATGCAGTTCACCCATGCCTGACAGCACCGTCTGCCCGGTCTCCGCGTCGGTCCGCACGACCAGCGACGGATCCTCCTCGGCCAGCCGGGCCAGCGCCGAGGCCAGCCGGTCGGTGTCGGTCGACCTGCGTGCCTCGACCGCGACGGACACCACGGGGTCGGCCACACTCGGCGGTTCGAGGACGAGCGGGGCGTCCGGTGCGCAGAGCGTCGCCCCGGGTCGCGCCGCCTTCAGGCCGACCACGGCCACGATGTCCCCGGCGACCGCCCGGTCCACGTGGGCATGCTGGTCGGCCTGCACACGCAGGATCCGTCCGATCCGCTCGCTGCGCCGCGCGCCCGCGTCGAGCACGGTGTCTCCCTTCTCGATCGTCCCTGAGTACACGCGCAGGAAGGTGAGCCGTCCGGTCCGTGTCGCGCTCACCTTGAACGCCAGCGCCGCGAAGGGCTCCGACGGATCGGCGGTCCGCTCCTCTTCGACGCCGTCGCGCAGCCCGCGCACGGCCGGCACATCGAGCGGCGAGGGCAGATACGCCACGACCGCGTCGAGCAGCGGTTCGATTCCCCGGTTGCGGTAGGCCGAGCCGCACAGCACGACCACGCCGTCACCGCTGCCGGTCAGCTCCCGCAGGGCGGCGACCAGGGACTGCGGGCTCAGCGTCGACCGCGCGCAGAACTCCTCCAGCGCGCCGGCATGCAGTTCGGCCACCGACTCCTCCAGCAGCCGGCGGCGCCGGTGCGCCTCCTGCCGCAGTTCCTCCGGCACCTCCTGCTCCACGAACATGCCGGCACCGTCGGCCCACACCAGGGCCCGCATCCGTACGAGATCCACGACCCCGCGGAACGCGTCCTCGGCGCCGATGGGCAACTGCACGACCAGCGGGGCCGGATGGAGCCGATCCCGGATGGAGGCGACGGCCGTGTCGAGGTCGGCTCCGGCGCGGTCCAGCTTGTTGACGAACGCGATCCTCGGCACGCCGTGCCGGTCCGCCTGCCGCCACACCGACTCGCTCTGCGGCTCGACCCCCGCGACGGCGTCGAACACCGCGACCGCGCCGTCCAGTACGCGCAGCGAACGCTCCACCTCGTCGGCGAAGTCGACGTGCCCGGGTGTGTCGATGAGGTTGATCCGGTGACCGTCCCAGTCACAGCTGACCGCCGCCGCGAAAATGGTGATGCCCCGATCGCGTTCCTGCGGGTCGAAGTCGGTGACGGTGGTGCCGTCGTGGACCTCACCGCGCTTGTGGGTGGTACCTGTGGCGTACAGGATCCGCTCGGTGACGGTGGTCTTGCCCGCGTCGACGTGGGCGAGGATGCCGAGATTGCGGACGACGGCGAGGGTGTCGAGGTTGGTGCGCACGGCCCTTGGCCTTTCGGGTGTTCCGGGTGTTCCGGGAACGAACAGGGGTGAGCGCGATTCCCGGACGCGGCGCGAGCGCAGGCGAGTACGGCCCCGTCGGCCCCGGGACTGGCTCGGGGCAGGGACGTCGATGTACTCGGGCGCTCTCAGACGTGCGTCACGGGCGTCCGGTGCCGGCCGCGCAGCGGGCACCGGGCGGACGAGGACACCAGGATCACCTCGGACCGGAAGGACCGGGAACGGGGAGCGGCGACAGCGATGTGATCACGCACGGCCCGGCCCCCCTCTCTGGTCACGATGTCCTGGTGAGTGTAGGGAGCGGCGGGGCGGCTGGGCCACGGAGTTTTTGATGTCGGACGACCCGATGACAGGCACCTGTGGGACCGGACCCGCGCACTTGCAGTCCCACGTGGCTCTTGCGGCCGTATGGTTCAGGGTGATTTATGGTGGATCAAGGAGTATGCCCCTACCGGAGGTCAATGATGCGGGCCGCGGCAGCGATCGTCGCTCTGGCTGTCAGCGGGGCGCTCGTCGTCGCTTCATCGGCATGTGACCAGGACGGGTCGCAGGCGTCGAGCGCCCGCTATGGCGACTGCGAGGTCTCCGGACATCACGGGGAGTTTCAGCTGCGGCCCGAGACGGCGGGCGCGCTCACGGTCAAGACGACCCTGCCCGCACCCGGCTGGTGGAACGGCGACACGCCGGAATCCGTCAGGAGCGGCTACGAGTACTGCATGGCGGCCAACATCGCCTACCGGTCGGGACTGGACCGGGTCGAGGTGAAGAACGCCCCCTTCCCGGAGGTCGTGTCCGGCCGGACGACGGACTTCGACCTGGCCCTGGCACAGATCACGATCACCCCGGCGCGGAGCAGGGTCGCCGAGTTCTCCCCGCCCTACCTCTCCTCGACCCTGGGACTGCTGATCAGGGACGGTGAGCAGATCGGCCAGGACAACGTCCGTGACGTCCGCATCGGAGTGGCCGAGGGCACCACGGGCGAGCAGTTCGTCGAGGACCGCATCAAGCCGACCGAGCCCGTCACCGCCTTCCCCAACGACCGGGAGTTGATCACGGCGCTGGAGGAGAGGCGGGTCGACGCGGTCATCCACGACACGACCATCCTGCTGGCGTATCCCCAGAAGGAGGAGAGCAGGGTGAGCCTGGTGGGTCAGTACAGGACCGACCAGGCTTACGGCGCCCTGTACCCGATGGGGTCGCCCAACAGGGGCGAACTGGACCGGATCATCAGGCAGTTGATCGACGACGGGACGCTCGCCAAGCTGTCGGCCGTCTATCTCGGGGCCGCTTTCGGCCGGGACCCGGCCAAGATCCCGTACATCACGGTCGACGACGGCTCCTGAAACGCCCCACCTACCGCGGGCCGGCGCGGACACCGGGCCACGGCAGACCGTCCGCACGCCTCGAGATGTGCGGGCGGTCCGGTTTCGTCCCGCTTCACAGGTCGGCCGACGGGAGACCGCTCAGGTCCCACGCGGCTTCGCCGTCGAGCGCCTGCTCAGCCCAGATGATCTTGCCTCGGTCGGTGTACCGGGTCCCCCAGCGGCGGGACATCTGCGCGACGAGGAACAGACCACGGCCGCCCTCGTCGGTGAGGGTCGCGCGGCGCAGGTGCGGGGAGGTGCTGGTGCCGTCGCCGACCTCGCAAATCAGGCTGTCGTGGTCGCGCAGCAGCCGCAGGCCTATGGGGCTCCTTCCGTACCGGATGGCGTTCGTCACCAGTTCGCTGAGGATCAGCTCGGTGGTGAAGGCCGCCTCGCCGAGCCCCCAGGATTCCAGCCTGCGGCCGGCCTCGGCGCGGATCCAGGGGACGGCCGCGGGGTCGTCGGGCACGTCCCATTCCGCGACCTGACTCGGGTCGAGCAGCCGGGTGCGCGCGACGAGCAGGGCGACATCGTCTCGCGGCCTGGTGCGCAGCATCGCGTCGAGCACCGCCTGACAGGTGTCGTCCAGGCCGGCGCCGTGCGTCGCGGCCAGAGCCTTGCTCAGCATGCCGAGCCCGACGTCGATGTCGCGGCCCCGGACCTCGACCAGGCCGTCGGTGTAGAGGACCAGCCGGCTGTCGGCGGCCAGCCGGAGTTCGGCCGTCTCGACCGGCAGACCTCCGCCCACGCCGAGTGGCGGGGCGACGGGGATGTCGGGGAAGGTCACGGTGCCGTCGGGCGAGACCAGCGCCGGACCGGGATGACCGGCCCGGGCGAGAACACACCGCCCGGAGACCGGGTCGTAGACCGCGTACAGGCAGGTGGCACCGGTGACGGCCTCGGTCTTGCCCTCGGCCGCCGCGTCGTCGTCGATCCGGGTGATCAGGTCGTCCAGATGGGCGAGGAGCTCGTCCGGAGGCAGGTCCAGGGCGGCGAAGTTGTGCACCGCGGTCCTCAGGCGGCCCATCGTCGCCGCGGCGTGCAGACCGTGGCCCACGACATCGCCGACCACCAGGGCCACCCGGGCCCCCGGCAGCGGGATGACGTCGTACCAGTCGCCGCCCACCCCCGCCTTGGCGGGCAGGTACCGATGCCCGACCTCCAGGGCGGACAGCTCGGGGAGCGCGCCGGGCAGCAGGCTGCGCTGGAGGGTGACGGCCGTGGTGTGCTCGCGGGTGTAGCGGCGCGCGTTGTCGATGCACACGGCCGCCCGGGTGGCGAGTTCCTCGGCGGGGGACAGGTCGTCCGGCTCGAAGGGATCCTGCTCCGAACGCCAGAACTGTACGACCCCCAGCAACTGGCCCCGGGCCTGGAGCGGCACGGAGATCATGGAGTGGATGCCGTACGCCAGGACCTGCTGTGCCCGCTCCGGGTCCTGGGCCCGCCATCCGTCGGCCGCGGCGAGGTCCGCCACCAGGACCGGCCGGCCGGTGGTCATGCCGGTGGCCACGGGGTTGCCGGGCTCGTAGCGCAGCAGCGTCCCGACCGGGTGAAAGGGCAGGTCGTCCCGGATGCCCGCGACCGCGACGCGGTGCACCGCCGTCGAACCCGCCCCGGTCGGCTCACCCCCTTGCAGCACGGACTTCACCAGCTCGACGGTGGCGAAGTCGGCGAAGCGCGGGACCGTCACCTCGGTCAGCTCCTCTGCGGTGCGCCTGACGTCGAGGGTGGTCCCGATGCGCGTGCCGGCCTCGTAGAGCAGCTGCAGGCGCCCGCCCGCCACGTCCGCCCGGCCCGCGAGGGCGCGCAGCTCCGTGGTGTCCCGCAGGGTGGCCACGCTGCCCTGCTTCGGGCCCACCGGTCGCACGTTGACCGCGAGCAGGATCTCTCCGGCCAGGAAGACCTTGTCCGTGGCCGCCCGGCCCGATCCCAGCAGTCCGGCCAGGGCCGGGCTCAGACCGAGTCCGGTGACCGGCCTGCCCTCGGCCTCCGGTGGCAGTGCCAGCAGCCGGCGTGCCTCGTCGTTGACCAGCAGCAGCCTTCCCTCACCGTCCAGGATGATCACGCCTTCCCGGACCGCGTGCAGCACCGCGTCGTGGTGCTCGTACATGCGGGTCATCTCGACCGGCCCCAGTCCCCGGGTCTGGCGCCGCAGACGCCCGCTGACCAGCGCCGACCCACCTGCGGCCAGCAGCAGCGTGACACCGCCGACGGCGAAGATCACCGGTAGTTGCTGCTCCACCACACTGGACACCGTCTCCACCGTGACCCCCACCGTGACCAGGCCGACCGCGGTCCCCTCGTCGTCGAAGACGGCCACGGTCGAGTCGACCGCCTTGCCCAGACTGCTGTCGAACGTGGTCTGGTGGGGCTCGCCCTCGAGCGCCTGGCCGTAGGAGGTGGAGACGTGCTTGCCGATCTGGTCCTCGTCCGGGTGGGTCCACCGGAAGCCGTAGGGGCTCAGCGCCACTACGTAGTCGACGCCGGTCTTCTTGCGCACCGCCTCGGCATGCGGCTGGAGCTCCGCCGTCGGATCCGCGCTCTCCATCGCCTCCGCGGTGCCCCGGGCGTTCGCGAACGACTCCGCCGCCACCAGTGACCGGTCCTTGGCCTCCTGGACCGCGCGGTTGCGGTCCTGGATCACGGTCACCGTGACGGCCGTGGCGATGAGCAGCAGGACGACCACCAGCTGCAGCAGGAAGACCTGCCCGGCGACGCTGTGCGGCTTCACCCACGACAGCACTCGCCGGCCGGCCGAAGGGTGACGGGCCGTCGGTCCGGATTCCGGTGACCCGGTCTTCGGTCGCTTGCGGTCACCCTGCCGGCTCGCTGGGGCATATCGCCC
Source organism: Streptomyces sp. M41 (assembly GCF_043673425.1). Lineage (NCBI taxonomy): Bacteria > Bacillati > Actinomycetota > Actinomycetes > Kitasatosporales > Streptomycetaceae > Streptomyces > Streptomyces sp. M41. The sequence continues at coordinate 325,568 of NZ_JBIMKE010000001.1, read as the reverse complement.
GAGTCTGCCCATTTCTTCAGTATTAGTGACTGGGGAGACGGGCGCGGCCCCAGGCGGGGAGATGGGCGCGGCCCAGGCAGGGCCATTGAGCCGCAGGGGCGATGAGCTGTGGGGGCGATGAGCCGCAGAGTCGCTGGGCCGCAGGGGCCCGGGAAACGAAAAGCCCTCCGCATGGGAGCCATGCGGAGGTGCTGGAGTGATTGAGAGTGAGTGTCCGAGGGGGGACTTGAACCCCCACGCCCGATAAAGGGCACTAGCACCTCAAGCTAGCGCGTCTGCCATTCCGCCACCCGGACCAGGTGTCTGCCGCCGTGCCAGGGGTGTTCCCCGTGGCGACATGGACAACAATACCAAGCTTTCTCGGTGCCCTTCACCTGCGTTTCCTTCGGCATGGCGGGGGTCCGGGACCTCGCGCCCCGTTGCGCCTAGGGTCACACCATGAGTGACTGGCTGGTTACACAGAGCCTTCCCGTGGGTCGTCGTCCGCGTGCGCTCTCGCCCTTCAGGGAGCATCTGCGAGACACGTTCTGGTTCGCCCCGAGCGCCGCGATGGTGAGTGTCTTCGTGGTCTGGGTCGCGGCGCAGGCGCTCGACACGGCCATCGTGGACGCGCTGCGGGAGGAGGGCGACTACGAGACGCTCGACGAGCTGCTGCGCTTCGCGGAGGACGCGAAGGCCGTGGTCAACGCCGTCAGCTCGGCGATGATGACCTTCATCGGTGTGGTCTTCAGCATCTCGCTGGTGGCCGTGCAGATGGCGAGCGGGCAGTTCACCCCGCGTGTGGTGCGGCTCTTCGTCCGCAGCCGGATCACCAAGGCGACCTTCGCGGTCTTCCTGGCCACCTTCGTGCTGACCCTGCTGGTCCTGACCGCCTTCGACACCGCCGACGACCCCCGGGACGTGACCACGCTGCCCCTGGTGCAGTCGATCCTCACGCTCTGCATGGTCGCGCTGAGCCTGTTGCTCTTCGTGCTGTACGTGAACACCACCCTGCGGCTGATGCGGATCAGTCATGTGATCGCGCGCATCGCCACGGAGTCCTTCCGGGTGATCGCCTCGATGCCTCCGTCCACGGGCGGACCGCAGACGCCCGAATTCGGCTCGGTGACGGCGTGGGTGCCGCACGAGGGCCGGGCGGGGGTGTTGCGGGACGTGCACATCGCACGGCTGGTGCGGGTGGCCCGCAAGCACGGCGTGGTGCTGCGGCTGATCCCGCGGATCGGGGACTTCGTGGTGCCCGGCACGCCCGTACTGGCGGTCCACGGCCGCGCGGCCCCGCCGCGCGCCGCCCTGCGCTACACCACCTCCGTCGGGGTGGAGCGGACCTACCACCAGGACCTCGGCTTCGGCCTGCGCCAGTTGTGCGACATCGCGCTGCGCGCCCTCTCGCCCGCGATCAACGATCCGACCACGGCCGTGCAGGCACTGGATCGCATCGTGCAGTTTCTGGCGGCGCTGAGCAGACAGCCGCTGGACGCCGCACTGCACCGGGACCGGGGCGGGGCCGTGCGGCTGGTTCAGCCCGTGCCGGGGTGGACCGAGCTGGTGGATCTGGGGTTCACCGAGGTGCGCGGGTGTGCCCTCGGCAACCCGCAGGTGTCACGCCGGATGCTGGCCGCGCTGGACGACCTGCTGCTGCTCGCGCCCGAGGATCGACGCGAGCCTCTGCTGCGGCACCGGGAACTGCTCCGGCAGGCGGTCGACGAGACGGCGCGCAACCCGGCGGACCGCACGTTCGCGCTGCACCCGGACCGGCAGGGCATCGGCTGACCGGTTCGCCGGCCGGCCGATGCCCCGGCGGTCGCCGCTCACGGGAGCAACTGGTACTCCGGGAAGTTGCCCGGCAGCCGCTCCCCCGCCGTGACCGGCGGCGCTGACATGAGCAGGCCCTCCCCGTTCCGGGGAGGGTTTCCTCATGCCACTACGACCGTCAGCACTTCTCCCGCAGCGAGTGCAGGTGCTTGCTCGAGCGGCGGGCGAACCTGAGGGACTCGGTCGGGTTGTCGTGCTCCGCCTGCCAGTGGTGGGCGAACCGCCCGCCGCGCAGTCGTGTCACGGCGGAGATGAACTTCTTGTAGTCGATGTCGCCGTCGCCGACGTCCACCATGCGGTAGCCGTAGGTGTCGGACGGGTCGCTCACGCCGTCCTTGACGTGGAAGAGCGGGTAGCGATGCGGCTGCTTCAGGACGTAGTTCAGCGGCTCGAACGGGGCTGGTGAGCCGTCGGGCCGCTTCGAGAAACGGAACTGGCCCGAGTACGCCCAGTAGATGTCCATCTCCAGATAGACGAGGTCGGGGTCGGTCTCCTTGAGCAGCACGTCGTAGAGGCGGACCTTGGGGTTGTCGGTGGCGAAGGAGAATTCCTCGGAATGGTTGTGCTGGTAGAACTTCATGCCCCGCGCCTTCGCCGCCGCGCCGTATGTGTTGAACTCGTCGGCGGCACGCTTCCAGGCGTCGACGGTGGAGCCGTAGCGGAACGGCCCGGACGCGGTCCCTATGTGCTTGAGCCCCAGGGCCTCGGCGTCGTCCAGGACCTTGGTGAGGTTCTGGGCGAAGGTGTAGGCATTGGGGTCGCTGGAGTAGTAGCCGACGTGGCTGCCGATCGGGTTCAGGCCGTGGTTGCGTGCCAGCCGCCTCAGCTGGGCGAGGGTGATCGGGCCGGCCGAGCCCTGGGTGTATCCGGCGAACTCCACCTCGTCGTAGCCGTACTTCTCCAGTTCGGCGAAGACGGGGGCGAAGCCGAGCGTGGAGACCTTGTCGCGCAGGCTGTACAGCTGGATACCGAGGCGGCCGGGGGGCAGGACGGGCCGGCCATGGCCATGGCCACGGCCGCGGGAGGCGGTTTCGGCGGCCGGCTCGGAGGCGGGGGCGGCCGTCGCGGTGGGCGCGGCGGCGCCCACCAGCGCGGCGGCCGTGGCGCCCGCGGCCACGCCGAGCATGCCTCGTCTGCTCAGGCGGTGGGTGAGTTCGGGATCGGGCTGGGAAAAGCGGCTCATGCCTGGAACTCCTCGGGATCGAAGGCCGTTGTCAGTGGTGAGTGCTTCACTTTTGACCAGTCGGAAGAGACGGATCGCCGGGACCGGCGAGCTGTCACACGTCGGCCGTGACCGGTCGGTCGAGACCGGCGAGTCGGAGCAGCAGTGACTTCACATCGGTGGCCGCCACGCGGTCGCCGACAGCGCGGGGGGTGGAGCAGATGAGGAGCGGACCGTCGTCGTCGCTCGCGGGAAGGCGGCCGTGGCTGCCGCGAATAGGTGCCGGATCCAGGGGCACGACCGCCATGCGGTAGCGCATGCCGAGTGTCTTGCGCGCGAGCGCGGTCGCGGCCTTGACCTTGACATAGGGGTCGAGGGGATCCATGAAGAGTTCGACCGGGTCGTAGCCGGGTTTGCGGTGGATCTCGACGAGTCGCGCGAAGTCGGGCGCGTGGGCGTCGTCGAGCCAGTAGTAGTACGTGAACCAGGCGTCCGGCTCCGCGACGGCGATCAGTTCGCCGGAGCGCGGATGGTCGAGATGGTGAGCCTTCTTGCCCTCGTCGTCCAGGAGTTGCTCGACGCCGGGCAGTCCGTCGAGCGCGGCTCGGGTCGCGTCCAGATCTTCCGGTCGGCGTACGTAGACGTGGGCGATCTGGTGATCGGCGACCGCGAAGGCGCGTGACGCCATCGGGTCCAGGTACTCCATGCCGTCCTGGGTGTGCACTTCGAGCAGTCCTGCGCGGCGCAGGGCCCGGTTGATGTCGACGGGCCGGTCCGCGCGGGTGATGCCGTACTCGGAGAGCGCCACGACGGTACGGCCCTGTGCCCGGGCGTCGTCCAGAAGCGGAGCCAACGTCGAGTCCAGGTCCGAGGCCGCCTTCAGTGAGCGCGGGTCGTCGGGGCCGTAGCGCTGGAGGTCGTAGTCGAGATGAGGGAGGTAGCAGAGCGTCAGGTCGGGGTGCCGGGTGCGGATGATGTGGCGGGTCGCGTCGATGATCCAGCGGCTGGAGACGAGGTCCGCGCCGGGGCCCCAGAAGTGGAAGAGCGGGAAGGTGCCGAGCTTGCCGGTGAGTTCGTCGTGCAGGGCGGGCGGTCGTGTGTAGCAGTCGGGTTCCTTGCGGCCGTCGGCGTAGTAGATCGGACGGGGGGTGACGGTGATGTCGGTGTCGGCGCCCATGGCGTACCACCAGCAGATATTGGCGACGGTGTAGCCGGGGTGGGCGCGTCTGGCGGCGTCCCACAGCTTGTCGCCGGCGACGAGTCCGTTGTGCTGGCGCCACAGGAGTACGTCGCCCAGGTCGCGGAAGTACCAGCCGTTTCCGACGATGCCGTGCTCCGACGGGTGGGTGCCGGTGAGGAAGGTGGACTGTGCGGCGCAGGTGACGGCCGGCAGGACGGTGCCGAGCGCCGCCTGTGAACCGGACTGGGCGAGTGTCTTCAGGTGGGGCATGTGGTCGAGGAGACGCGGGGTGAGGCCGACGACGTCGAGCACGAGCAGTGGAGTGGGGTGGTGTGTGGGGCCGTGCGTGACACCGGTCCGGTTCGGTCCGGTGGCCGGGTGGGTGACCGGGGCTGCCGGGTCCGATCGCTCGGGTCGTTCGGGTCGCTCGGGTCGCCCGGTCATGGCAGCTCCTTGAGGCCGAGGTCGGTCAACAGGTCGCGGGCAAGGGTGAGTTCGGCGGCGATGCCGTCTGCCAGCTGGCTGCGCGCACGGGGTCGCAGCTCGGCCGGCAGGGCCTGCCAGGTGTACGTCTCGACCTCGAGGTGGCGGGTGAGCGGCTGCGGGCCGCCGACGAGCCGGGACAGTACGGCCTTGAGCACGGGAAGTGTGGAGGTGAGGGGCGCGGCGGGGGCCGCGTGGAGCGGGACGTGGAAGTGGGCGCGCCAGGGAGCGGCGTCGGGAAGGGCGTCACCGGTCAGGGCCGGGCCGAGGTCGTCGGTGCCTCGCAGGCCGGCGGCGGTGGCGGTACGGGTCTGGTGCAGGAACCGCGGCTCGTCGAAGGCGGCGAGGGCCTCGCGGACAACGGGGAGGTGGGGGTGTTCGGCGTGCAGTGCGGCAGAGAGTTGGGACTTGACGACGGGGACATGAGCCTCGGTGAGCGCGTCCAGGGCGGTGTGCGGGTCTTCGAAGGAGGTGGCGAGATGGCAGGTGTCGACGCAGATGCCGATGCGGTGGTGCCCGATGACGGAGAGCGGGGCGATGGCGTCGCCGGTGGTCTCGACGATGCAGCCGGGTTCGGGTTCGAGCCCGACGCGGATGTCCCGGCCGGTCAACTCCTCCAGGGCGTCGAGCCGTTCGGCCAGGGTGACCAAGGCGGTGCGGGCGATCTCGGCACGGTCCGGGTCATAGGCGGTCCGCCAGGCGAGGGGCAGGGTGGAGATGCTGCCCTGAGTGACGTCCTCGGGGAGGAGCCCGGCGAGGACGCGGGCCAGGGCGGTGGTGTGCTCCAGACGTTCGGGGTCGGCCCAGTCCGGTTTGTACACGCGGTACTTGACCTCTTCGGCTCCGAAACCCTCATAGGGGAAGCCGTTGAGGGTGACGACCTCCAGGCCACGCCGGTCGAGTTCGGTGCGCAGGCGGCGCAGGGCGGACGGGTCGGAGACGAGGGTGTGGGCGGCGTCCTTGGCGAGCCAGAGCCCGATGCCGAGGCGGTCGCGCCCGAGCCGTCGGCGGACCGGTTCGCAGTGGTCGCGGAGCTGGGCGAGCACGCCGTCGAGGGTCTCGGCCGGGTGGACGTTGGTGCAGTAGGCCAGGTGGACGGTCGAGCCGTCGGGGTGGCGGAAACGCATGGCTCACGCCCCCGGAACGGCGGTCGGCTCGGCCCGGTCGACCGTCGCGCCGACTGGTCCTCCGTCGAGGTCCTTCGGAGTGCCGGCGTCATTCGGAGTTCCGGGGTTCTTCGACGTGCCGGGGTCCCTCGGCGTGCCGGGATCCTTGGGGGCGCCACGGAGGATGGAGTTGCCCTCGTGAGTGGCTTCCCGTGTACGCACGTCGAGGGTGAGCCGGCCGCTGAGTCTGTAGAAGGCGACGGGGTTGCGCCACAGCACCCGGTCCACCTCGTCCTCGTCGAAGCCCTGGGCCAGCATCAGGTCGGCGACCTTGCGTGTCTTGAGCGGGTCGCTGCGACCCCAGTCGGCCGCGGAGTTCACCAGGACCTTTTCGGGCCCGTACTCGCGGAGGATGGCGACCATTCGCTCCTCGTCCATCTTGGTGTCGGGATAGACGGAGAAGCCGAGCCAGCAGCCGCTGTCCTTGGCCTCCTTGACGGTCGTCTCGTTCAGGTGGTCGATCAGCACGCGGTCCATGGGCAGCGCGGACTCACGGACGACGTCGAGCGTGCGGCGCAGGCCCGCCAGCTTGTCTCGGTGCGGGGTGTGGACCAGCGCGGGCAGTTCGTGTGCGGCGGCGAGCTGGAGCTGGGCGGCCAGCGCGGTGTCCTCGGCAGGGGTCATCGAGTCGTAGCCGATCTCGCCGACGGCGACGACCTGGTCCTTGACGAGATACCGGGGAAGTTCGTCGAGGACCGGGACACAGCGCGGGTCGTTCGCCTCCTTGGGGTTGAGGGCGAGCGTGCAGTGGTGGGCGATGCCGTACTGGGCGGCACGGAAGGGCTCCCAGCCGAGCAGGGAGTCGAAGTAGTCGAGGAAGGAGGCAGGAGAGGTGCGTGGCTGGCCGAGCCAGAAGGAGGGCTCGACGACGACGCGGACGCCGGCCGCGTACATGGCCTCGTAGTCGTCGGTGGTGCGCGACGTCATATGGATGTGGGGGTCGAAGAGGCGCATCAGGACTCCTTGCCGTCGGTTCCGCGTGCGCCGTAGTCGGCGTCGGGCGCGGGTGGGGTGGCCGTGGGGTCGGTCAAGGTCAGGACGCGGTGCAGGTCTTCGGGGACGGCGCGGCCTGCGGCGGTGCGCTCGGCGGCGTAGGCGGCGAGCATGCGGGCGAGTTCGGCGTCGCGGTGCGCTCTGCGGTCCAGGTCCGCCACCGTGTCGACGGGCACTCCGGTGAACAGGCACTTCAGGACGGCGTGGCGCCACTGATGGGAATCGAGGTGCCGGGCGGCGTAGGGGCCGACGGCCGCGGCGAGGAGCCGGGTGTCGTTCGTGCGCAGGGCGTCCTCGACGAGCGGTAGCCCTTCTCTGCCGTGCACGAGGTGGGGCAGCGCGTGCAGGACGGCACGGCGTTCGGCGCCGGTGCCCTGGTAGTAGACGCGGGCGAGGGCGTCCGCGTCGGCGCGGGCCGCGTGCAGGATCAGGACGCGGGCGGCGTCGGCGTGCTCGGGACCGCAGCGCCGGCCGGCCTCCGCGATGCGCAGCTCCCAGACGGAGATGGGCCCATGCCTACCCGGGTGGTCGGCGGCCTCGTCGAGGGCCCGGTGCAGCCAGGCGCGGGGCTCGGCGTCGAGGTGGGCGGTGAGATGGCCGCGCAGCTCGGCGGGAGGGGTGCGGGCGTCGGGCGCGACCGGTGCGGCCGGCCCGTCCGGTGCCTTCGTTGCGTAGGGCGCGTCCAACCCGACCGGTTTGTTCGGCGCGTTCGGCCCGACAGGTGCGTCCGGTGCGTGCAGTGCGTCCGGTTGGCTGCCGGTGCTCGTGGCGTCCTCGACGTCCGCGCCCGGGGTCGCCGGGCTCGTACGGGGGTGGGTCATGAGGTGCTCCCTTCAGGGGTGGCGGAGGGATCGCCGTGCGATGGGACAGGGAGGGGTGATCGGACGGCCGTGGCCTCGGCGGCGCGGAGGAACGGGAGGGAGAGTTCGGCGAAGTGGGGGCCCGCGTGGGAGTGGCGGGGCAGTTCGACGACGGTCAGGCCCTGGTAGCCGGTGGCGGCGAGGGCTGCCAGGACGGGCGGGAAGTCGATCTCCCCGTCACCGAACGGGAGGTGTTCGTGGATTCCGCGCCGCATGTCCTCGATCTGGACATGCCGCAGCCAGGGAGCGGCGGCGCGTATGCACTCGGCGGGAGAGAGGGGTTCAAGGCACTGGCAGTGACCGATGTCGAGGGTGAGGCCGAGCGGGCCCGGGTCGCCGAGGGTGCGGCGCAGGCGGTGGAAGTCGTCGAGGCGGGCGAGGAGATGGCCGGGCTCCGGTTCGATTGCGAGGGGCACGTCGGCGGCTGCCGCGGCGTCCAGGACGGGGGTGAGGCTGTCGGCCAGCCGTTTCCACGCCGTGTCCTCGTCCGTGCTGGGCGGGAGGACGCCGCTGAAGCAGTGCACCGCGTGGGCGCCGAGGTCGGCGGCGACCCGGACGGCGCGCAGCAGCAGGTCCACGCGGCTGGCGCGCTCGGCGGGTTCGGGGGCCAGCAGGGAAGGGCCGTGCTTGCGGCGCGCGTCGAGCACATAGCGGGCGCCCGTCTCCACCGTGACGCTCAGCCCGAGTTCACCGAGGCGGCGGGCGACCCGGCGGGTGCGGGTCGGCAGGTCCGGGGCGAGAGGGTCGAGGTGCATGTGGTCGAGGGTCAGGCCGACGCCGTCGTAGCCGAGGTCGGCCAGCAGGGCGAGGGCGTCGTCGAGCCGGAGGTCGGCGAGGCCGTTGGTGCCGTAACCGAAGCGAAGGGGGGTGGGGTGGGAGGAGAGTGCGGAGGAGTTCTGCGTGGAGAGCGCCGCCGTGGACATGCTGCTCGGGGTCAGCATGGACGCCGGGTGAGGCTGAGGGCTTGTAGGCCGGGGGCTTGTAAGCCGGAGGCTGGTAGGCCGGGGGCTCATGTGATGCTCACCTTCTTCGCGTACTTCCGTCCGATCGGGGCGAGCACGGCGATGGCCATGGCGGTGAACCCGGATCCGGCGCGGGCCGCGAGCGCCGCCTGGAGCGGAATCGTGGCGCGGATGCCACCGCCGACGGCCCGTTGGGTCAGGGGCGGTGAGGGGTTGAGCGCGGCGTGGGTGTAGGGGCGGCCGGCGGTGGCGGCGTAGGCGGCGGCGAGCGCGGTGCGCAGGGCTCCGTCGAGGGTGAGGCCGGTCCAGGGGGGTGTGGGCGTCCGGCGTCCGGTGGTAGCCGTGGCCCTGTGGAGCGTGAGCGCTGCCCGGTCGTGCGCGGGCACTGGGCATCCATGGTCGATGCCGGTGCCGGCGGTCTGGGTGCCGGTGCCGGCAGCGAACCCCGTACCGGCCACCCCACCAGCCCACGCCGCTCTCGCCGTCCCGTGCGCCCCCCGCGCCTTGCGTGCCCCGCGTGCCACGAGCCCCGTGAGGGCGGCCGTCGCGGCCAGGGCAGCCAGGGGCGGGAGGGACGTGCCGCCCTGGGTCTCCCGGCGGGACACAGTCGTCACGGCGAGGGTGTGGGTGCCGAGGAGGGCGGCGGAGGGCAGGGCCGCCCGCGGACGGCCGGTCGTGGCGGCGGCGCCGAGGAGGTGGTCGAGGCCACGGGCGGCGGCCATGGCCAGGGGTCCGGCGGGCGTGTGCTTCAGGGCGAGGTCGTACGCCCAGACCGTGGCGGCCAGAGGGGTGGCCACCGCCAGGGCGGGGCGGCCGGCCCGGGCGGCCAGGCCGAGGCCGGCGGCGGTCAGGGCGCAGGCCGCGGTGAAGGCGGAGGACGGACGGATACGGCCGGAGGGCAGCGGGCGGTGGGGGCGTTCGGCGGCGTCCTCCGCGCGGTCCGCCCAGTCGTTGAGGGCCATTCCGGCCTCGTAGAGACAGAGGGAGGAACCGATGGCGAGCAGGGTGCGGGGGTTGGGCCGGGCCCCGGCCGCGGCGGCGCCGCTCAGGGCGTCGCCGGGGACGGTGAACAGGGCGGGGACTCGCAGGAGTTCGGCCCAGGCGCGGCTACGGCTCACGGCCGCTCCCCTGCGGAGCGCTCGCGCGGATCGAGGCCGCGGTCGGCAGACGTGTCGGCGGACTCGCGGTGACCGGTAGCCCGGCCGGCGAGGCTGTCGCCGCGGTCGGCGACCACCTCCGCGGACTCGCGCTGACGGCCTCCCCGGCCGCCGACCCCACCCCGGCGCCCGGACTCCCCCGCCCCGGCCCCACGCCCCGCGTCCCCCCGACCCACCCCGCAACCGCCCCCGGAGCGAAGCCGCTCGGCCAGCCCCGTCAGTGCCGCGAACTGGTCTCCCAGGCTCGATGGGCCGTCCCCCACCGGATCCTTGAAGTAGAAGCCGAGGTCGGTGAGCGGGCCGGTCAGGCCGATTTCGTGGGCGCGGGCGGTGAGGCGTGCCAGGTCGAGCACCAGCGGTGCCGCGAGGGCTGAGTCGCAGCCCTGCCAGATGGTCTGGAGGATCATGCGGGTGCCGAGGAAGCCGTCGAAGGCGATGTGGTCCCAGGCGGTCTTCCAGTCGCCGAGGGCCGGGACGTCGTCGATGTGGACCTCGCCCTCGGGGACGGTGCCGAGGGTGTCGGCGAGGACGCGTTCCTTGCCGGCGTTCTTCGCCGCGGCGGCCGCCGGGTCGGCGAGGGCGGCACCGTCGCCGCCGCCCAGCAGGTTGGTGCCGGACCAGGACCGGACCCGCAACGCCCGTTGCGCGAACATCGGGCCCAGTACGGCCCGCAGCAAGGTCTGTCCGGTCTTGCCGTCCCGGCCGGCGTGGGGCAGGCCGCTGTGTTCGGCCTCGATGGCGGCGACGGGGTGGTGCATGCCCTCGGAGGGGGTGAAGTTGACGTAGGGGCAGCCGGCGCGGAGGGCGGCGAGTGCGTACAGGGTGCTGGCGGGGAGTGGGGCGCCGTGGCCCTGGGAGGCGGGTTCGGTGGAGGCGACGTTCACGACCACGGTCCGCTCAAGGGCATGGCGGCGCGCGAAGTCACGTATGTCGTCGGCGAAGGCCGTGATCAGTTCGGCTTCGCTTCTGGTGTCGCCCGAGGTGGGGCCGCCGGGCCTGATCTCCCGCTCGGCGGTGGCCAGTTCCGCGGCGACGGCGGTGGCCACACCCGGTGGGAGGACGCCGCCGGCGGTCAGTGCCTCGGCGCGTTTCGGCAGGGGGCAGTCGAGAGTGTCGTGGCCGCCGAAGACGAGGTCGGAGAGTGCGGGCAGCCCGCTCTCGGCGAACATCGATGTCTCGGTCACCATGCCGGTCGGCGGATGCAGTCCCGCGGTGACGGCGGCGCAGCCCGTGACGGCGGTGGTGGCGACGGAGCCGCGGGCTCCGATCAGCCACACCCCCACACGCGGTCGGGAGAGGGACGCGGACATGGGCAGCCTCCTGGTCGGTGCGCGAAACCCGGGGGTGGGACAAAGACGGCGGGCGGGGGTCCGGCGTCCCCCGCCCGCCGCCGTTCAGTCGCCCTGGACGGGCAGTTCCTTCAACTGGATGTTGCGGAAGGAAACCTGGTCGTCGGCGCCGTGGTTCTGCAGGCCGATGTAGCCGTCGGTCAGGCTCCGCTCGGGGCTCTTGTTGGTGAAGTCGTTGATCTTGACTCCGTTGAGGAACACCTGGAGGCGTTCGCCCTGGACCTTGATCTCGTAGGAGTTCCACTGGCCGGGCGGACGCAGAACCTGGTCACGAGCCTTGATGTCGGCCGACTTGAACGAGTAGACGGAGCCCGTGGTGCGCTCCGGCGCGTCCGTGGCGTCGATCTGGATCTCGTAGCCCTTGTTCACCGCGGACCAGGGGTCGTCGGAGGCCGGGAAGCCCACGAAGATCCCGGAGTTGTCGTCGCCCTGCATTCTCCAGTCGAGCTTGAGGGAGTACGACTTCAGCTCCTTGGCCTGGTACCAGAGCAGGCCCATGCCGCCCTCGGTCTCCATCACGCCGTCCTTGACGGCGAACTTGCCGGGGCCGGCCTGCCTCCAGCCGTCCAGGGTCTGGCCGTTGAAGATCTTCCGGTAGCCCTTGCTCGGCTTGCAGTCCGCCTTCACCTGGCCGGTGGCGTACTGGAGGCCGCCGAGCAGGTGGGCGCGGAAGGCCTCCTCGGCGTAGGACTCCTTGGTGTGGCCGCCGCCGGTGTAGAAGGACCGGCCGCCGCCGTAGCTCTGGCACCAGGCGATCGGGTGGTCGCCCTTCATGGTGCCGCCCTGGTAGGTGGTCTCGTCCAGGGTGGCGAGGACCTTGGCCTGCTCGCGCGGGTTGGTGCGGTAGTTGTACCACTCGTCGGTGCGTTCCCAGGCGTCGCCGAGGTGCGCGGTGGACGGGTGGTCGTGGTCCTCGACGCGGACGGTGGCCTTCTGGATGGCCGGGTGCGAGTCGAAGTACGCGCCGACGAGGCCGCCGTAGAAGGCCCAGTCGTACTCGGTGTCGGCGGCGGCGTGGATGCCCATGTAGCCGCCGCCACCCGCGACGTAGTTCTCGAACGCCTTCTGCTGCTCGGCGTTGAGCACGTCACCGGTCGTGGAGAGGAAAGTCACCGCGTCGTACTTGGCGAGGTTGGCCGTGGTGAACTGCCTGGCCTCCTCGGTCGCGTCGACCGTGATGCCGGCCGGTGCGCCGAGCTCCTTCAGGGCGGCGATGCCGGCCGGGATGGAGTCATGGCGGAAACCGGCGGTCTTGGAGAAGACCAGGACCTTCTTGCCGCCCTTGAACGGCTGGGTGGAGAACTCGAAGTCGTCCACGTCGTACAGCGCGCCCTCGCCGCCCTTGAAGACCAGGTAGATCTCCGTGGTCTTCTTCGGCAGGGACCGCAGCGGGACGTCGACGTTCTGGAACGTCTCCCAGCTGCCGGTCGGCGGGATGTACGCCGAGCCGTGCAGCGGACCTTCGGGCGAGCCGGTGCGCAGTTCGATGAAGCCGCCCGCGCCGCCGGAGGAGGCCCGCACGGTCATCTTCTTCTGTCCGGCGAACCGGTAGGGGGTGAAGGCGATCCAGTCGCCGTCGTGGATGTTGCCGACGGTCTTGCCGCCGTTGGCGCCGGTCTTGTCGATGACCGACACGCCCGACTGGGAGGTGAAGTGCTCGCCCTGGCGGTGCAGCGGCTGGAGCACGGCGCGGGCGGTGCCGGTGAGGGCCTCCTGGCCGTTCGCACCGCCGTCGGTGTAGCTGGCGCCGACGACGCCGTAGATGTTGGCGTTGGGGTCGTGGCCGCCGTCACCGGGGGGCGGTGTCAGGGTGCCCTCGCAGCCCATCTCGCTGGTCAGTTCGTGGGCGTGGGAGTCATGGCCGAGGCTGTAGGCGACCTTGACCTTGGAGCAGTCGACGGTCTCCTCGGGGTCGGTGACGGTCACCTTGAACGGGACGGGCTTGCCGAACTCGGCCAGCGCGCCGTTGCCCGGGACGTCGATCCGCACCTTGGGCTCGGTGTTGCCGACCACGATGCGCACGCTGGCGTTGCCGGTGTTGCCCTCGGGGTCCCTGGCGGTGAAGGTGGCGCTGTAGGTGCCGACCTTGCGGTACTTGTGGGTGGGGTTGAGGCCCTCGCCCTTGGTGCCGTCGCCGAAGTCCCAGCTGTAGGTGAGGTCCGTGGAGTCGGCGTCCTTGGCGGTGGCGGTGAACTTGACGTTCAGGCCGGCCACACCGGACGTCTTGTCGGCGCTGACCTCGGCGATCGGGGAGAAGCCGTCCTCGGCGTTCTCGATCCGGTAGAGCGCGGAGTGCTCGTCGCCCTGGAACCAGGAGATGCCGTAGTCGAGGACGTAGAGCGCGCCGTCGGGGCCGAACTCCATGTCCATGATCTGGGTGCCGGTCCACGGGAAGTCGTTGATCTTCGCGACGGTGCCGTCCGGTCCGTCGGAGGTCTGCTCGATCCGCTTGATCCAGCGGCGGCCGAACTCACCGGCGAAGAAGTCGCCGTCGTAGGCCTCGGGGAACTTCACCTTTGAGTCGAGGTCGGGGTCGTAGCGGTAGACCGGGCCTGCCATCGGGGACTCGGAGCCGGTGCCGAACTCGGGCACGGAGCCGCCGTCGTAGGGGATCCAAGCGGCCTGCGCGGGCGGCAGGTCGGTGAGGCCGGTGTTGTACGGCGAAGTGTTCTTGAGGGCGGCGCAGTCGAACTTCTCACCGGAGGTGCCGGTGGCGAAGTCGTAGTCGACATAGGCGTCGTTGTCGCCGGTGCAGAACGGCCAGCCGAAGTTGGCGGCCTTGGTGACCTTGGCGAACTCGACCTGTCCGGCCGGGCCGCGCGTCGGCGAGGCGGCGCCCGCGTCGGGGCCGTAGTCGCCGACGTAGACGATGCCGGTCTTGTCGTCGACGCTCATCCGGAACGGGTTGCGGAAGCCCATGGCGTAGATCTCGGGGCGGGTCTTCTCGGTGCCCGGCGCGAAGAGGTTGCCCTCCGGCACGGTGTACGAGCCGTCCTCGGCGACCTTGATCCGCAGGATCTTGCCGCGCAGGTCGTTGGTGTTGCCGGAGCTGCGGCGGGCGTCGAAGGCGGGGTTGCGGTTCGGCCGGTCGTCGATCGGTGTGTAGCCGTCGGAGGCGAAGGGGTTGGTGTCGTCGCCGGTCGACAGGTAGAGGTTGCCGGCCGCGTCGAAGTCGATGTCGCCGCCGACGTGGCAGCAGAGGCCGCGGGAGGCCGCTACGTCGATGACCTTCTTCTCGCTGGCGACGTTCAGCGTGCCGTTGGCGTTCAGGGTGAAGCGGGAGAGGCGGTTGACGCCGTCGAACTTCTTGAAGTCGTCGGCGCTGCCGGTCTCCGGGGCGTCGCCCGCGGGGGTGTCCAGTGGCGGGGCGTAGTAGAGGTAGATCGCCCGGTTGTTCTCGAAGTCCGGGTCGATGCCTACGCCCTGGAGGCCCTCCTCGTCGTGGCTGTACACGTCGAGCTTGCCGGCGACCTTGGTGACGCCGCCCTGGTCGGTGAGGCGCAGTGTGCCGTCGCGGGAGGTGTGCAGGACGCTGCGGTCCGGGAGCACGGCGAGCGACATCGGTTCGCCCATCTCGGGTTCGCCCTTGGCGAGCGGCACCTGCTGGAACTGCCCCTCGGCCGCCGGTTCGTCGTGTTCCGGGTGGCCGGGGTGGGCGCCCGCGACGGTCGCCGGGGCGCCCACGGCGAGGAGCAGGCCGGTGAACAGGGCGACGGCGGTACGCAGCCTGGAACGCCTGGGGGTGCGGGTGCTTCTGAGTCCGGTTCTGTGCACGAAGTCCCTCCGGGAACGGGGTGGGCCGTACGGGTGGGTGCGTGGACGTGCGGTGCGGGACGCCGGGGTGCGCCGTCACCCCGGAGGTGAATGCATCCTGAACAACCTTGTGTGTGTCCTGAACACTTCAGGGACGGTAGCCGCGTCCGTCCGGGGCGAACACCCCTTGCGTCGGACTCGGTTGAACTTTTTCCCATCACAGGACAAAGCGGGATCCGGGCAGGTCGGAGAGGGGACCGGCGGTGGCGCCGGTCCCCGTCCCGGCCTGCGCCGGGTGCCTGATTCAGCTGTTGAACGCGGCGTCGAAGGACGCGCTGGGCGGTTCGAAGTCGAAGCCCTTCAGTCGGGTCAGCGCCTCGGGGGCGCCCTGGAGCCGGTCCATGCCGGCGTCCTCCCACTCCACGGAGACCGGGCCCTGGTAGCCGATGGAGCGCAGCATCCGGAAGACGTCCTCCCAGGGGACGTCGCCGTGCCCGGCCGAGACGAAGTCCCAGCCGCGGCGCGGGTCACCCCACGGCAGGTGGGAGCCGAGGCGGCCGTTACGGCCGTCGAGACGCTTGCGGGCCTCCTTGCAGTCGACGTGGTAGATGCGGTCCCGGAAGTCCCACAGGAAGCCGACCGGGTCGAGGTCCTGCCACACGAAATGCGAGGGATCGAAGTTCAGACCGAAGGCCGGACGGTTTCCGACGGCGTCCAGGGCACGCCGGGTCGTCCAGTAGTCGTAGGCGATCTCGCTCGGGTGGACCTCGTGCGCGAACCGGACTCCTTCGGCGTCGAAGACGTCGAGGATCGGGTTCCACCGCTCGGCGAAGTCCTCGTAGCCGCGGTCGACCATCGACTCGGGGGCGGGCGGGAACATGGCGACCAGGTGCCAGATGGCGGAGCCGGTGAAGCCGATCACGGTGTCGACGCCGAAGGCGGCTGCCGCGCGCGCGGTGTCCTTCATACGGTCCGCGGCGCGCCGCCGGACGCCCTCCGGGTCCCCGTCACCCCACACCTCGCGCGGCAGGATGGCCTGGTGGCGTTCGTCGATGATGGCGTCGCAGACACCCTGGCCGACCAGGTGGTTGGAGATGGCCCAGCACTTGAGGCCGTATTTGTCGAGGAGTTGATGCCTGGACTCCACGTACGAGGGGTCGCTGAGCGCCTTGTCGACCTCGAAGTGGTCGCCCCAGCAGGCCAGTTCGAGCCCGTCGTAGCCGAAGTCGCGGGCGAGCCGGCAGACCTCCTCCAGGGGCAGGTCGGCCCACTGGCCGGTGAAGAGCGTGAACGTGCGCGGCATTTCGGGGGCCTCCTCAGACCGCGATGGGCGTGTAGACGGAGTTCTTCTCGGCGCTCTCCTCCACCGCCGCGAGGACGCGCTGCACCTGCAGCCCGTCGGCGAAGGAGGGTTCGGGCCTACGGCCCTCGGCGATGGCGTGGACCAGGTCGCGGGCCTGGTGGACGAAGGTGTGCTCATAGCCGAGGCCATGGCCCGGCGGCCACCAGGCGTCCAGGTAGGGATGCTCCGGTTCGGTGACGAGGATGCGGCGGAAGCCGGCTTCGGCGCCAGGGGCCGTGCCGTCGTGGAAGGAGAGTTCGTTGAGCCGTTCCAGGTCGAAGGCGACCGACCCGCGCTCCCCGTTGAGTTCGATACGCAGGGCGTTCTTGCGGCCGGTGGCGTAGCGGGTGGCCTCGAAGGTGGCGAGGGCGCCGGAGGGGAAGCGGGCGGTGAACAGGGCGGCGTCGTCGACGGTGACCCGTCCGGTGCCGGCGGCCGAGACGGCGGCGAGCCCGCTGGTGGCGCCGGTGGGCAGGGGCCGTTCCCGTACGAAGGTCTCCGTGAGCGCGGAGACGCCCGCGAGCCGTTCTCCCGTCAGGTACTGCGCCAGGTCGATGATGTGCGCGCCCAGGTCGCCGAGCGATCCCGAGCCCGCCTGCTCCTTGCGCAGCCTCCAGGTCAGCGGGAAGGCCGGGTCGACCAGCCAGTCCTGGAGGTAGGTGACGCGCACGTGCCGCAGCGCGCCCAGGCGGCCCTCGGCGACCATCCGGCGGGCCAGGGCGGTGGCCGGGACCCGCCGGTAGTTGAAGCCGACCATCGCCACCTGTCCGCGGGTGTACGCCTCCTCGGCAGCCCGGGCCATCGAGGTGGCCTCCTCGACGGTGTTGGCCAGGGGCTTCTCGCACAGGACGTGCTTGCCCGCGGCCAGGGCGGCGAGGGCGATCTCGGCGTGGCTGTCGCCGGGGGTGCAGATGTCGATCAGGTCGACGTCGTCCCGTTCGACCAGGGCCCGCCAGTCGGTTTCGACGGCCACCCAGCCGTGCCGGTCGGCCGCCCCCTGTACGGCCGTCCGGTCCCGGCCGCAGATCACGGCCTGCACGGGGTTCAGCGGCAGGTCGAAGACGCGGCCCGCGGTGCGCCAGCCCTGGCTGTGGGCGGCGCCCATGAAGGCGTAGCCGACCATCCCCACGCGCAGTGGTGGCTTGCCTGTCTCGGTCCCCTCTGGCTGCTGCGGCTGTCCCATACGGGTGTCCTCCTCGTCCTGGTCGGGGTGGCGCACGTGGGGGGTGCGGGATGGATCACTTGAAGCCGGTGGGCATGTACTGGTCGACGTTGGCCTTGTCGACGACGGCCGAGTACAGCGTGATCGAGGCGGGGATCTCGAACTCGGCCATGCCACCGATGCCCTTGCCCTGGCCGAGGGCGCGGGCGAGGTCGATCGCGGAGGCGGCCATGGTCGGCGGGTACAGGACGGTGGCCTTGAGGACGCCGTCGTCCTGCTTGATGGCCTGGAAGGCGGAGAGGGCGCCGGCGCCGCCCACCATCAGGAAGTCGTCGCGTCCGGCCTGCTCGATGGCGCGCAGCGCGCCCACGCCCTGGTCGTCGTCGTGGTTCCACAGCGCGTCGAACTTCGACTGGGCCTGGAGCAGCTGTGCCATCTTGGCCTGCCCGGACTCCACCGTGAACTCGGCGGCCTGCCGGGCGACCTTCTTGATGTTGGGGTAGTTCTTCAGGGCGTCGTCGAAGCCCTGGGTGCGCTGCTTGGTCAGCTCCAGGTTGTCCAGGCCGGCGAGCTCGATGACGCGGGCGTCGGACTTGCCCTTGAGCTTCTCGCCTATGTAGTGACCGGCGTTGAGCCCCATGCCGTAGTTGTCGCCGCCGATCCAGCAGCGGTACGCCTGCGGGGTGTTGAAGATCCGGTCGAGGTTGACGACCGGGATGCCCGCGCGCATCGCCTTCAGACCGACCTGGGTGAGGGCCTTGCCGTCGGCGGGCAGGACGACCAGGACGTCGACCTTCTTGTTGATGAGGGTCTCGATCTGCCCGATCTGCGCGGCGGTGTCGTTCGACCCCTCGGTGATCTCCAGCGTGACGTCGGAGTACTTCTTCGCCCGGCTCTTGGCGTTGTCGTTGATGGCGTTGAGCCAGCCGTGGTCGGCCTGCGGGCCGGCGAAGCCGATGGTGACCTGCTTGCCGGGCTTGTCGTCGGCGGCCGGCTGGTCGTTCGCGGCCGGCTCGTCCTTGGATTCGTTGCTGGTGCAACCCGTGAGAAGGGCACCCGCTCCGATGGCGGCGGTGCCGAAGAGCAGTCCTCTGCGACTGGTGAGCTCTGACATGACGGTGAACCCTTTCCTCAGGTCGTGCTCGCGGTACGGCGCTGGACCAGCACGGCGGCGACGATGATCGCGCCCTTGGCGATCTGCTGGACGTCGCTCTGCAGGTTGTTCAGGGCGAAGATGTTGGTGATCGTGGTGAAGATCAGGACGCCGAGGACGGAGCCGACGATGGTGCCGCGGCCTCCGGTGAGCAGGGTGCCGCCGATGATCGCGGCGGCGATGGCGTCGAGTTCGTAGAGGTTGCCGTTGGTGTTCTGGCCGGAGCCGGACAGGATGATCAGCAGGAACGCCGCGATGCCGCAGCACAGTCCGGACAGCAGATAGAGATAGAGCCGCTGGCGGCGGACATCGATGCCGGCGAGGCGGGCCGCTTCCGCGTTGCCACCGACGGCGACCGAGCGCCGTCCGAAGGTCGTGCGGTTCAGGACCAGCCAGCCGATGATCGTCACGACCGCGAACACCATGACCAGCGGCGGGATGCCGAGCACATAGGCGTCCCGCTCGCCGAGGTCCAGCACCGAGGGCACGGTGACGATCTGCGTCTTGCCGTCGGTGATCTGGAGGGCCAGGCCGCGGGCGGACGCCAGCATGGCGAGCGTGGCGATGAACGGGACCATCGCGCCGTACGCGATCAGCATGCCGTTGACCAGGCCGCAGCCCACGCCGACGATCACCGCGGTGAAGAGGATGCCGGCGAACCCGTACTCCTGGGTGGCGACCGTCGTCGCCCACACCGAGGCCAGCGCGACGATCGCGCCGACGGACAGGTCGATGCCGCCGGAGATGATGACGAAGGTCATGCCGACGGTGACGACGCCGATCACGGACGCCTGGGTGAGGACCAGTTGGAGGTTGCGGGTGTCCAGGAACTCGTCCGGCTTCGTGATGCCGCCGATGACGATCAGCGCGGCGAGGACGCCGAGCAGGGAGAGCGTGCGCACGTCGGCGCGGGCCATCAGGCCGCGCCAGGCGGGCGGTCCGTCGGCCGACGGCACCTTGCCGGTGCTGTCCCGCGGCGGTGAGGCGTGCTGCGTCATGACGCCGGGCTTCCTTCCATGACGAGGTCGAGTACGCGGTGTTCGTCGAGTTCACGCGCGGGGGCCGTGTGCACGACACGGCCCTCGCGCAGCACCAGGACGCGATCGGCGAGGCCCAGCACTTCGGGCACCTCACTGGAGACCAGCAGCACGGCGAGACCTTCGTCGGCCAGCCGGCGTACGACCGCGTACAGTTCCGCGCGGGCGCCGACGTCGACGCCGCGGGTGGGTTCGTCGAGCAGCAGCACGCGGCAGCCGCGCAGCAGCCAGCGGGCCAGGACGGCCTTCTGCTGGTTGCCCCCGGAGAGGGTGCTCACCGGCACGGACGGGTTGTCGGGCCGCAGCGACAGCTCGCGGGTCGCGGCCCGCGCGGCCCTGAGTTCGGCGCCGCGGTCGATCCAGCCGCCGCGCGAGAAGCGGGACATGGACGAGACCGACACATTGCGGGTGACGGACTCCAGCATCAGCAGCGCCTGCGCCTTGCGCTCCTCGGGGGCGAGCCCCAGCCCGGCGCGCACGGCGGCCCGCACACTGCCGGGCCTGAGCGCCCGCCCCTCCACGAGGACCTGACCGGCGGCGGGCTTGCGGGCGCCGTAGATCGTCTCCAGGATCTCGGAGCGCCCCGAGCCGACCAGTCCCGCGAGTCCGACGATCTCCCCGGGCCGCACGGTCAGGTCGAGGGCCTCGAACTCGCCCTCGCGGGCCAGCCCGTGCACCTCGAGCAGCGGCGGTCCGGCCGCCGTGTCCCTGGTCGGCCGCTCGGGAAAGACGTACTCCACGTTGCGCCCCGTCATCAGCGCCACGACCTCGCGGGTCGGCGTCGCCTTCGCGGGCAGTCCGCCCGCCACGGCCCGGCCGTCCTTCAGCACCGTCACCCGGTCGCCGATGCGGCGGATCTCCTCGAGCCGGTGCGAGATGTAGACGACGGCGACGCCCGCGGCGGTCAGGTCGCCGACGATCCGGAAGAGGTTGTCGACCTCGTCCGGGTCGAGGGCGGCGGACGGCTCGTCCATCACGATCAGCCGTACGTCGTGGGAGAGGGCCCGCGCCATCGACACGATCTGCTGCTGAGCCGCCGACAACTCGCCGACCAGGCGGCCGGGATCGATCTCGGGATGCCCAAGTCGCTTGAGCAGGGCGGCAGTCGACGTCCGGGCCGTCTTTCCCCGTACGACGAAGCCGGCGGCCGTGGGTTCATGGCCGAGGTGGACGTTCTCGGCCACGGACAGATGCTCGACCAGGTCGAGTTCCTGGTAGATGGTGGCGATGCCGAGGCGCATCGCGGCGATCGGTGAGCGGAGGGTGACCTCCTCGCCGCGCCAGCGGATGCTGCCGGTGTCCGGCTGATGGGCGCCGGCCAGTACCTTGATGAGGGTGGACTTGCCGGCTCCGTTCTGGCCGAGCAGGCAGTGCACCTCACCGGCCTGGACATCGAGGTCGACGCCGTCGAGGGCGCGGACTCCGGGGAAGGACTTGGTGATACCGGACATGCTGAGCAGCGGTGGTTCTGGTGCCATGAGGTCCCCTTGGCGGACGTGCGGGCCGGTTCAGGGCAGGGCGAGGCAGAGCAGGACGAGGCGGAGCAGGACGAGGCGGAGCAGGACGAGGCAGGGCAGGGCGGAGCAGCGGGTGGTGCCGGTGAGCCGTTTCGAGCCGGTGCTTACGCGGGTGAGAACAGGTGGTCGCTGATGAGCCGGGCGGCGCCGATGACTCCGGCGGTCGGGCCCAACTCACCTAGGACGATGGGGAGGTTGCCGGTCGCGAGGGGCAACGACTGGCGGTAGACCTGGGTGCGGATGGCGGCGAGCAGGTTGTGGCCGAGTCCGGTCACCCCACCGCCGATCACCACCAGGCCGGGGTTGAAGAAGCTGACGAGCCCGGCGATGACCTGCCCGACCCGGTTGCCGCCCTCGCGGATCAGATCGAGGGCGCTGGCGTCGCCCGCGGCAGCCGCGGCGGCGACGTCGACGGCGGTGAGGGTGCCGTTCGCCGCGAGCCGAGCGGCGAGTTCCTCCGACAGCCCCTGCTGGGCCGCCTCCACGGCGTCCCGGGCGAGGGCCGCCCCGCTGAAGTGGGCCTCCAGGCAGCCCCGGTTGCCACATGCGCAGGGGCGTCCGTCGGGTACGGCCTGGATGTGCCCGATGTCGCCCGCGCTGCCGGTGACACCGCGGTGGACGTCACCGCCCGCGACGATGCCACAGCCGATGCCGGTGCCGATCTTGACGCAGAGGAAGTCGCCCACGGAGCGTGCCACGCCCGCGTGCTGCTCCCCCATCGCCATGAGGTTCACGTCGTTGTCGACCATGACGGGGCAGCCGAGGTCCTGGCTGAGGGCCTCCCGCACCGGGAAGCCGTCCCAGCCCGGCATGATCGGCGGAGCCACCGGGATGCCCTCGGGGAAGCGGACCGGGCCCGGGACGCCGATGCCGGCGCCGTCGTACCCCTCCGCCAGGCCCGAGGCCCGCAACTTCGCGGCCATGGACAGGACTTGCTCGAAGACCGCGACAGGGCCCTCGCGGACGTCCATGGGCTGGTTGAGATGGCCGAGGATCTCCAGTTCGGCGTTGGTGACGGCGACGTCGACCGAGGTCGCGCCGATGTCGACGCCGAGGAAGCGCAGCCCGGGGTTGAGCCGGATGTTGTGGGAACGGCGGCCACCGCGCGAGGCGGCGAGTCCGTCGGCCACGGCCAGTCCCGTCTCCAGCAGCCGGTCCACCTCCACGGCCAGCTTGGATCGCGAGAGGTCGATCTGGTCGCCCAGCTGAGCACGGGAGTTGGGCCCGCCGTCGCGCAGCAGTTTCAGCAGTCGGGCCTGATGGGCGTTCGCGGGTCGCGCGGTCATCCGTCTCACGAGCCCCTCCCCGCCTCATTCGGCCTGTGCGCGCCGGGTTTCGGCCACCTCGGATGGCCTGCTTTCGAGGGGAACGTAGCAGTGGGCGCCAGGAGTGGGAAGAAGTTGCGCAGAGATTGCCGTCAACTTTCTCCACTCACAGGACAAAGCTCAGGACTTGGCGCGTGCGTGGTACGACCGGCGGGTGTACTCGGTGTGCTCCCGCATCAGCTGTGTGGCGCGCTGTTCGTCCCGCTCGGTGATCGCGGCGATCATCCCGCGGTGCTCGGTCCAGGACTGCTGCCCTCGCTGACGGGCGACGGGCGTGTGGTACCAGCGGACCCGGCGGTCGACCTGCGCGGCCAGTTCGGCGAGGACGGCGTTGCCCGCGAGCTCCATGATCTTCGTGTGGAAACGGGCGTTGAGGGCGACGGCCGTGTCCATGTCGTCCGCGGCGACCGCCTCCTCCCCCTCCGCGCACAGCTGCTCCAGGGCCGCGATGCCGGCGCTGTCCGCGTGGGCGGCGGCGAGCCGGGCCGCCTCGGCCTCCAGAAGCGTGCGGACGGTGAGGAGCTGGTCGGCCTCCTCCTCCGTCGGCTCGTGCACGAACGCGCCCTGTGCGGGCCGCAGATCGACCCAGCCCTCGGTGTTCAGCCGCTGGAGCGCCTCGCGCACCGGCTGCCGCGACACACCGAGCTGACCGGCGAGTTCGCTCTCGACGAGATGCTGACCCGGCTGGAGAACTCGGGTGGTGATGAGTTCGAGCAGCGCCTCGTAGACGCGGTCGCGCAGCGGGCCGGGCCGTTCGAGCTTGGGCACTGCGCCCTGCGGCAGTCCTGTCGACAACATCGGTTCCCCTCCTGGACGAACGCCTGCGACTACGGTCGGCAGCCGGCCGTCACCGGAAGACCGGGGTCGATTGTCTTTCGTCTACAGTCTACGACGCACAAAGGCCAAAGGTCGCAGGGGCCCAGGGAGTTGGCCGGATCACATGGACCGGCACACACGGACCATCACACATGGGCCGACGCACGTGGACCGACGCACACGGTCCCGACATCACGGGCGGCGGACGCTACGAGCAGCGCGCCTCACGGGCAGCGGACGACCTGGCCGGCGTACGAGAGATTCCCGCCGAACCCGAAGAGCAGCACCGGGTCACCGCCGGCGATCTTGCCCTGCTCCACCAGCTTGGAGAACGCGAGCGGGATGCTGCCCGCCGAGGTGTTCCCGGACTCGGCGACATCGCGCGCGACCACGGCGTTGACCGCGCCGAGCTTGAGGGCGAGGGGCTCGATGATGCGCAGGTTGGCCTGGTGCAGCACGACCCCGGCGAGGTCCTCCGGCGCGAGTCCCGCCCGCTCGCAGGCCCGGCGCGCGATGGCCGGCAACTGGGTCGTCGCCCAGCGGTAGACGCTCTGCCCCTCCTGTGCGAACCGTGCGGGCTGCCCCTCGATCCGCACCGCGTGCCCCATCTCGGGCACCGAACCCCACAGCACCGGCCCGATGCCGGCGTCCTCGGACGCCTCCACGACGGCCGCGCCCGCTCCGTCACCGACCAGCACACACGTCGAGCGGTCGGCCCAGTCGGTCACGTCGGACATTTTGTCGGCGCCGATCACCAGGGCGCGGCTCGCGGCGCCCGCGCGGACGGCGTGGTCGGCGGTGGCCAGGGCGTGGGTGAAACCGGCGCAGACGACGTTGACGTCCATCGCGGCGGGCGACGGGATGCCGAGCCGGGCAGCGACCCGGGCTGCCATGTTCGGGGAGCGGTCGATGGCGGTGGAGGTGGCGACCAGGACGAGGTCGATGTCGCCGGGGGCGAGGCCCGCACCCGCGAGCGCCTTGGCTGCGGCGTGCGCTGCCAGCTCGTCGACCGGCTCGTCGGGCCCGGCGATGTGGCGCGTACGGATGCCCACCCGGCTCCTGATCCACTCGTCACTGGTGTCGACCATGCCCGCCAGGTCCTCGTTGGTGAGTACCTTGGCAGGCTGATAGTGGCCGACTGCGGCGATGCGCGAGCCGTTCATCGATGGTGATCCCCTCGGGCTTCGGGTAGCGGGATTCACCAGTCTGATCAGTGACTCGCGGGTACGGCTGCATGTGATGCCACAGGAATCGAGGGTCGGCGTTGTCGGCTTCGATCAGACCCTCGGACACCCGAACAATTGTCGAACACCTAGCCGGTGAACAGCTGCGTAGCCTTCTGCACCAGTTCGTAGAGGCCGTACGCGAGCGGCACCCCGACCCATACCCAGGCAAAGGCGATCAACCCCCGCCGGGCGGGCGGCACGGCACTGCTGCCGCTACTGCTGTCGCTGGACATCCGCGGCCTCTTTCTCCTGCGCCGCCGGGGCGGGGAACTGATGGCGGGGGTGGACGGGCCGGACGAGTTCATCGGCGACGAAGCCGACGACCAGCAGCCCGATCATGATGAACAGGGACATGGTGTACAGGGACGCGCCGTCCTTGCCCGCCTCGGGAGCACGACGCGCCGCTGACCGACTCGGTGTGCGTGTACTGCGGTGTGGGCTGCAACCTCACCCTGCACGTGCAGGACAATGAGATCGTGGAGGTCACGTCACCGCACGACAACCCGGTGACCCACGGCAACCTCTGCCTCAAGGGCCGCCTCGGCTACCAGCACGTACAGAACCGGGACTGAGACACGACATGGGACGAGTCACGGAACGACGCAAGGTGATCCGCATCCGGGACGGCGCCGTCTCCAGCCGCCCGGACACGCTGGTCGCCGAGGAACCCCTGGAGATCCGGCTCGACGGCAAGCCGCTCGCGATCACCATGCGCACCCCGGGCGACGACTTCGCGCTCGCCGCGGGCTTCCTGGTGAGCGAGGGCGTGCTTGCCGAGAGGTCGGACCTGCAGAACATCGTCTACTGCGCGGGTGCCACCGATGGGGGCACCTCCCGCTCGAGCGGATTCGAGAGTGGGGGAGGCTCCAACACCTACAACGTGGTGGACGTGAAGACCGCCCCGGACGTGACCGTTCCCGACATCACCCTCGAGCGGAACGTCTACACGACCTCGTCCTGCGGGCTGTGCGGCAAGGCGAGCCTCGACGCGGTGCGGACGACGGCCCGCTGGCCGATGGCCGACACTCCCCCGGTCCGTCTCGACGCCGATCTGCTCGCGAGCCTCCCCGACCGGCTGCGCGCGGCCCAGCGGGTCTTCGACCGGACCGGGGGGCTGCATGCGGCGGCGCTGTTCTCCGAGGACGGCGAGCTGCTGGACGCACGGGAGGACGTGGGTCGGCACAACGCGGTCGACAAGCTGGTCGGCCGCGCCCTCCAGAACGGCGATCTGCCGCTGTCCCGGGCGATCCTGCTGGTCTCGGGGCGGGCCAGCTTCGAGCTCGCCCAGAAGGCGGTGATGGCGGGGATTCCGGTGCTGGCGGCGGTCTCGGCTCCCTCGTCGCTGGCGGTGGATCTCGCCGTGGAGACGGGACTGACGCTGGTGGGCTTCCTGCGGGGCAGCTCCATGAACGTGTACGCGGGCGAACACCGGCTGACCCTGCGGACCGCGGCCGTCCAGGGCTGAGCGAGCTCACCGCGACGCGCCGGCGGGGCCCCGACCGGCGGGGGCGCCCCCTGCGCCGTCAAGGGGACCCGCCGTGAACCTGCCCGGCGGCGGCTCAGGAGACCGAGAACGTCACGTCCGTCGCCCGTACCACCGTGCCCAGCCTGGGGAAGTCGAGCCGGACCGACGCCTCGTGCTCCGCGGCCGTGAACGCCGTCATCGCGTCCTCCACGAAGACCAGGTCGTAGCCGAGGTCGGCGGCTGCCCGGGCCGTGGACTCGACGCCGAGGTTGGTGGCGATGCCGCCGAACACCAGGGTGGTGACGCCGCGTCGACGCAGTCGGTCGTCCAGGGGCGTGCCCTGGAAGGCGCCGATCGTCCGCTTCACGATCTCGATGTCGCCGCCCTCCAGCGGTCCGTCCCCCAGCGGTCCGTCCCCGAGCGGTCCGTCCACCTGCCGTCCGCCCACCAGCAGTCCATCCACCAGGCCACTGCCGGGCGGCTGTTCGGCGACGCCGGGGCGTTCGACGCGGATCAGCACGACGACCGCTCCCGCCGAGCGGAAAGCGGTCGCCAACTCCTCGCAGACGACGAGGACTTCGTTTCCCTTGTGGGGTTCCAGCGGCAGGGCGACGATACGGTCCATCAGATCGACCAGCACCAGCGCGGTGCTTGCGGGGTCGAGTGCCACGGGTTCGGATGCGAGCGGTGCGGTCATGACGGAACGTTATCCGTCGGATGCTCCGCGTACCCGGCATCCGGATCAACCGGTCCGCGAAACGGGTTCTCGTCGGCTGCCGGAGATGCCGGAGAGACCGGAGAGCACCCGAGGGAAAGCGGTACTCCATCCGTGATGTGACACGTGCACGGTTCTTGTGATGCGTACGAGAGCCCAACTAACGTCTGCGATGCGCACCTTGGACGTGGGATGTCCGAATGTTCAGATGCCTGGACGCATGACCAGACGATGAAGGGCGGGCCCGCACCATGCCGTCAAGAGTTCGCGCACATCTCAGAGCTGCCCTCGTCGCGGCCGTCGCCATCACGGCGACGGCCGCGATCTCTGCTCCGGCCCAGTCCCGGCCCACGCCCCGGACACCACTGTTCGAGCAGCAGGTGCTGTTCCGGGCCGGCCAGGATCCGGGCTACGCCTGCTTCCGCATCCCGGCGATCGTGAGGAGCAACGACGGCACCCTGCTCGCCTTCGCCGAGGGGCGGGTGCTCAACTGCGGTGACGCCGCCGACATCGACATCGTGCTCAAGCGGTCGACCGACGGCGGCCGGACCTGGGGGCCGCTCCAGGTCGTCAACGAGGGCGACGGCGACACCCACGGCAACCCCGCACCCGTAGTGGACCGTGCGAGCGGGCGCATCCTCCTGGCGGAGACGTACAACACCGGCCGTACGGACAGCGGCAGTTGTTCCGTGCCCTGCGACCGCACCCCGCATCTCCAGTACAGCGACGACGACGGACGCACCTGGTCCGAGCCGCGCGATCTGAGCGCCGAGATACTGCCCGCCCACTGGAACTCCTGGTACGCCACCGGACCCGTGCACGGCATCCAGCTCACCAAGGGCGAGCACGCCGGGCGACTGGTCCTCGGCGTCAACACCGAGACCTGGGACGGCGAGCGAAGCGAGATGGGGGTCCCCCCGGCCGAAGGCTGGGGGAGGGTCACCGCCAACCACGCCGCCCTGGTCGTCAGCGACGACGGCGGCGACAGCTGGCGGATCGGCGCCACCGACTCCTGGCCCATCTCCGCCGCCGACGGCACCTTCCGGCAGAAGCCGTCCGAGGTGACCGTCGCCGAACGCGAGGACGGCACCGTCCTCATCAGCGGCCGGGAACAGGACGGCACCGACCTCGGGCACCGCTCCCAGACGTACAGCCGCGACGGCGGCGACAGCTTCACGGGCAGGTTCCGCGACCTCCCGGACCTCTACACGCCCCAGGTGCAGGGCGCCACGCTGCGCCTGGGCGACCGCATGCTGCTGTCCGCGCCCGGCGATCCCGACCGCCGGCGGACCATGATGATCCGGTCCTCCTGGGACGGCGGTGATACCTGGGAGGGCGTGGACCGCGGCAAGGTCGTCACCACCGACTGGTCCGGGTACTCCGACATGGTGGACATCGACGCCGCCACGGTGGGCCTGATGTACGAGGGCGGTGCCGTCGACGCCCGCGACGAGATCCGCTTCGCCCGCTTCACCGAGGACTGGCTCGGACCCCGCCGCGGCCCCGACCCGACCACCCCCGACCTCGCGCCGGGCGCGCCCCGGGCGAGCGTCCTCGGCGGGGCCGGCACGACCGACGGTGTGTTGGGCGGGGCCCTGGAGTTCGACGGCTCCGACGACGCCGTACGGCTGCCGTACCGCTCCCGACTCCCGCTCGGCACGGGGAACTTCACGGTCTCGCTGTTCTTCCGCTACTCCGCCGCCCGCGGCGAGCAGCCGTTCCTGTGGATGGGCGGGACCGGCAGCACCCAGCCGCAGATCTGGCTGCGCGGCGAACCCGACAACGACCGGGTCCGGGGCCTGATCACGACGCGAGAGGGATTCGGGACCGTGCGCACCGCCTCCGTCTGGGCCGGCGGCGCCCACAACGACGGGCGGTGGCACCACCTCGCCCTGCGGCGCGGCGGCGGCAAGCTGACGCTCTTCCTCGACGGCAGGGCGATCAGCACCGCGGACGTGGCCGGTTCGGTCAGCCGCAACTCGCCGTTCGGCGTGCACATCGGCCAGCGCATGGACAGCCGGGCCTTCCTCACGGGCGCCCTCGACGACGTCCGTGTGTGGAACCGGGCGCTCGGCGACTCGGAGTTGGCAACCTCGGCACGGGCCGCCGGCCGTAAATCCTCGGTCACCGCCGACACCGTGCTGTGGCTGCCCATGGACCGGATGCGCTGAGGCCACTACCGTCCCAGGGGTGCCCGACGACGCACGAGTACGGCAGCGTACGGGAACCGGCCTCGGACTGCTGCTGGCCCTGGTTCTCGCGGCCGTGCTGCTCACCGCCCTTCCGGACGACGGCGAACGGGAGGGCGGTGGCGCGTGCGCACCCCACACCGTCGCGTCCTGGTCGGCCGACCGGCGGCTCACCGCCGAGTTCGCCCGCTACGGCGACGACCCCACCCGCATCGACGACTGGACCGGCGGCGACGGCACCCATTCGGTGCGGCTGCCGGACGGCCGGCTGCTGTGGCTGTTCTCGGACACCTTCCTGGGGCAGGTGTACGCGCCGCCCAACCCGTTCGGTGAGTCCCACACCTGGCGGGACACCACCGCCCCCATGGTGCGCAACTCGGCGGTCGTCATGCGCGACGGCCGCCTGGAGCGCACCCTCGCCGCCCCGCTCTTCCCGGACCCCGCGCCGAACCAGTGGCGCTGGCCGGTCGCCGCCCGCGTCGAGCCCCGCTCCCCCGGCTCGTCCGAGCGGGTCGTACGGGTACTGCTGTGGGTGCGCACGGCAGGGCAGGCCCCGTGGATCTACGGTGTGCCGACCGCCACCGAGGTCGCCACGCTCTCGCTGCCGGAGCTGCGGGTCGAGTCGGTCGTGAATGTCTTCGACCAGCAGTTGGTGCCGGATCCCTCCCGGCGGGTCCTGTTCGGCACGACGCTGGTCGAGGAGGGCGGCTGGACGTATGTCTTCGGCGGTGACGACGGCCAGGCCGCGTCCCGACCGGCCTCGCACGCGTATGTCGCGCGCGTGCCGCGGGGCAGGCTCGCGGAGCCGGGCGCCTGGCGGTACTGGGACGGATCCCGGTGGGCGAAGGCGGGTGCACGGCCGCGTGCGATGCTCGGGGACGGGAAGCGCAAGGGGGTCGGGAGCGCGTTCTCGGTGGTGCGCGTGCGAGGGACGTACATGCTGTTCACGATGGCCGCGGGGACCGACGGGCTGACGACGGTGACTTCGTACTGGGCCTGCTCCCCGACCGGTCCGTGGCACGGGCCGACGAAGGACTTCAGCCCCGCGCTGCCGCGGGGCGGCCAGGTCGCCGCCTACAACCCGCAGGTGCACCCCGAACTGAGCGGCGACGGACGTCTCGTGTTGAGCTATGACGTCAACTGGCTGGAGACGACCGGCGCCGCGGCCCAGCTCAGCCGGAACGTGTCCCTGTACCGACCGCGGTTCGTGACGCTGCGGCCGGCTCCGACCCGCTGACCGCCTCCGGGTCGTGGGCGCGGCGCTTGGCGATGACCGCGCACACCATCAGCTGCATCTGGTGGAAGAGCATCAGCGGCAGCACGGCGAGCGAGGCGTGGGCGCCGAACAGGACGCTCGCCATGGGCAGGCCGGCGGCGAGGGACTTCTTCGAGCCGGCGAACTGGATGGCGATGCGGTCCTCGCGGCCGAAGCGCAGCGCCTTGGCGCCGTACCAGGTCAGGGCGAGCATCACGGCCAGCAGCACGGCCTCGACGGCGAGCAGGCCGCCCAGCCGTGCCGGGCTCACCTGGTGCCAGATGCCCTGGACCATGCCCTGGCTGAACGCGGTGTAGACGACGAGCAGGATCGAGCCGCGGTCGACGAGCCCCAGGACCTTCTTGTGCCGGGTGACGAATCCGCCGATCCAGCGGCGCAGCGCCTGCCCGGCGAGGAACGGCACCAGCAGCTGAAGCACGATCCTCAGCAGCGAGTCGGCGGAGAACCCGCCGACGCCGGAGCCCAGTACGGCCGCGGCGAGGAGCGGGGTGAGGACGATGCCGACGATCGAGGAGAAGGAGCCCGCGCAGATCGCCGCGGGCACGTTGCCGCGGGCCATCGAGGTGAACGCGATCGACGACTGGATGGTCGACGGGACGAGGGTGAGGAAGAGCAGACCCTGGTGGAGCGGGTCGGTCAACAGGACCGGGACGAGCCCGCGGGCGGCGAGGCCGAGCAGCGGGAAGACGAGGAAGGTGCAGGCCAGCACGGTGACGTGGAGCCGCCAGTGCTTCAGCCCGTCCATCGCCTCACGGGTGGACAGCCGGGCGCCGTAGAGGAAGAACAGGAAGGCGATCGCGGCCGTGGAGGCGCCGGAGGCCACGTCGGACGCCGTCCCGCGCGCCGGGAAGAGGGCCGCGAGGCCGACGGTCCCGAGCAGCAGCAGTATGTACGGGTCGATCGGCATCCGACGGGGCCATCGCAGGCGTTTCACTGTGCTCCACTACTTCGCTCTCTCGACTCGGCTGTCGCCTCGCCGGCTTCGGGTTCCCGGCACGGACGTGCCCTCCCCATCGTCCTCCGACGCTCACCGATCGGGAATCCCGCATACCATTCTGACTGTCATCACGATCTGCGATGACGGCGGCTACCCTGGTCAGCATGTACGACCCCTCCCACCTCCGTACGTTCCTGGCGGTCGCCCAGACCCTGAGCTTCACCCAGGCCGCCCGGCGGCTCGGTCTGCGCCAGTCGACCGTCAGCCAGCATGTGCGGCGCCTGGAGGACGCCACCGGCCGGCCGCTGTTCTCCCGGGACACCCATTCCGTGGAGCTGACCGAGGACGGTGAGGCGATGCTCGGCTTCGCCCGCCGGATCCTGGAGGTGCACGAGCAGGCGACGGCGTTCTTCACCGGCACCCGGCTGCGCGGCAGGCTCCGCTTCGGCGCGTCCGAGGACTTCGTCCTGACCCGGCTCCCGGAGATCCTTGAGGGCTTCCGCCACGACCACCCGGAGGTCGACCTGGAGCTGACGGTCGAGCTCTCCGGCACCCTGCACGAGCAACTGGCCGCCGGGAAGCTGGACCTGGTGCTGGCCAAGCGGCGCCCGGAGGACCGGCAGGGCGAGCTGGTGTGGCACGACCGGCTGGTGTGGATCGGCGCGCAGCGGCTGCGGCTGGAGCCGGACCGCCCGGTCCCGTTGATCGTCTACCCGCCGCCCGGCATCACCAGGGCGCTGGCCCTGGAGGCCCTGGAGCGTCTGGGCCGCGAATGGCGGATCGTCTGCACGAGCGGCAGCCTGAACGGCCTGCTCGCCGCGGCCCGGGCCGGCCTCGGCGTGATGGCCCACTCCCGGGGCCTGATCCCGCCGGGCCTGTCCCGCGTTCCCGAGCGGGCGGGGCTGCCCGCGCTGGGCCGAGTGGATTTCGTCCTCATCCACGGCCACCGCCGCCCGGCCGCCCAGAACGCCGCGGACGCCCTGGCGGCGACGATTTTGGCGGGCGGGGACCGGTTGCACCGGCGATGAAGATCGAGGCGACCGGCCCCGATGCCAGCACCCGGCCCCGGGAGCGGACCGGTGACTCGAGGATGGCATGATCGACTCGGGTCGTGGCGGGTGATCGGGTCGTACAGATTCGGTGGAGATTACGGGCCCGAAACTTACTCCACGGTCAGTTTTCTGTCCGACCCTTCCCCATGTGAGCGCATTTTCCCGCGCTGACCTGTGCATACCTGAGCCCTGCTCGCCTTTCGCCCCCTCCCCTCCTCACGAAGAGTGAGGTAGCTTTCACGGCGCTGAGCGGAGCTTTTCAGCCGAAACATTCGGAGCGGGCAGCGGGGAGCGGGTTTGCGCGAGTTCACCAACCCTCCGTTGGCGTTGGCGCCGCCGGTGGGCGGCCTGGCCGACGTCGTCTTCGAGCATGCCCAGGAGGACCCCCTCAAGGTCGCTCTCGGCCGCAAGGACGACAGCGGCCGGTGGCGGGACGTCACCTCCGCGGAGTTCCGCGACGAGGTGCTGGCCCTTGCCAAGGGGCTGCTGGCCCGCGGCATCCGGTTCGGCGACCGCGTCGCGATCATGTCCCGTACCCGGTACGAGTGGACGCTGTTCGACTTCGCCCTGTGGACCGTCGGCGCCCAGGTGGTGCCGATCTATCCCACCTCCTCGGCCGAGCAGTGCTTCTGGATGCTGTACGACGCCGAGTGTTCGGCCGCGATCGTCGAGCACGAGGACCACGCGATGACGATCGCCACCGTCATCGACCGGCTTCCCCAGCTGCACCAGCTGTGGCAGCTGGACGCGGGTGCGGTGCCGGAGCTGTACGAGGCCGGGGCCCACCTCGACGACGAGGTCGTCCACCGCCACCGGCAGGCGGTCACACCCGACTCGGTCGCCACGATCATCTACACCTCGGGCACGACCGGGCGCCCCAAGGGGTGTGTCATCTCGCACGGCAACTTCATGTACGAGGCGGACACCGTCGTCGAGCGCTGGGAGCCGGTGTTCCACTCCAAGAAGGGCGACGAGGCGGCGACGCTGCTGTTCCTGCCGCTCGCGCATGTCTTCGGACGCATGGTGCAGGTCGCCGCGATCCGCGGCCGGGTGCGCTTCGGTCATCAGCCGCAGATGCACGCGGCTGCGCTGCTGCCGGACCTCGCGGCGTTCCGGCCGACGTTCTTCCTGGCCGTGCCGTACATCTTCGAGAAGGTCTTCAACGCCGCCCGCCGCAAGGCCGAGAAGGAGGGCAGGGCGGGCGCCTTCGAGAAGGCCGTCGATGTCGCCGTGAAGTACGCGGACGCCCTGGAGGCCAAGGCCTGGGGCGTCGGCCCGGGCCCGTCGGCCGGTCTGCGGATGCAGCACCAGATCTTCGACAAGCTCGTCTACGCCAAGATGCGCGCGGCGATGGGCGGCCGTATCCGGCACGCCATGTCCGGCGGTTCGGCGATGGACCGGCGGCTCGGGCTGTTCTTCGCCGGGGCCGGCGTGCACATCTACGAGGGCTACGGCCTCACCGAGTCCACCGCGGCGGCGACCGCCAACCCGCCGGACCGCACCCGCTTCGGCACCGTCGGCCGCCCCATCCCGGGCGTGACCGTGCACATCGCGGACGACAACGAGGTCTGGCTGCACGGCGCCAACGTCTTCCAGGGCTACCTCAACAACCCGAAGGCCACCGACGAGACCCTGCACGACGGCTGGCTCGCCACCGGCGACCTGGGCTCCCTCGACGAGGACGGCTACCTCACCATCACCGGCCGCAAGAAGGAGATCCTTGTCACGTCCGGCGGCAAGAGCGTCTCGCCGGGTCTGCTGGAGGAACGCGTCCGCGACCATCCCCTGGTCTCGCAGTGCATCGTGGTCGGCAACGACCGCCCGTACATCGCGGCCCTGGTCACCCTCGACCAGGAGGCCGTGGAGCACTGGCTGATGATGCGGGACAAGCCGCAGATGACACCGGCTGAACTGGTGCGCGACGCGGACCTGGAGACGGAGGTGCGGCGCGCGGTCGTGGCCGCCAACACGCTTGTCTCGCAGGCCGAGTCGATCCGCACCTTCCGTATCCTCGCCCAGCCCTTCACCGAGGAGCACGGACTGCTCACGCCCTCACTGAAGTTGAAGCGCAAGGCGATCGAGAACGCCTACTCCGGAGAGGTCGAGGCGCTGTACCAGGCCTGAGGGCCGATCGGTTCGAACGGATTCCGCCGTCAGGAATGCATCGCGGCTCGTGATCGTTGACGATATGAGTACCACCTGACGACAACCGTAAGGATCACAAGCTCGTGAGCAAGGTCCCCCCGATCTCCCTCAACAACGGCGTCGAGATGCCCCAGCTGGGCTTCGGCGTCTGGCAGGTGCCGGACGACGAGGCGGAGCGCGCGGTCACCACGGCGCTCGAGGCCGGGTACCGCAGCATCGACACAGCGGCGATCTACGGCAACGAGGAGGGCACCGGCAAGGCCATCGCCGCCTCCGGCCTCCCCCGCGAGGACGTCTTCGTCACCACCAAGCTCTGGAACAGCGACCAGGGGTACGACTCCACCCTCCGCGCCTTCGACCTGTCGCTGGAGAAGCTGGGCCTGGACTATGTGGACCTGTACCTCATCCACTGGCCGATGCCGGCCCGCGGCACGTACGTCGACACCTACAAGGCCTTCGAGAAGCTGCACGCCGACGGCCGGATCCGTGCCATCGGGGTCTCCAACTTCCTTCCGGAACACCTTCGCCGGCTGATCGACGAGACGTCGGTCGTCCCGGCGGTGAACCAGATCGAGCTGCACCCCCACCTTCAGCAGCAGGTCTCCCGCGAGTTCCACGCCGAGCAGGGCATCGCCACCGAGGCCTGGTCGCCGCTCGGCCAGGGCAAGGGGCTGCTGGAGGTCCCGGC
Organism: Streptomyces sp. M41; assembly: GCF_043673425.1. NCBI lineage: Bacteria > Bacillati > Actinomycetota > Actinomycetes > Kitasatosporales > Streptomycetaceae > Streptomyces > Streptomyces sp. M41. The sequence continues at coordinate 290,646 of NZ_JBIMKE010000001.1, read as the reverse complement.
GATCGTCGCCATCGCGCAGAAGCACGGCCGCACCCCGGCCCAGATCGTGCTGCGCTGGCACCTCCAGCTGGGCAACGTCGTGATCCCGAAGTCCGTGACGCCGTCGCGGATCAAGGAGAACATCGAGGTCTTCGACTTCAGCCTGGACGACGAGGACCTCGCGGCGATCAGCGCGCTGAACGAGGACCGGCGTATCGGTCCGGACCCGGCGACGTTCGCGGCCTGACCGCCACGCCGGCGGCGGCGCACCCGCCACCGCCCAAGCCCCTTCGCCCGCGCGCCCGCACCGCCCGCCCCACCGCGCGCCCGCCGCTCGGACGGCCGAGCGGCGGGCGGACGCGTTCACGCGCGGGAGAGAGCCGGGCTCGCGGGGCGGTCGGCGCCCGACCGCGCGCCTCAGTGCTCGCGCACGTCGGTGAAGACGACCTCGAACTCCTCCAGTCCCGTCACGGTCACATGCGCCTTGGCCGCGCCCTCGTGCCTGGCCGCCGCCTGACCCGAACGGGACGCCTCCAGGGCGGCATGGTCGACGAACAGCACTCCGACCATCCCCCGTCCCCGCTCCCGGTCGATCAGCAGTGAGGCCCGGGCCAGACCCGTCAGAGTCTCGAGCCGGGTCACCACCGTCGTCCGGAACGTGTCGGCAAGCAGGTCCGCGTCCCTGGGGTCGAAATCCAGCCTGGTGAGCCGCAGTCCGCCGCCCGCCTGCGGATGCCGCACCTGGTGGAAGACCGCCGCCTCGTAGTTCTCGACGGCCAGGGTGCCCGCGAACGGCTCCAGCATCGCCGCCCGCCGCTCGCGCAGCACCTCGTCGCTGTTGCGCCGTGCCTGCTCCGAGTCCCACCAGCTCGCCGCCAGGAGCTTGCCGAGCGTCCGGTCCACGAAGACACTCGCGCCGCGGTAGCCCGGACGGTCCTCCAGCAGATCCCGCCCCTCTGTGTTCATCGCCCTGATGGCAGTGTCGATCTTCGTGGGATCGCCGGTCGTGTAAATGGCGCGTACGAACATGACACCTCCCGGAAAACCGGGCTCGCATCCGAAATCTTCGGCATGTCCAGTCTTCTACCGGGGTCATGACGCCGCAATCAGCACAGAATGCGCAAATAAGGAAACTTTCCCAACAGGAGGATCCCTCACGTGCGCATCAGGACGCTGACCCTGGCCGCGGCCCTCGCCGCCGCGCTGCCGATCGCCGGGCTGCTCCCCGCGAGTGCCGTCGGCACCCCGGAGCCACCGCCGTCCCCCCGACCGGGCCCGGTCGCCGCGGCCGAGCTCCTCGCGAAGGTGAGGTCCTGCTCGCAGATCTCGAACGGCAAGTACCGCACCGACCAGACGGCCCCGGCCACGGTCCCCGTCTGCGGCACGGCCGGTGCGGTCTTCTGGCAGGCGGACATGGACATCGACTGCGACGGCCGGCGCACGGACAAGTGCAACGAGATCGCGGACCCGTGGTTCCTGCCCGACACGGCGTTCCATCAGTCCGACGGCGAACCGCTGAGGTCGGACACGCTGCCGTACGTCGTCGTCCCCGGCCCCAGCGGGATCTGGGACTACCGCGCGGCGGGCATCACGGGCGGGAGCGTGGCCGCCGTCGTCCACGGCGATCAGGTCCTGTACGCCGTCGTCGGCGACACCGGCCCGCAGCGCATCATCGGTGAGGCCTCCTACGCCGCCGCTGAGCGTCTGGGCATCGACCCCGACCCGGCGACCGGCGGGACGGCCTCCGGCGTGACGTACATCCTCTTCAAGAACTCGCGGATCTCCCCCATCGAGAGCCACAGCGCGGCGGTGTCGATGGGCGAGCAGCTGGCGAGGGAGTTCATCGCGAACGACTGACCGCAGGCGTGCGTGCGGACGAGGCGCCGGCCGGCGTCACTTCGTCCGCACGGCCGTGTGCACGGTCTGCGCCGCGAGCACGAAGACATCGGGACGGTGGTGCACGCTCGCCTTGTCGTCCGGGTCCAGGAGCCGGTCGAGGGTGGCGCGGTCGTCGGTGTCGAGGCGGTCGCCGAGGCCCTCGCGGATACGGGTCAGCCGGGCGACGACGTAGGCGCGGGCACGGTCCGTGGTGGGGGCCGGCAGATCGAGCAGGAAGGTGCGGGTGCCGCTCGGCCGCAGACCGGCGGCGGTGAGCAGGGCCGGCCAGTCCTCGGTCTCGGAGACCGAGCCGGGCAGGTCCGCCCGCATCGCGGCGAACCACTCGGCCTCCAGCGCGTCCAGGCGCGCCTGGAGGCCCGGGCGCCCGAAGCCGATGTCGCGCGGCAGGAACCGGGCCGGGAGGCCGCCTTCCTGAAGCGCCAGCGTGCCGCCGCGGGCGAGACGGTCGGCGAATGCGGCGAGGGCGGCGCGCTGGTCGCCCAGATGGTGCAGACTGCGGCCCGCCCAGAGCAGGTCGACCGGGTAGTCCAAGTCGTCCAGTACGCCCGGGAGTTCACCGGCGAGAGTGCCGAACCGGTCGGCGACGCCGAGCCGCTCGGCGTTTGCCCGGGCCCGTTCCAGCAGCGGCTCGGACGCGTCGACGGCGACGACCCGGGCGCCGGGGAAGGCGTCGGCGAGGAGGCAGGCGACGACGCCGGGCCCGCTGCCCGCGTCCACGATCAGCCCCGGCTCGGTCTGCCGCTTCGCCAGCCAGGCCAGAGCGTGCTCGTACAGGGGCGTGAACAGCTCCGCCTCCGTCTGGAGCAGCGGGGCCATCTCGTCCCAGTCGATGTCGCCGTGATCGTGGCCGTGGCCGTGGCCGTGGTTGTGACTGTGGCTGTGGCTGTGGCTGTCGCCGTGGCCGTGATCGTGGTGCCGGGGGTCGTCGTGGTGGGGGTCGTCGTGCGCCATGGTGGTCAGCCTCTCGTCCGGATGCCGACAGCGTGCGCCGACGCACCGCCACGGGGCCACTGTCCTTGCCGTAACCGCAAAAAAGCGGGCCCTGAAAATGCGGTGCGGTGACGGGCCGGGACACTGACCAGCCGGGGTCACCGCACCGGTGCGCGCAGCCCGAGTCGCTGTCCCGCTCAGGCTCTTCACCTGGGAGCCGCGTCCTCGCGGCGCCGGAGGCGCAGCACTGTTCCGCCCGCCGCCAGCGTCCCCACGGCACCCGCCGCGACGCCCAGGGCCAAGCCGCCGCTGAAGCCCGACCCCTTGCCCGATGCCGGGGCCTCAGGGGCAGCCGAGACCTTCACCTCGGTGTTCAGGACGATCGAAGGGTAGTCGCAGACATAGTCGCGGTCCTTCTCCGTCACGCAGTCGGCGTCCCTGTGCCGCAGCGTGAACGTCACGCGATAGGTGCCGGGCTTCACGTTCTTCTTGATCCGGCCCGCACCCACCCACGCGCTCTTGGTGTCGCCGAGGGTGGTGTCGTCGGTCAGCGCCGGACCGGAGACCTCCACCGACGTCGGGTGCGGATTGCCGGGGCGTGCCTTGACCGTGAGTTCCACCAACTCGCCAGGTGCTGCCGAGCCGCTGACGGAGACGTATCCCCGTCCGGGCGACGGGAGTGGATCGGCGTGCGCCGCCCCGGCGCACCCGAGCAGGGTCAGCGGCACCGCAATTGCGGCGAGTCCGCACCGCACGGACGAGCGTGTGAAGTGGATCATATGCGCTTTCCCCTGCCCGAAGTGGTCATACGATCATGACCGACCGTGACGCACTCACGCCATGCCGCGTGACGCGCGTCTCATCTGATCTGGGGGATTCGACCATGAAGTTACGCAGAGCACTGAGTGCCGTGGCGGGGGCCGCCGCACTCGTTCTGCTGCCGGGCCTTCCGGCGTACGCGGACCCGAGCGGCCCGCCTCCCTCGGGGAGTGCCACCCCGAGCGCCCCGGCGGAACAGCCTTCCGTACCGCCGACTCCCGTCCCGGCGGGCGGGGATGACGACGCGCGCGGGTTCACACCGGCCGACGCCGACAGCTACTGGACCGCGGAGCGCATGCGGGCCGCGAAGCCCGTGCAGGAGCAGCAGGCCAAGCAATTTCCGGCCCCGTCCAGGACACCGCGCTCTCCCAGCAAACCTTTCGAGGGGCTGCCGGTCGTCGGCACCTTCTTCTGGAACGACGGAACCGACACCGGCCGCTTCTGTGGTGGCACGGTCGTCAAGAGCCCCGGCAAGAACATCGTGATGAGCGCCGGTCACTGCTTCGACGACCAGGACGCGCGCAAGAACCTCACGTTCGTCCCGCAGTACGACGACGGCAGGAAGCCGCACGGCGCCTTCACCGTCAAGCCCGGGCGTATCTATGTCGACAAGCGCTACCTGTCCAAGGGCCCGGACGCCGCGGCCGACCTCGACTTCAATTTCCTGCAGATCGAACCGCGCGGCGGCAAGCAGGTCCAGGACGTCGTCGGCGGGGCCGAGCTGATGATCAATGCCGGGTACGCCCACGACCCGGTCCGCCTCATCGGCTACCCGGCCAACCAGAAGCGCCCGCTGGACTGCACGGACAAGACCGTCCGCTACAACAGCACCGACCCGAAGATCCCGGGCAGTTTCCTGCGGATCGCGTGCGACAAGTACTCCGGCGGCGCGTCCGGCGGCCCGTTCCTCGTCAAGCGGGGCGGCGGCTGGGGCCTGATCGGCGTCATCGGCGGCTGGAAGACCGGCGGCGACAAGGACGACATCTCCTACAGCTCCTACCTCGACGCCGACGCCAAGGCACTGTACGACGACGCCGTCAACAACCGTCAGCCGGCCGGCCGTGGTGTGCTGGGCAAGGCCGAGACCTGGAAGCACGCCGAGGTCATGGCCGGGGGCTACTTCACCGACGGCAACCCCGGGACGTGGGACTACTCCGACCTGATCGTGCGCTGGTCCGACGGCGAAGTGACCCTGTACCGCGGCGCGGGTGAGGACGGCGACAACTTCGACAAGGAGTTTCGTCTCACCGGGCCCAACGGCACCTGGAAGCACGCCGCGACCATCGCGGCGGGCGACTTCACCGGTGCCGACCGGGACGACCTGATCGTCCGCTGGACCGACGGTGAGCTGACGCTCTATCCCGACGTCGACGAGCGGGGTTTTCACGGCGAGGTCCAGTTGCAGAAGCCCAACGCCTTGTGGAAGCACGCCATTTCCATCACCGGTGGCCGCTATACGAGCAGCAACAAGTGGACCGACGACCTGCTGGTCCGCTGGAGCGACGGCGAGGTCACCCTGTACACCGACGTCAACCGCGACGGCTTCCACGGCGAGAAGAAGCTCGCCGCGCCCAACGGCACCTGGAAGCACGCCGCGACGCTCACCTCGGGCGACTTCACCGGCAACGATCAGCACGACCTCATGGTGCGCTGGACCGATGGCGAACTGACCCTCTACAAGGACCTCGACCAGAACGGCTTCCACGGCGAGATCCAGGTCAAGAAACCCAACCGGCTCTGGACCCACGCCACCATCCTGGGCGCCGGCGACTACACGGAGAACCGCCACCCCGACGACTTCCTGGTGCGGTGGTCCGACGGTGAGGTCTCCATGTACCCGGACGCCGACGAGACCGGCCTGAACCGCGAGATCACCCTGGTGTACCCGCCCGCGTGACATCTCCCGGCGAGCAGGGGAAGGGCTCTTCCGTCACGCGGAGGAGGAGCCCTTCCCGACGGATCGCTCTCATCGCGCCCGCGACGGCTTCTTGTCGCCGAAGAGCCATACGTCGAAGAGCTTCGCCAGGTTCTTCCCGGCCTTGTCCTCGCACAGCGCGATGAACTGCCCGGTATCGGCGTTGCCGTGCCGGTGCTGTCGGGTCCAGGTACGGAGGACGTCGAAGAAGGTCTTGTCACCGACCGCCTCGCGTACCTTGTGCACCACCATGGCGCCGCGTCCGTAGACCGGCGGGTCGGAGACGCGTGCCGCGTCGGGGGGGTCTGCCGGGGGGAAGGCCCAGATGCCCTCGCTCTCGGGGTCCGTGCCGTCGTAGAAGTCCTCGAAGATCTCGTCGGCGCTCCTCCCGCCCTGCCCCTCCTCCCAGAGCCACTCCGCGTACGTGGCCAGCCCCTCGTTGAGCCAGATGTCCTTCCACTCGCGCGGGGTGACGGAGTTGCCGAACCACTGGTGCGCCAGCTCGTGCACGAGCAGCTTCTCGTCCGGCGCCTCGTCGAAGTAGGGCTTGGTCTGGGTCTCCAGGGCATAGTCGAGCCCGGGCAGATGGTCGACGATCGCGCCGGCGGAGGAGAAGGGGTAGGGACCGAAGCGTTCGCTTCCCCAGTCGACGATCTCGGGCACGAGTGCCGTGACGTCGACGTCCGCGGCGGCCTCCGACTCATCCGGGTCGACGGCGACGTACACGGGTACGTCATCGCCGGTACGGCCCTTGTGGACCTCGAAGTAGCCGACGGAGACGTGAGCGAGATAATCGGCCATGGGCTCTTCGGTGCGCCAGTGCCGGGTCACCGTCCCGCCCTTGTCCTCTTCCGAGATCAGTTCGCCGTTGCCGACCACGTCGTAGGGGTCGCCGTCCTCGTCCTTGGGCACGGTGACCGTGATGTCGTAGGTGGCCTTGTCGGAGGGGTGGTGGTTGCCCGGGAACCAGGTCATGGAACCGGCGGGCTGGCCGAGGGCGGTCGAGCCGTCGTCGGTCTCGATCCAGCCCTCCCGGCTTCCGTCGTCGTTCTCGATCGTGCGGGGGGTGCCGTCGTAGGTGACGACCGTCTTGAAGGTGTCGCCGTCCATGACGGGTTTCGCCGGTGTCACCAGCAACTCGTCCTTCGCACGCGTGTATCGGGCCTTCACCCCCTGCACCGTGACCTGGCGGACGTGCAGCCCTGACAGGTCGAGGTCGAAGCGGCTCAGGCCCTGTTCGGCGCGGGCTGTGATGACAGCCGTGCCCTTCAGACGGTTCGTCTCGGGCACGTAGTCCAGGGTCAGTCCGTAGTGCGCCACGTCGTAGCCGCCGTTGCCCAGTGCCGGGAACAGCCGGTCACCCACGCCGGCCGCGCCGGGTGTCGAGGCCACGGCGGCACCGTCCCGCGACGCGGAGCCGGTGCAGGAGGTCGTCATGGCCAGGAGGAGTACCGCAGCCGGAATCCGGCCGGAAAGAAGGCCCGAGGCCATCGGCCGAACCCGACGGCCGTTCGCTGTACGCGGTTTCATCTCGTGTCTCCAGTCGATCGGGGGACGCGAGACGTCAGAAACCCTGCCTCGTCTCTTGGTTGCCTCCTGCTTCGTAAAGAATTCTTTGCACTCATCCGGCTGACACGCTCATCACCATGATCAATGATGGTGATGAGCGCGGGCCGCGCTGACCACCGGCCTTCGGCTCCGACAGGGGAATTCTGGCCGGCACCCGAGAGCCATGACTCCGGGATGAGCTCGCCGAGTTCCAGCGGAACGCGACTTCTCGCCGTCTTCCCATTCTCACCGGTTCACGACGGCGTTCGGTCTGCGTTTTTTTGGCTGTTCACGGGAGGGGAAATGAAGAAATACATTACTGCGGGAGCCTCTTTGGGGGTGGCTCTGGCCGCCCTGCTCGGCACCGCCCATGCATCTCAAGCAGCGTCCGCCCAGCCTTACTCGTGCACCAAGTCCGCCTATTCGGCAGGCGGGAAGCACTATGGGAAGGTGCGATGCACCGGAGGGGCGACAGCGGTGATGCGCCACAAGGCCATGGTCACATGCCGGGCGAGTGACGGCCGGACCTGGGTAGGCGAAGGCCCGTTCGTGTACAGGGGCCGGACCTCCGTTGCCACATGCGGAACGGCCGCGGTCACCTACGTCACATGGATCAGCCGCCCCAGAGGATAGCGAGCGAGCTGCCGGCTCAGGGTGCGTCCCAGTGAGTCGTGGCGCCGTCGCCGAGGAAGAGACTGGAGCGGTCGGTGCCGAAGATCCGGCGGTGTCGGTGTCACCCGGGCTTCCGGAACGCCCGCAGGGTGAACACCGGGTCGGGGCGGGGCCGGTCCTGGGCCGGCAGTTGTGCCAGGCGGGCGGCGAACTCGTCGGCCAGCTCGCCGGGCGGCAGGGTGACGAACCAGCCGCGGCGCAGGTCGGCGATCGTGCGGCGAGGACTGCGGCCCTGGCCGTGGCCCGTGAACCGGGACCGGCCCGCCGGGACCAGGCCGTGGCCGAGGGCGTGCGCCTCGACGACGGCCACCGCGTCCCGGGCGGGGCGGCGCGGGCGGGAGGCGAGCACGGCATCGATGTCGCTGCCCACGTTGTGGGCGGCGGCCTTGTCGACCGTGGTGACATAGACCCCGCCGGGCCGCAGCACCCGGGCGCACTCCCCCACGAGAGTCCGCACGTCCTCGTCGCCCTGCGCCAGATGCAGCAGCCACACGCTGCTGACGGCGTCGAAACGGCCGTCCCGGAACGGCAGCCGACGGCTGTCGGCAAGCACGACGGCGCCCGGCAGACGGGCAGCGGCCTGCCGGACCATGTTCGGCGCACGGTCGACGCCCGTCACGCGCAGGCCGCCCCGAGCCGCGGCGAGCCGTCGGGTCACGATGCCGGTGCCACAGCCGGCGTCGAGCAGGCTGCGCGTGCCGTGCGGCAGGAGTCCCAGCACGGCCTGCGCGGCAGCCGCCGCCCTGGCCTCGCCGCCGCGCGAGGCGTCGTAGCGCTCCGCTTCCTTGTCGTAGTCCAGCACGCGCGTCAGTGGGCGCCGTGGCCCGGGGCGAGTTCCTCGATCTTCCTGGCGAGGTCGAAGTCCCGCTCGGTCACGCCGCCGACGGTGTGCGTGTGCACGGTGAGGGACACCGTGTTGTAGCCGAGGGTGAGATCGGAGTGGTGGTCGAGCTCCTCCTGGACCTGGGCGATGTGCACGACCCATCGCCGTGGCCGCGAAGTGGGAGGACAGCCGGTAGGAGCGTGCGATGCGGTCGCCGTCCAGTGACCAGCCCGGCAGCTCCGCGAGCCGGTCCTCGATCTCCTTCTGCGACAGCGGTTCGAGGGGCATGGCCTCGCTCCTTCCTGGACGGTCGGCTTCATCCTCAGCCTGCCACAGCCGGGGCGCGACGGCCCTGGTCAGAGGGCGCCCGGGTCATTGGCGAGGGAGCCGGTCGGGTGAGGCGGGCGCGTGGCGCCGACCGTGCAGGCCGGTCGTCCGTGCGCGCCACCAGCCCGCTCACCAGGGGCGACGCCCGTCGTCCGGGCCCTGCGCGGGCCCGCTCACCAGGGATGCCCCGCGAGGACGACGCCCACCGACCGGCCGTTCCACACGCCCTTCGACTACGGTCGTACCCATGACCACCGTCCCGCCGGAACGCGTCTCCGCGCCCTCCGCCGCCTCCGCCCCCGCCGGCCAGGGCGTCGGCCCCCTGCTGCGGGCCTGGCGGGAGCAACGGCGGGTCAGCCAGCTGGAGTTGGCGCTGCGGGCCGACTCCTCGGCGCGGCACATCAGCTTCATCGAGACGGGCCGCTCCCGTCCGAGCGAGGAGATGGTGCTGCGGCTGGCGGAGCATCTGGACGTGCCGGTGCGGGAGCGCAACGCGCTGCTGCTGGCGGCCGGATACGCCCCGCACTACCCGGAGACCCCGCTGGACGACCCGGCGCTGGACGCGCTGCGCGCGGGCATGGAGCAGCTGATCCAGGGTTACGAGCCCTACCCCGCCCTCGTGGTCGACGCGATGTATCACGTCCACGCGGCCAACCGGGGCGTCCTGATGCTGCTCGACGGCATCCCCGAGCACCTCCTCACGCCCCCGCTGAACGCGATGCGCCTCACGCTGCACCCGCAGGGCCTCGCGCCGCGCATCCGCAACCTGCGCGAGTGGCGGGGGCATCTGCTCGCCCAGATGGACCGGCAGATCGCGCTGCGCCGCTCCGAGCCACTGCGCAGGCTGTACGAGGAGGTCGCGGCGTACCCGGTGCCGCCGGAAGCGGCCGGGGCCGCCGAACCGGCCGAGCCCGTCCCGTACTTCGCGCTGCCGATGCAGATCGAGCACGAAGGCCGCGTGCTGTCCTTCATCTCCTCGATCTCCACCTTCAACACCCCGATGGATGTGACCGTCGCCGAGCTGGCCATCGAGACACTTCTCCCGGCCGACCCGGCGACGGTCAAGTACCTTCAGTCGATGGTCTCCTGACGGACCTTCAACGCCGCGTGCTGGAGTGCCGCGAAGCCGGCGACGGTGAGCGCCTGGAGCACGGTCCACACCGCGCCCGTCGTGGTCGGCGACAGCCACAACGCGAGCGCGGCCAGGCTCAGGACGGACCAGGCGAGGTTGGCCTCGATCACGGCCCGCACCGGGAACGCCGCGGGGCGGGCACGGGCGGCGAGCGCGGCGACGCCGGCCGCGTACGCGACGAGGAACGCGCCGAGCCCGAGCAGCAGCCCCGAGTCCACCCCGAGGAGCCGGCCCAGCGGACCGGACACGGCGAGGTAGGCGAGGCCGTTCGCGCCCGTCACCATCGCGTCCAGGGCGAGGAAGCGGCGCAGCACGGTCTGCGGGTCGGAGGTCCGGGCGAGCGCGGTGAGCGCGGTGGCGGACATGACGAATCACCCTCCGTCGAGGTCGAGTTGAGATGCCGGGCCCGCGCCCCGGAACGGAGTGCGCCGCCCCGGGACGCGGTGCCTCAACGATGCCGCGCAGGGGGTGGGAGGGTCGATTACCCGGGAAGTAATGCGGCGCTCGAGGGCATCGGCGCCGTGCGGAGGCCGGTGAGTGAGGCGGGGCGGTGCAGAGGCCGGCCAAAGCAGCGGGGCCGTGCCGAGGCCGGCCAAAGCAGCGGGGCCGTGCCGAGGCCGGCCAAAGCAGCGGGGCCGTGCCGAGGCCAGAGGGACGGTGACGTGCAGAGGCCAGCCAAGGCAGCGGGGCCGGTCGGGGCAGCGACGCCACGCAGCGGCCGGCCAGGGCAGCGACGCCGCGGTGAGGGCGGTCAGAGGGGCGGGGACGTGCAGAGGCCGGTCAGAGGGGCGGGGACGTGCGGAGGTCGGTCAGGGCAGCGGGGCAGTGGGTGAGAACGGGCCGGAGGCCGAAGGGTGGGTGTGGGCCGCTTGCAGGAGGCGCGCGGCACCGCGGACCGCCGCGGTGTGCGGGGCCGGGACCACGCGCACCGGTGCGCGCAGCGGGCCGGCGAGGCGAAGGGTGAGACGACCGGTGATCTCCGGACGCAGGGCACCCCCGCCGGCCAGGAGGACGCCACGGCGCAGGGCGGCGGCGGCGCGTGCGGTGCGGTCCTGGCGGAGCATCGCGGTCAGCATCGAGGCCACCGTCTCGGTGAGCTGGTCCGGTGACGTGGGACCGGCCAGGTCGCCGGTGCCCAAGGGGGCGCGGCGCGCGTCCGTGACGGCTCCGTCGCACAGCAGGACCGCTTCGGTGAGGTGGGCGCCGATGTCGACCACCATCAGCGGGCGGTACATGTCCGCTTCGGCGGCCACGGCCACGCATCGGGCACTGGGCACGGTCAGGACGCTGTCCGGCCGCAGCACGTCGATCGCGGTGCGGGCCCGGGTGCGGTAGGCGACGCCGTCCAGGACGGGTGCGGTGACGATGACCATGGGCCGGGTGGAGCGGGGCAGGCGATGGCCGAGGAGGCGGTCCAGCATCCGGGCGCAGCCCGGGGGGTCGACGATGGCGCCGCGCTGGATGGGGTACGTCCCGTCGGTGCCGGGGGCCGTGACGGTCGGCGCGTCGACGATCACACCCTGGCCGGCGATCCAGGCGCGGGTGCGGACGCTGCCCATGTCGAGGGCGAGGCCGCAGCAGCGCCGGCACAGCGGCCAGGGCCGGTGCCGGGCGGCGGCACCGGCCGGGCGCCGGTGGGTGGTCACCGGATCGCCTCCCTGACCTGCTGGCAGCGGGCGCAGTAACGGGCCTGCGGCACGATCGTGAGCCGTTCCCGGTCGATGGGGCGCCGGCACAAGTGGCAGGCGCCGTAGGAGCCGTCGTTCATGCGGGTGAGCGCCGCTTCGACGTCGGCGAGGACCATCCGGGCCGTGGCGGCGAGCTTGACGTGGACCTCGATCTGCGCGGAGGCCCGCTGCCGGAGCCGGTCCTCGGCGCGGGAGGTGACGGGCCCGGTGAGCTGCCGCAGCTGCTCCTGGCGGAACAGCCGCTGCTCGTGCAGGTTCTCGCGCAGCGCGGCGAGATCCTCGGCCGACAGGTGCGCCGTACCGTCGCCGATGGTCTGGTGGTTCACCACATCACCCCTTCGAGGCAGGGCGTAGGAGGTCGCTACGAGCGTAGGTCAGTCGGCGAGACGTCGGCAGCCGACGCAGTACCGGGTGTACGGGAGGATCTCCAGCCGCTCCGCCGGCACGGGCCTGGCGCAGCCCAGGCAGGTCCCGTAGGTGCCGTCCTCGATACGGGCGAGGGCCGCCTCGATCTCTTCGAGGACCCGCCGCATCGCAGTCCGCTGCGCCGACAGCAGGTGATCGTCCGCGCTGTGCCCGCTCTCCTCGAGGGCTCGCAGCTGTGCCAGCCGGGAGGTGCGGGCGTCCTCCAGGAGCTGCCGGGCCTCCTGCGGGTGCGGCTCGGCCCTGGAGACATCGAGTGACATGGTCGGTCCCTTGGTCGGTGGGATGGTCGGGTGCCTTCCACCTTGGCCGGACCGGGCGCGGATACCCATCGGGCGCGGACCCCATTTGGGCCGGGGCAGAGGGTGTACACGGCGGCACCATGGGTGGTGGGTGCCCCCGGAAATGGGGTCCCGGCCCCATCGACGGGCGTCCGGGAGGCGGGCAGGCTGGCAGTCGGCTCACTCGTGCACCGGGTTCGCAGGACGCGGTGGGGCTGTGCGATGCCCGACAGTGGAGGTGAACCGACTCGGTGCAGAGGGAGGCAGGGGACCGGTGTCCTTGTTCTGGCGGATCTTCGCCCTGAACGCCGTCGTGCTGGGTACGGCGACCGCGCTGCTGTTGTGGGCTCCGGTGACGGTCTCCGTACCGGTTCTGCTCACCGAGGCGGTCATCCTGGTCGGCGGGCTGGTCGTCATGCTGGTCGCCAACGCCGCGCTGCTTCGGCTCGGTCTGGCCCCGCTGGACCGGCTCACCAAGCTGATGACCACCGTGGACCTGCTGCGCCCCGGCCAGCGTCTGCCCGCTTCCGGCGACGGCGGGGTCGCCGAGCTGATCCGCACGTTCAACGCGATGCTGGAGCGGCTGGAGCAGGAGCGGGCCACCAGCAGCGCCCGGGCCCTGCTGGCCCAGGAGGCCGAACGCCGCCGTATCGCACAGGAGCTGCACGACGAGGTCGGGCAGAGCATGACGGCCATCCTGCTGGGACTGAAGCGGGCCGCGGACGACGCCCCGGCGCCGCTGCGCGAGGAGCTGCACGAGGTGCAGGAGATCACCCGGGCGAGCCTGGACGAGGTCCGTCGCCTGGTGCGCCGGCTGCGGCCCGGGGTGCTGGACGATCTGGGTCTGGTCAGCGCGCTGACCTCGCTCACCGAGGAGATCGCCACCCACACGGGGCTGCGGGTCGGCCGTCGCTTCGACGCCGATCTGCCCGCGCTGGACCCGGAGACGGAACTGGTCCTCTACCGCGTCGCCCAGGAGTCGCTCACCAACGTCGCCCGCCACGCGGACGCCGAGCAGGTCACCGTCGCGCTGCGGCACACCGACGACACTGCCGTGCTGACGGTCACCGACGACGGCCGCGGCATCGAAGCCCCCCGCGAAGGCGCCGGAATCCGGGGGATGCGCGAGCGGGCCCTGCTCATCGGGGGCAATCTGGAGATCACCCCGGCGCCCCGCAGCGGCACCCGGGTCCAACTCACCGCACCCGTAGCGAGGAAGCAGTCCTGACCATGCCCGAGACGACCACGACCGCGAGCAGGATCCGCATTCTGCTCGCCGACGACCACGCGCTGGTCCGCCGCGGCGTACGGCTGATCCTCGATCAGGAGCCGGACCTCGAAGTGGTCGCCGAGGCCGGGGACGGCGCCGAGGCCATCGAGCTGGCCCGGACCCACGAGGTCGACCTGGCGGTGCTCGACATCGCCATGCCGCGTCTCACCGGTCTCCAGGCCGCCCGCGAACTGGCCGCCCTCAAGCCGGGCCTGCGGATCCTGATGCTCACGATGCACGACAACGAGCAGTACTTCTTCCAGGCCCTGAAGTCCGGGGCCAGCGGGTATGTGCTGAAGTCGGTGGCCGACCGGGATCTGGTCGCCGCCTGCCGGTCCGCGATGCGCGACGAGCCCTTCCTGTACCCCGGCGCCGTCACCGCGCTGATCCGCAACTACCTGGACCGGGCCCGCCACGGCGAGGAGACCCCCGACCAGATCCTCACGCCGCGCGAGGAGGAGGTCCTGAAGCTGGTGGCCGAGGGGCACTCCTCCAAGGAGATCGCCGACCTGCTGTTCATCAGCGTCAAGACCGTCCAGCGGCATCGCGCCAACCTCTTGCAGAAGCTCGGCCTGCGGGACCGCCTGGAACTGACCCGGTACGCGATCCGCGCCGGGCTGATCGAGCCCTGACGTCCAGCTCGCGCATCGCACACCACCAGGAGAGGGGGCGGCGTATGCAGCACACCGCGCACACCGCCCCCGGCGCCGCCCCCGGCAACGGCAACGGCAACGGCAACGGCAGCCGGAGGCCGGCTTTCGTCGCGGCGCTGGCGACCGTCGTGTCGGTGCTGTTGACCGCGCTGGGTGTCGTCGCCCCGCCCCCCGGCACGACCGCCGAGCGTCCGGTCGGCGCCGCCGCCCCCGCCGCGCACACCGGGCCGCTCGCCGACGACGGCTGCGACACCGCCTGCACCGTCCGGGCGGCGACCCGCCAGGAACCGCACGGCGAGCAGCCCACCCCGAACACCGGCTGCCCCGCCCGCTGCGGCCAGGGCGCGGACGGCACCGCCTCCCCACTCCCCCGGCTGCGCGCACCGGCCGAACCCCCGCCCTCCACAGAGCCGCACGCGCTGCGTGACCGTGGACGGGCGCCTCCCTCCTTCTCCGGCATCTGACACCCCCTGCCCCCCAGTTCCTCTCCTCACCAGCACCCGGCCGCGCGCTCCGTGGCCTCGGTGCGCCTGCCGGAGGCTCCCGTTGAACCGTTCCTCGCGCGTGCGCGCGCTGCTCGCCCTCGTCGTACTCGCCGTGTCCCTGTACGTCGCCGTCACCGTGCCGGTCCACCTCGGACTCGATCTGCGCGGCGGCACCCAGATCGTCCTCCAGACCCGCTCCACCCCGACCGCCGACGCCGACGGCGAGGCCACCGACCGCACCCTCGAGGTGCTGCGCGGCCGTATCGACGCGCTCGGCGTCGCCGAACCCACCCTCGTCCGCTCCGGCGACAACCGGATCATCGTCGAACTGCCCGGAGTCCAGGACCCGAAGAAGGCGGCCGAGGTCCTGGGCCGTACCGCTCAGCTCACCTTCCACCCGGTGCGCGCCACCGCCGACAGCGCCGACGACGTCGCACAGCCGCTGCCGAAGCGGCCCCGGGAACACGTCCTGCCCGACGAGTCCGGCGGGCTGCTGCGCCTCGGGGACGCGGCGCTGACCGGCGAGCACGTCGAGGAGGCCGCCGCCCGGTTCGACCAGGTCAGCGGCGCCGGATGGCACGTCACCGTCGAGTTCGCGGGCGCGGGGCGCGCCGGCTGGGCCCGGCTGACCGGCGAAGCCGCGTGCCACCCGGTGGGCGAACCCGCGCGGCGGGTGGCCATCGTCCTCGACGACAAGGTCATCTCCTCCCCTCAGGTCGACCCCGCCGTCTCCTGTGGGAGCGGCATCCGCGACGGCGCCACGCGGATCACGGGCGCCTTCGACGCGGACGAGGCCCGAGAGCTGTCCCTGCTCATCAACGGCGGCGCCCTGCCCGTGCCCGTCGAGACGGTGGAGCAGCGGACCGTGGGTCCGACCCTGGGCGCGCAGGCCATCGCCGCGAGCGCCTGGGCCGGGATCATCGGCACGGCGCTGACCTCGCTGTTCATCATCGTCGTCTACCGGCTGACGGGCTTGCTCGCCACCGTCGCCCTGGCCTGCTACGGCCTTGTCTCGTACGCCGCCCTGGCCGCGCTCGGCGCCACCCTCACCCTGCCGGGGCTGGCCGGTTTCGTGCTGGCGATCGGCATGGCCGTGGACGCCAACGTGCTGGTCTTAGAACGCGCCCGCGAGGAGTACACGTCCGGCCGGCGCGCCAGTACCCGGTCGGCGCTGGCGGCCGGGTTCCGCAACGCCTTCGGTGCGATCGCCGACTCGAACATCACGACGCTGATCGCGGCGGCCCTGCTGTTCTTCCTCGCGTCCGGTCCCGTGCGGGGCTTCGGTGTCACCCTCGGCATCGGCGTACTCGCCTCCATGTTCAGCGCCCTGGTGATCACCCGGGTGCTGGCCGAGTTCGCCGCGAACCGTCCCGCGCTGCGTCGCCGCCCCCACCTCACCGGCATCGCGACGACGGGCGGCGTACGGGACCGCCTCAGCCGCCGCGCACCCCGGCCCATGCGCCGTCCGCGCCGCTGGCTGGCCCTGTCCGCCGCCGGGCTCGTCCTGGCGGGTTCGGGCATCGCGGTGCGCGGTGTCGAACTCGGAGTGGAGTTCACCGGTGGCCGCCTCATCGAGTACGCCACCGCAGGCCCCGTCGACCCCGACCGGGTCCGCGCCGGGCTGGCCGACGCCGGCCATCCGCACGCCGTCGTGCAGTCCAGCGGCGACACGGGCCTGACGGTGCGCACCGATCGGTTGTCCGGCGCCGAGGAGGCCGAGGTCACCGACGCCGTACGCGACCTCACCGGTGGGGCGGACAAGGTCCGCGACGAGCTGATCGGCCCGAGCCTCGGTGACGAGCTGCGCCGGGGCGCGCTGGTCGCGCTCGCGGTGGCCCTCGGCGCGCAACTCCTCTATCTCGCGGTCCGTTTCCGCTGGGTGTTCGGTACCGCCGCGGTCGTCGCCCTCGCCCATGACGTGGTGATCCTCGTCGGCGTCTTCGCCTGGCTCGGCAAGCCCATGGACGGAGTGTTCCTCGCGGCTCTGCTCACCGTCGTCGGCTACTCGGTCAACGACTCGGTCGTCCTCTTCGACCGCGTCAGGGAACTGGCCCGACGCACCCCGAAGGCACCCCTGCCCGGCATCGTGGACCGGGCGATCCTCCAGACCCTGCCCCGCACCGTGAACACCGGCATGGGCGTCGCGTTCGTCCTGACCGCCCTGGCCCTGTTCGGAGGCCCCTCCCTGACCGACTTCGCCCTGGCCCTCCTCATCGGCCTGGCCGTCGGCACGTACTCCTCCGTCCTCACAGCCGCCCCTGTCGCCCTCCAGCTCCACCAGGTCACGTCACACCACCGCCGCTAGCGGCTGCCGCCCTCATCCGACAGATCGCCCCCGGCTGGACGACAGCCGGGGGCGACCGGATCGGATCAGTGCCGTGGGTCCGGAAGCAGCGAGGTCGCCATCCCGGCCAGGACCAGCCCGGCCGCGAGGAGCAGGCCCTGTGCCAGCGCCGTGCCCGTGATCACCATCGCCACGGCCAGAGCCAGCAGCGCCCAGGCCCGGCCGCGCCGGCGCCGGTACTCGCGTGGCTGACGAGGGTTCCCGGTCTCCAGGCCGCGGGCGAACCGAGGGTCGCTGCCTCGCGTCCGTGCCTCGAGCTCGTGCAGGGGATCCGTGCCGTGCCGCTCCATGACTCCTCCTCCGGGGCCGGGGAGGCAAGGGGTCCTGGCCGCCCTCGAGGCCACTGTCACACGCGCGCGTACGTCCTCCCATCGGGCCCAGCACCCATTTCCCCGGGTCACCGACGCCCACGAGGGCCGAGACCCCGCAATCACCACAGCCCGCCGCCGGCCGCCCCGCCACGACCCGCACCCGGCAGCCCCCGGGGGGCCAACTACCCGCCCTACCCGCCCCGTTCGCACGGCTGTGGGAACATGGCACACTGCACCCGTACTTTCGGCGCGTAGGGGAGGCGTGGCGTGAGTGAGCGGCGGCCCGCGCCGACCGTGGGCCAAGTGGTGCTCGGCAAGCGCCTTCAGGAGTTGCGGGAGGCGGCGGGACTGGGCCGTGACGAGGCGGCCCGCGTGCTGCGGGTGGCCGCGGCGACCGTGCGACGCATGGAGACGGCCGAGGTCGCGCTGAAGATCCCGTACGTGCAGGTGCTGCTGGAGACGTACGGCGTGCCGCAGGACGAGGCGGCCTCGTTCGTCGACCTGGCCGAGGAGGCCAACCGGCCGGGCTGGTGGCAGCGGTTCCACGACGTGCTGCCGGACTGGTTCAGCCTCTATGTGAGCCTGGAAGGCGCCGCCCGTATCGTCCGCTCCTACGAGCCGCACTTCGTGCCGGGTCTGCTGCAGACGGAGGCATACGCCCGTGCCGTGCTCCAGGCCGGGACGATCGGCCGGGCCGGGGCGGAGACCATCGAGCGGCACGTGGCGCTGCGGATGCGGCGGCAGCGCCTGCTGGAGCGTCCTGATCCGCCGCATCTCTGGGTGATCATGGACGAGACGGTGCTGCGGCGTCCGGTGAGCGCCGACGGCGAGGTGATGCGCGGCCAGGTGGACAAGCTGCTGGAGTTCGCCGAGCGCGACCGGGTCACGCTTCAGGTCGCGGAGTTCGCCTCCGGCCCGCACCCGGGGACGTACGCCCCTTTCACGCTGTTCCGCTTCGCCGAGCCGCAGTTGCCGGACATGGTCTACACCGAGTACCTCAGCGGCGCCCTCTATCTGGACTCGCGGAACGAGGTCGGTGTGCATCTGGAGGTGCTCGACCACATGTCGACGGTCGCCGCGTCGGCCGAGCGCACGAAGAAGATCCTTCGGGAGCGCCGCGAGGACTTCTGACCTGCGACGGCTCCGGCGGCACCGAAATCCCGACGACGACCCATGGGCCCTCGGGCCACCGACCACCGACCACCGACCACCGACCACCGACCACCGAGGAGAAGACTCCGCATGACCGGATCCGGATCCGACACCGCGCCCTCCCGCGTCGACACCAGCAGACCGCATCCGGCCCGGGTGTACGACTGGTGGCTGGGCGGCAAGGACAACTACCCGGTGGACGAGGAGCTGGCCCGCAGGATCCTCGCCGTGGACGGCACGGTGTTACGCGGGGCGCGTGCCAACCGCCGGTTCATGCACCGGGCCGTCCGCACCGCCGCCGAGGCCGGGATCCGCCAGTTCCTGGACATCGGTACGGGCATCCCCACCGAGCCCAATGTGCACCAGGTCGCGCAGAGCGTGGCCGCGGAGTGCAGGGTCGTGTACGCGGACAACGACCCGATCGTGCTGCGGCACGCGGAGGCGCTGCTGCGCGGCACCCCCGAGGGCAGCACCGACTATGTGCACGCCGACGTCCGCGAACTCGACGCCCTCCTGGCCAGGGCCGGCGAGACCCTGGACCTCGCCGAACCGGTCGCCCTGTCGCTGGTCGCGCTCACCCACTACTTGAGCGACGACCCCGAGGGCGACGACGTGTACGGCCTGCTGCGCGGCTACGTCCGCGCGCTCGCCTCGGGCAGCCATCTGATCCTCTCCCAGGTCACCCCGGACCTCAGCCCCGAGGCCATCGAGAAGGCCGCGGAGCACTTCCGGCGCAGCGGCACCCCCTTCTTCCCTCGCTCGCTGCCCGAGTTCACCCGCTTCTTCGACGGTCTGGAGCTGCTCGGCCCCGGCGTGATCCCCGTCCACGGCTGGCGCCCCGAGCCGGAGGACGTGGCGGCCCAGGCCGAGGGCATCGTGCCCGTCTTCGCGGGGGTCGCCCGCAAGATCTGACCCGTACGGGTGCCGTGAACGGGTGCGCTCCCGCGCCTCGCCCTAGGTTCGTGACCAGGGCAAGCAAGGGAGCGCCGGTGACCGACACGCAGATACCGCCCGCGCCGCCCGCCGAGCCGGGCGCGGCGCTGCTGAAGGCCGGGAGGTTCTTCCGGTCCGGCACCCCCGCGCCCGATCTGCACAGCGTCCAGCTCACGGGCGGACGGGAGGCGGACGCCTTCTACCGGGAGCGGTGGAGCCACGACAAGGTCGTGAACTCCACGCACGGCGTGAACTGCACGGGTTCGTGCCGCTGGCAGGTGTACGTCAAGGACGGCATCATCACCTGGGAGTCCCAGCAGACCGACTGTCCGAGCGTGGGTCCCGACCGCCCCGAGTACGAGCCGCGCGGCTGCCCCTGGGGCGCCGCCTTCTCCTGGTACACCTACTCCCCCACCCGGGTCCGCTACCCGTACGTCCGGGGTGTGCTCCTTCGGATGTACCGCGAGGCGAAGGAACGGCTGCGGGACCCGGTCCTGGCCTGGGCGGACATCCAGAGCGACCCCGAGCGCCGGCGCCGATACCAGCGTGCGCGCGGCAAGGGCGGTCTGGTGCGGGCGAGTTGGGACGAGGCGGTCGAGCTGGTCGCGGCGGCGCACGTCCACACCATCAAGACCTACGGCCCCGACCGGATCGCCGGTTTCTCCCCCGTCCCCGCGATGTCGATGGTGTCGCACGCGGCGGGCGCCCGCTTCCACTCGCTGATCGGCGCCCCGATGCTGTCGTTCTACGACTGGTACGCGGACCTGCCGGTGGCCTCACCGCAGGTCTTCGGCGACCAGACCGACGTACCCGAGTCGGGCGACTGGTGGGACGCCGCGTATCTGATGATGTGGGGCTCGAACGTGCCGGTGACCCGCACCCCGGACGCGCACTGGATGGCGGAGGCCCGCTACCGGGGCCAGAAGGTCGTGGTCGTCGCCCCCGACTACGCCGACAACGCCAAGTTCGCCGACGAGTGGCTGCACCCGCATCCCGGCACGGACGGGGCGCTGGCCCTCGCCATGGGGCATGTGATCCTCAAGGAGTTCTTCGTCGACCGGGAGACACCGTTCTTCACGGACTATGTAAGGCAGTTCACCGACCTGCCGTTCCTGGTCACGCTGGAGGAGCGGGACGGCTGCTACGTCCCGGCGAAGTTCCTGCGCGCCACGGATCTCGGGCAGGCGGGCGAGAGCGCCGAGTGGAAGACGGTCGTGCTGGACGAGGTGACGGGCCGTGCCGTCGCCCCGAACGGCTCGCTGGGCTTTCGCTGGGGCAGGTCGGGCAAGGGCCGATGGAACCTGGAACTCGGCGACGTACGGCCGCAGTTGAGCCTGCACGGCAGTGAGGTCGCCGTCGGCGTCGAGGTGCTGCTGCCCCGCTTCGACACCGAGGGCGGCGCACACGGTCAGGGTCGTGGCGACGTCGTACGGCGCGGCGTCCCGGCGACGAAACTCGGCGGTGCGAACGGTGCGCTGGTCACCACGGTCTTCGATCTGCTGCTCGCCCAGTACGGCGTGGGCCGGCCGGGCCTGCCGGGCCGCTGGCCGGGGTCCTACGACGACGCCGACGCGCCCGGCACGCCCGCCTGGCAGGAGGCGCACACCTCCGTGCCGGCCGCCAAGTGCGTACGTATCGCACGGGAGTTCGCGCGGACCGCGGAGCGGTCGAAGGGCCGCTGCATGATCCTGATGGGGGCCGGCACCAACCACTGGTTCCATTCGGAGACGATCTATCGTGCCTTCCTCGCCCTGCTCCAGCTGACCGGCTGCCAGGGCCGCAACGGCGGCGGCTGGGCGCATTATGCGGGCCAGGAGAACTGCCGCCCGGTGACCGGCTGGGCGACGCTGGCGTCCGCGTCGGACTGGTCACGGCCGCCGCGCCAGATGATCGGCACGGCGTACTGGTTCCTCAACACCGACCAGTGGCGCTACGACCGGTTCACGGCCGATGTGCTGGCGTCGCCGCTGGGCCGGGGACGGTTCGAGGGGATGACGGGCGCGGACTGTCTGGCGCTGTCGGCGCGGTCGGGCTGGATGCCGTCGTATCCGACCTTCGACCGCAATCCGCTGGAGCTGGGTGAGGTGTTCGGTGATCCGGTGGCGCGGGTGGTGGCCGAACTGCGCGCGGGCACGCTGAAGTTCGCCTGCGAGGACCCGGACGCGCCGGAGAACTGGCCGCGGGTGCTGACACTGTGGCGGGCCAACCTGCTCGGCTCGTCGGCGAAGGGCGCCGAGTACTTCACACGGCACCTGCTGGGCACGCACTCCTCGCTTCGGGCCGAGGAGGCACCCGAGGACGTCCGGCCGCGGGATGTGACGTGGCACGACGAGGCTCCCGAGGGCAAGCTCGACCTGCTGCTGTCGCTGGACTTCCGGCAGACGTCGTCCACCTTGCTGTCGGACGTCGTCCTGCCCGCGGCGACCTGGTACGAGAAACACGACCTGTCCAGCACGGACATGCATCCCTTCGTCCACTCCTTCACTCCCGCCGTGGATCCGCCCTGGCAGGCGCGCACCGACTTCGACACGTTCAAGGCGCTGGCCGAGCGGCTCAGTGAGCTGGCCGTGGACCATCTGGGCGTGCGCAAGGACCTGGTGGCGACCGCGCTCCAGCACGACACCCCGGGCGAGGTGGCCCAGCCGGGCGGGGTGGCCCTGGACTGGAAGCGCGGGCAGTGCGCCCCCGTACCCGGGAGGACCCTGCCGAACCTGACCGTCGTGGAGCGGGACTACACCGCGATCGGCGCCAAGTTCGCCGCGCTGGGGCCGCTGGCTGAGCGGCTCGGCCTGCCCGTCAAGGGCATCACGCTGAAGCCGGACGAGGAGGTCGAGGACCTGCGGCACCTGAACGGGGTGACAGCCGACGGCCGGCCCTTGCTCGATACGGCCGTGAAGGCGGCGAACACCATCCTCGCGCTGTCCGGCACCACCAACGGCCGCCTCGCCACCGAGGGCTTTCGGAGTCTGGAGGCCCGTACGGGGCAGCCGATGGCGCACCTGGTGGCCGAGCACGAGGGCGAACGGACCACGTACGCCGACACGCAGGCGGCGCCCGTGCCGGTGATCACGTCGCCGGAGTGGTCGGGAGTTGAGTCGGGCGGACGGCGCTACACCGCGTTCACCCTCAACACCGAGCATCTCAAGCCCTGGCACACGCTCACCGGACGTCAGCACTTCTTCCTGGACCACGACTGGATCCATGAGATCGGTGAGGCGCTTCCCGTGTACCGGCCGCCGCTGGACATGAACAAGCTGTTCGGCGAGCCGCGGCTCGGCCCGGACGGGCAGCGGGAGGTGACGGTCCGCTACCTCACCCCGCACAACAAGTGGTCGATCCACTCCGAGTACCAGGACAACCTGTTCATGCTGGCGCTCTCCCGGGGCGGCCAGAACATCTGGATGTCCCCGCAGGACGCCGAGGCGATCGGCGTGGCCGACAACGACTGGGTCGAGGCGGTCAACCGCAACGGTGTGGTCGTCGCACGGGCCGTGGTCTCGCACCGGATGCCGCACGGCACGGTCTATATGCACCACGCTCAGGAACGCACGGTCGCCGTCCCGAAGTCGGAGACCACCGGCAAGCGGGGCGGCATCCACAACTCGCTCACCCGGCTGATCCTCAAGCCGTCCCATCTCGTCGGCGGCTACGCCCAGTTGTCCTGGGCGTTCAACTACCTGGGCCCGACGGGCAATCAGCGCGACGAGGTGACGGTGATCCGCCGCCGCAGCCAGGAGGTCGAGTACTGATGCGTCCGATGGCCCAGATCGCGATGGTGATGAACCTCGACAAGTGCATCGGCTGCCACACCTGCTCGGTCACCTGCAAACAGGCGTGGACCAACCGGCGGGGCATGGAGTACGTCTGGTTCAACAACGTCGAGACCCGCCCCGGCCAGGGCTATCCGCGCCGCTACGAGGACCAGGAGCGCTGGCGCGGCGGCTGGGAGCTGAACCGGCGCGGCGCGCTGAAACTCAAGGCGGGCGGCCGGCTGCGCAAGCTCGCCGGGATCTTCTCCAACCCCGAACTCCCGGAGATCAAGGACTACTACGAGCCCTGGAGTTACGACTACAAGAACCTCACCGACGCCCCGCTGGGCGACGACTTCCCGGTGGCGCGGCCCGTCTCCCAGCTCGACGGCAAGCCGATGAAGATCGAGTGGTCGTCGAACTGGGACGACAACCTCGCCGGCGCCCCCGCCCACGGCGACCTGGACCCGATGCTCGAGCGGGCCCGCCGGCAGGCCTCGGACAAGGTGAGGTTCGAGTTCGAGCAGACCTTCATGTTCTATCTGCCGCGTATCTGCGAGCACTGCCTGAATCCGTCGTGCGTGGCGTCGTGTCCGTCCGGGGCGATGTACAAGCGCGCGGAGGACGGCATCGTCCTCGTCGACCAGGACCGGTGCCGGGGCTGGCGGATGTGCGTGACGGGATGCCCGTACAAGAAGGTGTACTTCAACCACCGCACCGGCAAGGCCGAGAAGTGCACCCTGTGCTACCCGCGCATCGAGATCGGCATGCCGACGGTGTGCTCGGAGACCTGTGTGGGCCGGCTGCGCTATCTCGGGGTGGTGCTGTACGACGCCGACAAGGTGACGGCGGCGGCGTCCGTCCGGGACGAGAAGGACCTGTACGAGGCCCAGTTGGGCGTGTTCCTCGATCCCGAGGACCGGGAGGTGCGGCGGGCCGCCGAGGAGGCGGGGATCCCGGACGACTGGGTGGCGGCGGCCCGCCGCTCGCCGGTGCACGCGCTGATCAGCAGGTACCGGGTGGCGCTCCCGCTGCACCCGGAGTACCGGACGATGCCGATGGTCTGGTACATCCCGCCGCTGTCGCCGGTGGTGGACGCGCTGACGGAGACCGGGCACGACGGTGAGGACGCGCACAACCTGTTCGGTGCGATCGACACTCTGCGCATTCCGCTGGAGTATCTGGCGGAGCTGTTCACGGCCGGTGACGTGGGACCGGTGCGGGCCTCGCTGGAGAAGCTCGCCGCGATGCGCTCCCACATGCGGGCGATCAACCTCGGTGAGGAGCCGGACCTGTCCGTGTCGGCCGCCGTGGGCATGGGCGCGCACGAGATCGAGCAGATGTACCGGCTGCTGGCGATCGCCAAGTACGAGGACCGGTACGTGATCCCGACGGCCGCCGTCGGGGACGCCCGGCGGCTGGAGGAGTCGGCGCTGGCTCAAGGGTGCAGCCTCGACCACGACGGCGGGCCCGGCATGGGCGGGGACGGTCCGTTCGGCCGGGACTCGGGCCGCAAGCTGCTGCCGCTGGTGCCGGTGGAGAACTTCCACATCCAGCGCCGACGGCAGACCGCCGACGAGACGGACGCCGCCGCCATGACCCACACACCCGAATCCGAGGAGGCCTGATGCCTTCCTTCGAGGTGCTCTATCAGGCGGCTGCGCTCTGCCTGACCTACCCCGACGACGACTTCCGCGCCCGGCTGCCACTGCTGCGCGAAGCCGCCCCGCAGCTGCGGGAGTTCACCGACCACGCCGCCGTCACCGCGCCCGAGGAGCTGGCCACCCACTACGTCGAGGTCTTCGACCTGCAGAGCCGCCACAGCCTGTACCTGAGCTGGTGGACCGACGGGGACACCCGGCGGCGCGGCATGGCGCTGCTCCGCTTCAAGGACCTCTACCGCTCCCACGGCCTGGAACTCACCGGCGAGGAACTGCCCGACTTCCTGCCCGCGGTGCTGGAATTCGCCTCCCGCACCGGCGACCTCGACGTCCTGCTCGAACACCGCGACGCCCTGGAGCAGCTGCGCTCCCGGCTCACCGACTTCGGCACGCCGTACGCGACCGTCCTGGACGCCGTGTGCGCCACGCTGCCCACCGCACCCGTCGAAGGGCGCTCATGACCACACTCCTCTGGGGCGTCCTGCCGTATGTCACCTTCGCCCTGCTCGTCGCCGGCCTGGTCTGGCGGCACCGCTACGACCGGTTCGGCTGGACCACGCGCTCGTCGCAGATGTACGAGTCGAGGCTGCTGAACATCGCCTCGCCCGCCTTCCACTACGGCATCCTGTTCGTGCTGGTGGGCCATCTGATCGGCCTGTTCGTCCCGGAGTCCTGGACGGACGCCGTGGGGGTCGGCGAGCACACCTACCATCTGTTCTCGCTCTACGGCGGCACGGCGGCCGGCCTGGTCACGGTGGGCGGCATCGCGCTGCTGATCCACCGCCGCCGTACCCGGGCACCGGTGCTGCGGGCGACGACCGCCAACGACAAGTTCATGTATCTCGTGCTGGTCGCGGCGATCGTGATGGGCATGCTCGCCAAGCTGGCCCACACGTCCGGCGACGGCTACGACTACCGCCGGACGATCGCACCCTGGTCGCGCAGCCTGTTCACCCTCTCCCCCGACACCGGCCTGATGGCGGGCGTGCCGGTCCTGTACCAGATCCACGCGGTCATCGGCATGGCGCTGATCGCGCTGGTCCCGTACACCCGCCTGGTGCACATGTTCAGCGCGCCGGTGCAGTATCTGTTCCGGCCGTACGTGGTCTACCGCAGCCGGGACCCCAGGCAGTCGGGGCCGCGGCCGGTGCGGCGGGGCTGGGAGAAGAGCGACGTCTGACGGGCGGGCTCCGGCTCAGGCGGCTCCGCCCTTCTGTTCCTTGTCGTCGTCGACGATCTCCGCGTCCACCACGTCGTCGTCCTGCCCCGTGGGCTGTTCCGGCCCGGTGTCGCTGCCCGTGCCGGTCGCGGCGTCCGCGTCCGCCGGGGCCTGCTGGGACTGGGCGTACATGGCCTGGCCCATCTTCTGGCTGACCGAGGCGAGTTTCTCGATGCCGGTGCGCAGGGCGGTGGTCTCGGCGTTCTGCTCCAGCTGCTGCTTCAGGTCCGTGATCGCCGACTCGACCTCCGTCCTGGTGTCCGCGGGGATCTTGTCCTCGTTGTCCCGCAGGAACCTCTCGGTCTGGTAGACGAGTTGCTCGCCCTGGTTGCGGGTCTCGGCGGACTCGCGGCGCTTGTGGTCCTCCTCGGCGTACTGTTCCGCCTCCCGCATCATGCGGTCGATGTCGTCCTTGGGGAGCGCCGAGCCACCGGTGACCGTCATCTTCTGCTCGCGGCCCGTGGCCAGGTCCTTGGCGGAGACGTGCATGATCCCGTTGGCGTCGATGTCGAAGGCGACCTCGATCTGCGGCACCCCGCGAGGCGCGGGCGGCAGCCCGGTGAGGTCGAAGACGCCGAGCTTCTTGTTGTACGCGGCGATCTCGCGTTCGCCCTGGTAGACCTGGATGCCGACGGAGGGCTGGTTGTCGGCGGCGGTGGTGAAGATCTCCGAACGCCGGGTCGGGATGGTCGTGTTGCGTTCGATGAGCTTCGTCATGATGCCGCCCTTGGTCTCGATGCCCAGGGACAGCGGGGTGACGTCGAGCAACAGGACGTCCTTGACGTCGCCGCGGATGACACCGGCCTGCAGGGCCGCGCCGACGGCCACGACCTCGTCGGGGTTGACGCCCTTGTGCGGGTCCTTGCCGGTGAGTTCCTTGACCAGCTCGGTGACGGCCGGCATCCGCGTGGAGCCGCCCACGAGGATGACGTGGTCGACCGCGGAGAGCTTGATCCCGGCGTCCTTGACCGCTTGGTGGAAGGGGGTCTTGCAGCGGTCGAGGAGGTCCTCGGTGAGCTCCTGGAACTGGGCGCGGGTCATCTTCTCGTCGAGGTGGAGGGGGCCCTCGGCGGAGGCGGTGATGTAGGGCAGGTTGATCGTCGTCTCGGTGGAACTGGACAGCTCGATCTTGGCTTTCTCGGCGCCCTCGCGAAGGCGTTGCAGCGCCATCTTGTCGTTGCCGAGGTCGACGCCGTACTGCCCCTTGAACTTCTTCACGAGGTATTCGACGATCCGCTGGTCCCAGTCGTCGCCGCCCAGGTGGGTGTCGCCGTTGGTGGCCTTGACCTCGATGACGCCGTCGCCGATCTCCAGCAGTGAGACGTCGAAGGTGCCGCCGCCGAGGTCGAAGACCAGGACCGTCTGCTCCTCGCCCCGGTCGAGGCCGTAGGCGAGGGCGGCGGCGGTGGGCTCGTTGATGATCCGCAGCACCTTCAGGCCCGCGACCTCGCCGGCCTCCTTGGTGGCCTGCCGCTGGGTGTCGTCGAAGTACGCGGGGACCGTGATCACCGCGTCGGTGACGTCCTCGCCGAGGTAGGACTCGGCGTCCCGCTTCAGCTTCTGCAGCACCCGGGCGGACAGCTCCTGGGCCCGGTAGCGGGTGCCGTCGATGTCGCCCTGGTCGGGGAAGCGCCAGCTCGAGTCGCCCATGTACCGCTTCACGGAGCGGGCGGTGCGCTCCACGTTGGTCACCGCCTGCCGCTTGGCGACCTCGCCGACGAGCACCTCGCCGTTCTTGGCGAAGGCCACGACCGACGGTGTGGTCCTGGCGCCCTCGGCATTGGCGACGACCGTCGGTTCACCGCCCTCCAGAACGGCCACCACCGAGTTCGTCGTGCCCAGATCGATCCCGACCGCGCGTGCCATCGCTGTCCCCTTCCGCCAGGGCGCCCCTTGAAACCAGCACAAAACTCGAGCGGGTTCTTGTCAATGGGACGGGTGACCTGGCGGAAGGGTGCCAAACGGGGTCTGAGCGAGCGCTCAGGCCCGTGGCTCAGGCGAGCTTGGCCGACAGCGTGATCGTCGTGCCGGTCAGCGCCTGGCTGACCGGGCAGTTCTTCTTGGCGTCCTCGGCCGCGGCGGCGAAACCCTCCTCGTCGAGGCCGGGGACGCTGCCCTCGACGGTGAGGTGGATACCGGTGATGCCCTCACCCGGCTGGAAGTTCACGTCGGCCGAGGTGACGAGCTTGGTGGGCGGGGTGCCGGCCCCCGCCAAGGCGTGGGACAGCGCCATCGAGAAGCAGCTGGAATGCGCGGCGGCGATCAGCTCCTCCGGGCTGGTCTTGCCGTTGGCCTCCTGGGAGCGCGAGGCCCACGTGACCGGCTGCGCCGCGATGGCACCGGAGGAGTCGAAGTTGACGACGCCGTTGCCCTCGAGCAGGTTGCCTTCCCAGACAGTGTGTGCGGAGCGCGTGGTAGCCACGGTTGTTCCTTTCGCGTGGGGGCCCGTTTCCCGGGGTCCGTGCCCCCCATCCGATCACACTCCGGCTCGACGCACCCGGAAGACCGGCCGCACGGTGACGGGGTCCTGGCCGACGGTCTGCAATACAGGGGCGCCTCAGGGGTGTTCGAGGGGTTGCCCGTCAGGCGGCCCGCTCCTGCGGCTCCGCGTCCAGCGGCACCTGAGGGCCGTCCGACTCCCGCAGCCAGCGGCGCAGCACACGGTGCACCTGCTCGGCGCCGACGAGGTCCTCCCCGGCGCCGACCGGGGCGGAGACGGTGAACGGCGACAGCAGGAACGGTTTGCCCTGCGCGCCGCCGAGCCCGCCGTGCGAGCCGATCTGCTCCTCGAAGGCGAGGACCTCGCCGTCGGCCGGGTCGTAGGCGGAGTTGACCATGATGTCGGCGGCGTTCGGGAAGGAGTGCGTACGGCGTACGGCGTCGGCGGCGCCCGGCCCGAAGACCTCCAACGGTCCCGGGTCCGCGTCCAGTCGGTCCAGCGGGATCTGCGCGCCGTGCGCGCCGAGCACGACACCGTCGTGCCGTTCGCTGCGCACCAGCACGAAGCCGACACCGGGATGGTTGGCGAGGGTGGTGAGCAGGGCCGGGTGCCGGGCGTCGATCTCCTCCTTGGTCATCCGGTGCGGCACGTCCGGGAAGGAGACCAGGCCGAGATTGCCGGAGGCCAGCACGATCGGCTCGGAGCGGCGGCCGGGCAGGTGGTACTCCTCGGTGCCCTCCTCGACCGGCCGGCGCAGGGCGGCCCGTACGGCCGCGCGGGCCTCGGCACCGCTGTGGGTGCGGCGCGCCCTGCGCGGCACGGGCAGTCCGCAGCCGGCCCGCACCAGGTCGCCGAGGCCGAGGCCGTAGCGGGCACGGAAGGTCTCGCCCGGGCTCTGACCGTGGTCCGACAGCACGACGATCCGGTACGGCCGCGGCGCGTGCTCGGCCACTTTCTCGATCAGCGCCAGCGCCCGGTCCAGGCGTTCGAGGACCTTCGCGGCGTCGCGGCTGAACGGCCCTGAGTGGTGGGCCACCTCGTCGTAGGCCACGAGGTCGGCGAAGACGGCGGTGCGCCCGGCGAGCATGTCGCCCATGACCGCGGCGACGACGACGTCCCGTTCGACGACGGTCGCGAAGGCGCGGATGAAGGGGTAGAGGCCGCCGCGGGAGACCCGCGGGCGGTCCTTGCGGGCGCGTGCCCGGGTGGACTGGCCGATCTCCCGGCCGACCTCGGCGACGAAGGACAGGGCGGTGCGCACGGCGTTCGCCGGGTCGGAGAAGTAGGCGAAGTAGCCCGCCCGGGAGCGGTTCTCCCGGCTGCGCCGTCTGGTGGCGATGGACAGCACGAGGGCCTGTTCGTCGGCGCCGCCGCTGAAGAGGTTGCCGCGGCTGGCGCCGTCGACGGTGAGCAGTCCGCCGTCGCCGGTGCGGTCGATGGCGCGGCGCTGGAGCTCGGCGGCGCTGGTCGGGCGGTTGCAGACCATGACCTCGCGGGCGGCCTTCTCGTACCAGCGGAACGCGGGGACGTCGTGGTTGCTGCCGTGCAGGATGCCGAGTTGGCTGGCTCCGGTCTGGCTGGACCAGTCGGTGCGCCAGGGGGTGAGCCGGTGGGTGGCCCGGGGGTCGCCGGCGGTGCCGTGACCGAGCCAGCGGGCGACCGTGGGCATCAGGTCCTTGCCGACGGCGTCGAGGAGGACGTCGTGGCCGACGCCGTCGAGCTGGACGAAGACCGTGCCGGGGCCGGCCGGGCCGGGGGGCAGGGATCTGCGGCGGCGGTCGGCGAGCCGGTACAGACGGCGCCGGTAGGTGTCGTCGTCCCGTACGGCGAGGGCGGCGCCGGTGGCGGAGGCGACGGCGGACATCACGGCGGCCACGATGACGGCGGTCTCCGGGGCCGCCTCACTGTCGCCGGAGGGGACGAGGCGCAGGGCGACGATGAGGAGGGAGCCGTTGAGGAAGAACACCAGCAGGCCGAGCACGAGGGCGGGCACCAGCAGCAGGAGCCGCACCAGGATGGGCCACACCAGCGCGGACAGCAGGCCGAAGGCACCGGCGCCGAGGGCCGCGGTGACCGCGAGGGCGGGGGCGCTGTCGTCGTCCGGCGACTGGAGCTGGAAGTCGGGCAGGATGCCGGCGAGCACGAGCATGGTGACGGTGGAGACGGCCCACACGGCGACGCTCCGCCCCACCTGACTGGCGGCCCGCCGCCAACGCCGCTCACGCACGCAGCCCACCTCACGTCCCGGTTCGCCGCCACGGCACGGACCTCTACCCACCCCACCCTGTCACAACGGCGCCGGCACCCGGCCGGTTCCCCGTCACCCCGCTCGCCGCCCGGCTCGCCCCCGCCCCGGATCGCGCCGGCTGCGTTCGTCGGGGGTCGTCGGCGGGCGTCGGCGGTCGTCAGCGTCCGTCGTAGCCGGCCGTCGGCATCGACAGCCTCCGGTGCACCCGTGCCTTCATCTGGGCGTCGTACCGGGGCTCCGCGCTGCCCACCGTCTCCACACGCACCCCGCGCCTGGCGCACTCCGCGGTGAACTCCTCGACGGACGACAGCGCGCTGCGAAGCACCCGCAGGCTGGGCGCCACGAACAGGTCGAGGCCGGGCCGGACGCCTTCCCACAGCACGCTGTGGTCCGCCCGCAGCCCGCGTACGAGGAGCTCGCGCGCGACGACGTACCCGTGCTCGGCGGCCCAGCTCGCGCACATCGCGTGCTGGCTGCGGGAGTCCACGAGGAAGGGGTCGGCGTCCAGCTCTTCGAGAGGCGTCAGACTGGCGATCGCCGTCACGCGCACTATGGATGCCCCCATGGCGTCCCCCTCACCTCCGGGTTTCGCCGCCGACCCTACTCCAGCCCGTACGCTTCGGGGAGTCGCGCGAAGGAGGCAAAGAGGTGCCGGTGGAGATCACCTGGTGGGGTCACGCCACCTGCACGGTCGAGGACTCGAACGTGCGCGTTCTCACCGACCCCTTGTTCGCACGCCGGCTCGCACATCTGCGCCGCCGCCGGGGTGCGCTCCCCCCGCCCGGCGCCTGGCGGGCGCACGTCGCCGTCGTCTCCCATCTGCACGCCGACCACCTGCATGTGCCGTCCCTGGCCAGGCTGCCGTACGGCACCCGGCTGCTCGTGCCCCGGGGCGCGCCCCGCGCGGTGCCGGGACTGCGCCGGCTCACTCAGCTGCGGGTCACCGAGATGGAGCCCGGGGACGTGGCCTCGGTGGGCGATCTCACCGTACGGGCGGTGCCCGCGCGGCACGACGGGCGGCGGCTGCCGCTCGGCCGGCACCGCTCCCCCGCCCTCGGCTATGTCATCGAAGGCGAGGCGCGCACCTATTTCGCCGGGGACACCGGTCTGTTCGAGTCGATGGCCAAGGAGGTCGGTCCGGTCGACGTCACGCTGCTCCCGGTGGGCGGCTGGGGCCCGTATCTCGGGGAGGGGCATCTGGACGCGGGGCGGGCGGCGGACGCGCTCGCCCGGCTCGCGCCGAGCAGTGCCGTGCCGGTGCACTACGGCACGTACTGGCCGATCGGCATGGATGCCGTGCGCCCCCATGAATTCCATGCGCCCGGTGATGAGTTCGCACGGCTCGCGGCCGAGCGTGCGCCAGGCGTGTCGGTGCACCGGCTCGCGCACGGGGAGAGCGTGCGCCCGGAGGTGACCCGGTGACGGCACTGGCCGTCGTCGCGACGGTCGTGCCGACCGAGTCCACGCAGCAGGCGATCGGCTATCCGACGCTGTTCGCGCTGGTGCTGATCGGTGCGCTGGTGCCGATCGTGCCGACGGGGGCGCTGGTGAGTTCGGCGTCGGTGGTGGCGTTCCACCAGACGGCGCCGTTCTCGCTGGCGCTGGTGTTCGTGACGGCGTCGACGGCCGCGTTCCTGGGCGACGCGACGCTGTACTGGCTGGGGCGGCGCGGGATGGGCTCGAAGAACGGCTCGCGCTGGCTGGAGGCGATCCGCTCGCGCGCCCCCGAGGACCGGCTGGAGCAGGCCCAGCAGAAGCTCGCCGACCATGACGTGGCCGTGCTGGTGCTGTCGCGGCTGGTGCCGGCGGGCCGGCTGCCCGTCATGCTGGCCTGTCTGCTGGCGAAGTGGCCGATGCGGCGGTTCGCCCGGGGCAATCTGCCGGCGTGCCTGGCCTGGGCGGTGACGTACCAGTTGATCGGGATCCTCGGTGGCTCGCTGTTCGACGAGCCGTGGCAGGGGGTGCTCGCGGCGATCGCGCTGACCGTGCTGATCAGCGCGACGCCGGCCCTCTGGCACCGGCTGCGGAAGGCGGGCAGCACCCGCTGACCCGCCCGCGCGGCACCGCTGGGGCCTGGCGTTCGGATCAGGTCGGCTGGGAGGTAGCGCGCCTCCCGGCCGACCCGAGCGGCGCGATGGGGGTGCCCCCGCGGGGGCGCCTCCCGGCCGACCCGAGCGGGGCGATGGGGGTGCCCCCGCGCGAGCCGGGCGAAGCCGGGTTCGAGCGTGGGGGAGCGTGCAACTGGAGGGCGGCGACGCGATGACCGACGACAACGCGGCTGGGGGTCCTCCACGCCCTTGAGGCAGTGGGGGAGCGCGTGCCACGCCCCGCGACGCCGGCATGATCCAAACGACAGGCCCTACAGCACCCGCGAACCTCCCACCGGCAGGTCCCACAGGTCCTCCCGGGGCAATCCGGCCTTCTGCCACGCGGCAAGCGTGCGCGTGAGCGGTTCCAGGACCGGTTCCGCCGACAGCACGAACGTGCCCCAGTGCATCGGCGCCATGCGGCGGGCGCCGAGGTCCTGGGCCGCGCGGACCGCCTCCTCGGGGTCGCAGTGCACGTCGCTGAGCCACCAGCGGGGATCGTAGGCGCCGATGGGCAGCAGGGCGAGGTCTATGCCGGGGTAGCGCTCGCCGATGCGGGCGAACCAGTGGCCGTAGCCCGTGTCGCCCGCGAAGTACACGCGCTGTCCGTCGGGCGCGGTGAGGACCCAGCCGCCCCACAGGCTGCGGCAGGTGTCGGTGAGGGTGCGCTTGGACCAGTGGTGGGCCGGCACGAAGTCGAAGCGGACCCCGGACAGTTCCACCGCCTCCCACCAGTCCAGCTCGGTGATGTGCGTGAACCGGCGGCGGCGGAACCAGCCGGCGAGGCCGGCGGGCACGAACACCGGGGTGTCGCGCGGCAGTCGGCGCAGGGTGGGCGCGTCCAGGTGGTCGTAGTGATTGTGGCTGATGACGACGGCGTCGACGCGCGGCAATTCGCTCCAGGCCACGCCGACGGGGGTGATGCGGGCCGGGGTGCCGAGGATGCGGCGCGACCAGACGGGGTCGGTGAGCACGGTCAGTCCGCCGATCCGCACGATCCAACTGGCGTGTCCCGCCCAGGAGACGGCGACTGTGCGGGCGTCCACACGCGGGAGGGGCGCCGGTTCGTAGGGCAGCCGCGGGATGTCGGCGAGGCCCTCGCGGCCCGGACGCACGGCGCCCTCGCGGGCGAAGCGGGCGAGGGCCTTGAGGCCGGGGAGCGGGGCGGTGAGGCGGTCGTGGAAGGTCCGCGGCCACACCCGGCGCTCGCCCAGCGGGCGGGGCGCGGCGAGCGGCGGGAACGGGGGCGCGAGGGACGACGGGTCGGCCGGGGCGCCGGCTTCCCCGGTGGGTGTTCGCGGTGTTGTCGACGTGGATGACTCGGACTGCTGCGTCATCGAGGAGACTCCCATCGCTGAGCGTCGTCGCGGAGATCGTCGAAGACCGATTTCAGATGGATCAACGCGCGTCGCACATGCGGCAGTTCCGTCGGGACGGGGGAACTGATGCACTGCGCGCGTTCCTCGTCGCCGCCGGCCAGCAGCGGCCCGGTGGACAGCCGCACGCGCAGCGCGCCGAGGTCGTCGCCGAAGCGGTGTCCGCCCGGTGCGGGCATGCCGAGCCGGGCGGCGAGGAAGTCCTCCAGGTCCTGGGCGTCCCCCACGCCGTGCGCCGAGAGCCCGGCGCGCAGCGGACCCAGGTCGATGTACAGATGCCGCCCCGCCTGCGGTGGCCGGGCCAGGGCTCCGGCGCCGACCGCGGCGGCGTGCGCGGCGGCGGCCACGCGCGCGTGCAGCCGTACGGTGGCGGCGACCCGGGCGGTGACCGGTTCGGGTTCCCGCAGCGCGTACTCGGCCGCGAGGGCGATCGGGCCCGCGATACGGGCGCCCAGCACGGTGAGGACGTCGAGCACGCGCGCGTGCAGGCCGTCACCGGTCTCGCCCTCGGGGAACCGGGCGACCGCGGCGGGCCAGCCGGGCGGCAGCAGGGCACCGGCCAGGTCGCTGACGACGGTGACCTGTTCGGGCAGCATTTCGGCGGGGCTGAGCAGCACGGTGTCGTGCGGGGCGTGCACGGTGTCACGCCAGGTCTCGTCGCTGACCAGGTGCAGCCCTTCGCCGGTGGCGGCCTCCAGGGTCTCGTGGAGCAGCTCGGGCGGCGCCACGGTGGCCGTCGGGTCGTCGGCGACGGACAGCACCAGCAGCCGCGGGTCACCGCCCTCGGCGCGGACCCGGCGGACGGTCTCCAGAAGGGCGTACGGATCCGGCACACCGCCGTTCTCGGCGGGCGTCGGCACATGGAAGACAGGTCTGCCCAACAGCCGTGCGTACGGCGCCCACCAGGCGGCACAGGGCCGCGGCACCAGGACATCGCCGCCGAGAGCGGCGGTCAGGGCGAGCAGCAGCGCGGGCGCGCCGGGCGCCGCGACGGCCCGGGCGGGCTCGGTGGGCAGTCCCCTGCGGTCCCAGTAGCCGCAGGCGGACTCCAGGAGCGCGGTGCCGCCCCCGATCGGTTCGCCCTCGGAGCGGCCCGCACCCGCGGCGACCACGGCGGCGAGTTCGGGCAGCACGGGCAGGCCGTCGTCCGGGAGAGGTGGCCCGTACCGGACGGGACCGTGGCCTTCGGGGTCCGTCCGGCGCATCCGTTCCTCCGCACAAGTCCTGGTGCCATGGGGTTCGTCGGGGCTTTGCGCTCCCTGAGGTGTGCTCCCTGAGGTTCGTACGGTGAGGTGTGCGCCCGGTGTGTGGCGGGCCCTTTCGCGCTCCGAGTACCCACCGTCGCGCAACCCCAAGGCTCCCCGCGGGGGTTGCGCCCGTCACACCGGCCACACCGGCGCCCGCCCCGGGTAGCCGGGCGGATCAACCCGTCCCGGTGGGCGTCTTGCGGCGCAGGCGGTACACCGCGCCGCCGAGCGCGCCCGCGATCAGCAGGCCGCCGGCGACCAGGGCGGGCACGGAGTCGGTGAAGGTGCCGCCCGAGCCGGCCCGCACCCCGTGGTCGACGTCGGCGTCGGCACAGTCCCGCGCGTGGGCTCCGCCGTCGCCCGGGTGGGCCTCGCCGCTTCCGGCGCCGGGCTCGGCTTCGCTCCAGTGGGACGCGCCGCCGCCGGGCTCGGCCTTGCCCGCGGGGGGCTCGGTGCAGTGCCGGTCGCCGGTGCCCGTGCCTGCGACGCCGGAGTCGGTTCCCTCGATGCCGGAGTCCGTGCCACCGCTGTCGCCTTCGGTACCGCCCCAGCTGTCCGCGCCGCCGGTATCGCCTGCGCCGCTCGTGTCGTCCGCGCCGCCGGTGTCGCCCGTGCTGCCGGTGTCCTCCGCGCTGCCCGCGTCGCCCGTGCCTTTGGTGCCCGCGTCCGTGCCGTCGTGCTCGGCCGCCCCGCCGCTGTCCGCGCCTGCGCCGTCCACGCCCGCGGTGCTCTCGAGGGCCTGGGTGCCGGCACCGCTGCCGTGCGTGCCGCCGCTCTCGCGGGCCACCGTCAGCTTCGCCCTCCACGGCTTGCCCTCCTTGCCGGGTGCCGCGGGGCAGGTGCCGTCGACCGTCCAGGCGGAGTCACCCGCGCCCGCGTCGGAATCTCCCTCGATCTTCTCCGCCGCGGGGACGGTCGCGGTACCGCGGTATGCGGGTCCTGCGGCCTTCCCGCCGTCGCCGGTGACCCGCTTCAGTGCGACGGTGCCCTCCTCGAACGCCTGCGAGGTGGCGTCGACGGTGGCGGGCGCGTCCCCGTCGACGGAATCGCAGGAGACCTCGACGGTCACGCTGCCGCCCGGCGAGACGGTGCCGGGGCTGACCTCCGCGGCCGGGTCCGCGTAGGCGGCCGAGGCGGCGAAGCCCACGACGGCACCGGCCAGGGCGGCGACGGACAGGGCAGGGGCGGTGCGGCGCATGGGGTGGACTCCTTCGGCCGACGGCTGCGGGGGTACGGCGGTCGTGCCCCCGCAGCCATGACAGCCCGCCCGGCGCCCGCACGCGCGCGGCCGGGCACCATTCGCGCGACGCGGACGGCCGAGTGGGTGACCCCGTCCGCCGAGTCGGCCGTGTCCACACGCCCGGTCGGTTCAGCGGCGCCGCCGGGTCCGGCGAGAACGCCCCCGGGGGCTCAGCCCACGTCTTCCAGTACCTGTTCCCGCACCTGGTTGCAGCACCGGCTGATGAGCCGGGAGACATGCATCTGCGAGATGCCCAGCTGTTCGGCGATGCGGCTCTGCGTCATGTCGCCGAAGAATCGCATGTACAGGATCGCCCGCTCGCGCTCGGGCAGTGCGGCGAGCCGCGGCTTGACGGCCTCCCGGTCGACCACGGTGTCCAGCGCGGGATCGGCCGACCCGAGCGCGTCGCTGAGCGAGTAGCCGTCCTCGCTGCCGGGCAGCTCCGCGTCCAGGGACAGCGCGGTGAAGCTCTCCAGCGCCTCCAGACCGACCCGGACGTCGGCCTCGGTCATGTCCGCGTGCGCGGCGATCTCGGCGGTCGTGGGCCGGTGCCCCGAAAGGGTCTGGAGCTCCTGGACCGCGAAGCGCACCCGGTTGCGCAGGTCCTGCACCCGGCGGGGCACGTGCAGCGTCCACATGTGGTCGCGGAAATGCCGCTTGATCTCGCCGGTGATGGTGGGCACGGCGTAGCTCTCGAAGGCGTTGCCGCGCTCGGGGTCGTACCGGTCGACGGCCTTGACCAGGCCCAGGGCGGCCACCTGCCGCAGATCGTCCAAGCTTTCGCCGCGGCTGCGGAAGCGTCCCGCGAGCCGGTCGGCCATGGGCAGCCACGCCTCGACGATCCTGCCGCGCAGGGCGTCGCGCTGCGGGCCCTCGGGCAGCGAGGCGAGCGTGCGGAAATCCTCGGCGGTGTCCGGGGCGTCATCGTGCGGGTGGTGCTTCGCGCTCACTGAGGTGGGCATGATGCGCCACAACTCCCTTGGTCGTGCCTGGTGGACGGTCACCATGGGAGGAGGGGCGCACCGGAACCGGACACACCCGTGGCGGGACTGCCGCTCCCACGGACGTGCCTCCTGTCCGAAGCACTGTTCCTTCGCCTGCCCTGCCGCCCGGTCCCCAAACACCGCACAGGTTTTTCCGGTCCGAGCAGGGTCACTCGTAGCGGCGCCGCGCACTCCCGTCGGAACCAGGAGGTCCCGCATGAGCACCACGGTCGCCGACCACGTCCTTCAGCGCCTGCGCGAGTGGGGTGTGGAACATGTCTTCGGCTATCCCGGCGACGGCATCAACGGGCTGCTCGCCGCGTGGGGCAGGGCCGAGAACCAGCCTCGGTTCATCCAGTCACGGCACGAGGAGATGTCCGCATTCCAAGCGGTCGGTTATGCCAAGTTCAGCGGCCGCGTCGGAGTGTGCGCGGCGACGTCCGGACCCGGCGCGATCCACCTGCTCAACGGCCTGTACGACGCCAAGCTGGACCATGTGCCGGTCGTGGCCGTCGTCGGCCAGACGCACCGCAGCGCGATGGGCGGCTCCTACCAGCAGGAGGTCGACCTGCACACGCTGTTCAAGGACGTCGCCTCGGACTTCGTGGAGACGGTGACGGTCCCCGAGCAGCTGCCGAACGTCCTGGACCGGGCGATCCGCACCGCGTACGCGCGCCGCGCCCCCACGGCGGTCATCATCCCCGGCGATGTGCAGGAGCTCGACTACTCGCCGCCCACGCACGAGTTCAAGATGGTGCCCTCCAGCCTGGACCGCGGCACCTGGACGGCCGTTCCCTCGGACGAGTCGGTCCGCCGGGCCGCGGAGATTCTCAACGCCGGTGACAAGGTGGCCGTTCTGGTCGGCCAGGGCGCGGCCGGCGCACGGGCCGAGGTGGAGCGGCTCGCCGAACTGCTGGGCGCCGGCGTGGCCAAGGCGCTGCTCGGCAAGGACGTCCTCAGCGATGAACTGCCGTACGTCACCGGCTCGATCGGGCTGCTCGGTACGCGTCCGTCGTACGAGCTGATGCGGGACTGCGACACCCTGCTGACCATCGGGTCGTCCTTCCCTTACACGCAGTTCCTGCCGGAGTTCGGCAAGGCACGGGGCGTGCAGATCGACATCGACCCGCACATGGTCGGGATGCGCTACCCCTACGAGGTGAATCTGATCGGCGACGCGAAGGCGACGCTGGAGCGGTTGATCCCGCTGATCGAGCAGGGCCGTGGGCGCGAGTGGTACGACACGGTGTGCGACAACGTGGCCCGCTGGCGCGAGGTCATGGAGCGGCGGGCGGGCCTGTCGGCCGACCCGATCAACCCGGAGCACGTCGCCCGCTCCCTGGACGCGCTGCTGCCCGCCGACGCGATCGTCAGCTCCGACTCGGGCTCGGCGGCGAACTGGTACGCCCGTCATCTGACGATGCGGCCCGGCATGCGCGGATCGCTGTCCGGGACGCTGGCGACGATGGGCTGCGGAGTGCCGTACGCGATCGGCGCCAAGTTCGCCCACCCGGACCGGCCGGCGATCGCGCTGGTCGGCGACGGCGCGATGCAGATGAACGGGCTGGCCGAGATGATCACCGCGGCCAAGTACAAGGACCAGTGGGAGGACCCGCGTCTGGTGGTCGGCGTGTTCAACAACCACGACCTCAACCAGGTCACCTGGGAGCTGCGCGCCATGGGGGGCGCCCCGTCCTTCCTGCCCTCCCAGGAGCTCCCCGACGTCCAGTACGCGGCCTTCGCCCGTTCCCTCGGCCTGACCGGCATCCGGGTGGAGAAGCCCGAGGACGTCGAGGCGGGCTGGCGCGCGGCCCTGGAGGCGGACGGCCCGGCGGTCGTCGAGTTCCTGACCGACCCCGCCGTCCCGCCGATCCCGCCGCACGCCACCTGGGAGCAGATGGAGGCGACGGCCGAGTCGATCCTGAAGGGCGACGCGGACCGGGGGTCGGTGGTCAAGCAGGGGTTCAAGGCGAAGATGCAGGAGTTCCTGCCGGGGCGCGAGAAGAAGCACTGAGGACGGAACCGGACGTCGGGGTCGGGGTCGGCGGGGAGGAACGCGCCCGACCCCAGCACCCAGGGACCGGCACGGCGCCGCCCCGGCGGATGGTCGGCGCGAGGCCGCCCGGACGCACACGCCTGCGGCTCAGCCGGGCCGCGGTCGGCGCTCGGGCGGACGCGCTCATGAAGGCCCCGGGGTGGCCGACGCAGCCCACCGCGCCCGACACCAGCCGCCGCCAGGGACCGGCCCCGCACCGGCCGCGCCCGGAAGCCGACGCGAGGCAGCACAGACACACGCCCGCGGCTCAGCGGGCCGCGGTAGGCGCATGGGCATGGGCGCCTGGGCGGGCGCCGTCACGAGGCCCCTGCATGGACCGACGCAGCCCACCGCGCCCGACACCAGCCGCCAGGGACCGGCACGGCGCCGCCCGCGGCGGATGGTCGGCGCGCGGCCGCCCGGACGCACACGCCGGCGGCTCAGCGGGCCGCGGTAGGCGCCTGCGCGGGGGCGGTCAGGAGGGTTCCGGTGGCCGACGCGGGCCGCGTCTGAGCGCGCTGGTCGAGGGGCGGTGCGGGCCTGGACAAGGCAGATGAGCGCCGTCGTCGCCGGCACGGGCAGCGCGGCTGCACTCGCCCGGCGGCGCCGCTTCGGCTCCGCCGGCGCCGGCCGAGCGGTCGGGGGCCGTCGTCAGCCGACGCTGGATCGCAGTGTTTCCGATGCCGCTGACGCAACGACCGCGTGACGCGGTGGGAGTCAGTGGCCCAGCGCCGCTTCCTGTGGGCGGTCCTCGTCCGGCTCCTTCGGCAGGAGCAGATCCTCGTAGCGGCCCAGTGCCAGCACCACGCCGAGCATGGCGAGCGGGAGCAGCACGGTGAGCAGTGCCATCATCCGGTCCTTCCCCAGTGCATGAGCGGGGGGTGCGGATCGGGTCTCCCGCCTTCCGGGGTGCAAACCCCGTGTCGGCCCCCGGCGCACGGGTACGCGGTGCGGACACCCGACGATCTGGAGGGAGTCATGCAGCGAGGCAGTGACCGGCTGAGCGTTCATCGCGACGACGAGATGAAGCACGAACTGCAAGGTCTGCTGAGGTCCGGGCACCCCACCCGGGCCGATGAATGGCACGATCCGGAGCCGTCCGCCGAGGACGATCCGCGCGTCGCGGGCGGACCGGTGGCCCCGGGGACGTCGACGGCGTCCCTGGCGGTGGTCCGGCTGGAGCTGGCGCGGTTCCTGAGCCGTAGCGCGTTCCCGGCGAGCCCCCGGGAGCTGGCCGGGGTCCTGCGCCGCGGCTATGCGCCCGACGCCCTGGTCGAGCCGGTGGAGCGGCTGCCGCGCTCCGCCCGCTACACCAACGTCCAGGAGGTGGCGGAGGCTCTGACCAAAACCGGGCGGTCCACCCGGCGCGGCAACGCATAGGGGACCGGTCGACGGGTACTGCGGGCGAGGTCACCCCGACCCGGCCGCGGTACCCGAACCGGCCGGCGACGCAGGAAGGGCCCAGGATGGCTGGATTCGTGAGAGACGTCATGACACCGGGCGTGGTCGCCGTCCGCCCGGACGCCTCGCTGGTCGAGGCGGCCCAGCTGATGCGCACGCAGCACATCGGTGATGTGGTGGTGGCGGACGGTCAGCGGGTCGTGGGCGTGCTCACCGACCGTGACATCACGGTGCGGGCGGTCGCCGAAGGCGCCGACCCGCTGACGGTGAGCGTCCAGTCGGTGTGCACCCACGACCCGGTGCTGATCGGTCCGGGCGAGCGGGCGTCCCTCGCGGCCTCGCTGATGCGCCAACACCATGTACGCCGGCTGCCGGTCGTCGAGGACGGTCTGCCGGTCGGCGTCGTCACCCTCGGGGACCTCGCCGAGACCGAGGAACCGGACTCGGCGCTGGCCGAGATCAGCCGTGCCGCTCCGGACGAGTGAGCGTATGACCGACGAACGGACGACTGCATGAGCCGGGATCAGGCCGCCGAGATCAGCGCCACCGGCGTCACCGTGGACGTAGGTGACGCCACCGTCCGCTATCTGCTGTACGGGCTGCTGCCCAGCTGGTTCGTGCCGGGGGTCGCCGACTGGGTGATGCACCGGCGCAGCCGGATCGAGGAGACGGCGGGCACCAAGGAGTCCCTCATCCACGCGCTGATGATGACCGAGGTGGGCATCCCCATCGCGCTCACCCTGCGCTACGAGGTCAACCCGCTGCTGCTCGGAGTGCAGCTCGGCGCGACCGCGGCGCACGAGGCGACCGCGCTGTGGGATGTCCGTACGGCCGTCGACAGCGACCGCGAGGTCGAGCCGGTCGAGCAGCACATCCACAGCTTCCTGGAGTCGCTGCCGTTCGCCGCGCTGACCTCCCTGATGTGTCTGCACGCCGACCAGGTGAAGTCGCTGCTGCGCGGCGGGCGCGGTGATCCCGACGCGTGGCGCCTGGTGCGGCGCCGGCGGCCGTTGTCCCGCGGCTATCTCGTGGGCATCGCGGCCGCGATCGGCACCTGCGTGCTGCTGCCGTACGGCGAGGAGCTGCTGCGCTGTGTCCGCACGGCCCGGCGGGACAAGAAGCGCGCACGAACGACGAGGCCCGTTTCCGGGCCGCGGAAGGACGTTGAGACATCATGCGTATCGCATTTCTGACCGCACCCGAAGGCGTCGAGCAGGTCGAGCTGACCGAACCGTGGCAGGCGGCCGTGGACGCGGGCCACGAACCGGTGCTCGTGTCGACGAAGCCGGGCACGATCCAGGCGTTCAACCATCTCGACAAGGCCGACAAGTTTCCCGTGCAGGAGGTCGTCGGTGAGGCTTCGGCCGACTCGTTCGGCGCGCTGGTCCTGCCCGGTGGCGTCGCCAACCCGGACTATCTGCGGGCGAACGGCAAGGCCGTGGCGTTCGTCCGGGACTTCTTCGAGCGGGGCCTGCCGGTCGCCTCGATCTGCCACGCCGCGTGGACGCTGGTGGAGGCGGACGTCGTACGCGGCCGGGTGCTGACCTCCTGGCCGAGTATTCGGACCGATATCCGCAACGCGGGCGGCACCTGGGTCGACGAGCAGGTGCGCATCTGCGACCACGGGCCGAACAAGCTGGTCACCAGCCGTAAGCCGGACGATCTGAAGGCGTTCTGCGAAACGTTCCTCGAGGTGTTCGCCAGGGAATCCAAGGAGACCGTCTGATGGCAGACCGCAAGCAGGAGCAGCGCGAGGCGTTCCGGGCGGACGACCCGACGGCCGGGCCGCTGACCACCGACCAGGGTGTGGGGGTCGACCACACCGACGACTCGCTGGCCGCCGGTGAACGCGGGCCGACGCTGATGGAGGACTTCCACTTCCGGGAGAAGCTCACCCACTTCGACCATGAGCGGATCCCGGAGCGGGTGGTGCACGCGCGGGGCGCGGGGGCGTACGGCTTCTTCGAACCGTACGAGTCCTGCGCGGAGTTCACCCGTGCGGCCTTCCTCCAGGATCCGTCGGTGCGGACGCCGGTCTTCGTGCGGTTCTCCACCGTGCAGGGCCCGAAGGGCTCGGCGGACACCGTGCGGGACGTGCGTGGATTCGCGAC
The DNA here is from genome assembly GCF_043673425.1 of Streptomyces sp. M41. Lineage (NCBI taxonomy): Bacteria > Bacillati > Actinomycetota > Actinomycetes > Kitasatosporales > Streptomycetaceae > Streptomyces > Streptomyces sp. M41. Next base: position 247,265 of record NZ_JBIMKE010000001.1, on the reverse strand, counting down.
CAAGTTCTATACGTCGGAGGGGAACTACGACCTGGTCGGGAACAACTTCCCGGTCTTCTTCATCCAGGACGGCATCAAGTTCCCCGACTTCGTGCACGCGGTGAAGCCGGAGCCGCACAACGACATCCCCACCGGCGCCTCCGCGCACGACACCCTGTGGGACTTCGTGTCGCTCCAGCCGGAGACGCTGCACGCGATCATGTGGCTGATGTCGGACCGGGCGATCCCGCGCAGCTACCGCATGATGCAGGGCTTCGGCGTGCACACCTTCCGGTTCGTGAACGCGGACGGGAAGGGGACGTTCGTGAAGTTCCACTGGAAGCCGAAGCTCGGTGTGCACTCGCTGGTGTGGGACGAGGCGCAGGAGTGCCAGGGCCGGGACCCGGACTTCAACCGGCGTGATCTGTGGGACGCGATCGAGGCGGGCGAGTACCCGGAGTGGGAGCTGGGTGTCCAGCTCGTGCCGGAGGAGGACGAGTTCGCGTTCGACTTCGACCTGCTCGACGCGACGAAGATCATTCCGGAGGAGCAGGTGCCGGTGCGGCCGATCGGCCGGATGGTGCTGGACCGCAACCCGGAGAATTTCTTCGCCGAGACCGAGCAGGTCGCCTTCCACACGGCGAATGTCGTGCCGGGCATCGACTTCACCAACGATCCCCTGCTCCAGGCTCGTAACTTCTCCTACCTGGACACACAGCTGATCCGCCTCGGCGGCCCCAACTTCGCGCAGCTGCCGGTGAACCGGCCGGTGACGCCCGTACGCACCAATCAGCGCGACGGCTACCACCAGAGCGCGATCCACCGGGGCACGAACTACTTCCCGAACTCCCTCGGCGGCGGCTGCCCCGCGCACGCCGGCGTGGACGGGAACGCGTACACCCATTACGCCGAGCGCGTCGACGGCGCCAAGATCCGGCGCCGCAGCCCCAGCTTCCAGGACCACTACAGCCAGCCCGCGATGTTCTTCAACAGCATGGCGGACTGGGAGAAGCAGCACATCGTGGCGGCGTTCCGCTTCGAGCTCGGCAAGGTGGGCGCCAAGGAGGTGCGGGCCCGCACCGTGGAGCAGCTCGCCAAGGTGAACGGCGAGCTGGCGGGCGCGGTGGCGCGCGGCGTCGGAGTGCCGGAGCCGTCGGCCGCACAGGCGGCGGACAAGCTCTCCTCCCCCGCGCTGAGCCTGGAGTCCCTGCGTGGCGACGGCTCGATCCGCACCCGGCAGATCGCGGTCCTGGTGGCCGACGGTGTGGACGTCGCCCAGGTGACCTCGGTGCGCGAGTCGCTCACCGCGGAGGGGGCGATCGTCGAGGTGCTGGCGCCCATGGACGGCACGGTGTCGGGCGCCGACGGTGAGCGGCTCGAGGTCGACCGCGCGCTGCCGACGGTGGCCTCGGTGCTGTACGACGCCGTCCTGGTGCCGGGCGGCCCCGCGGACGCGCCGACCACGGCCGCAGATCCGGACGCGATGCGCTTCGTCCGGGACGCCTACCGGCACGGCAAGCCGGTGGGTGCGCTCGGCTCCGGCGTGGCTGTCCTGTCGTCCCTGAAGCCGGAGGGCGTCCAGCTGTCCGCCGAGTTCCATCGCACGGTGAGCGACCAGGGCGTGGTGACGGACACCTCTCCTGGGCCGGCGACGCAGGAGTTCCTCCAGGCATTCAGGAGCGCCGTTCAGGACCATCGGCACTGGGGGCGGCCACCGGTGCACGGCTGAGCCGGCCGGCGGTCGGAGGGCGATCGGAGGGCATCGGAGCGGGCGGAACTCGCAGACCCGTGACCCGCCGAGCAGGTGCGCCGGGACCGAGGGACCTACGGGGCCCGCCCGGCGCACCGGCAGGTCCGGCAGGTCCGGCAGGTCCGGCAGATCCGGCAGGTCCGGCAGCCGTACGTCGAGCTGCTGTGCGGCCGGACGCCCGCCGCACCGGCACGGGGCGCGAACCCGCCGACAGGGCCGTCTCCGGGTTCGATCACGCAGGCGGAGTCGTCGGGGCCGCGCTGCTTCCGGTGCGGTCGCGGGCGCCCTCGCGGGTCCGGCCCGCGGCCACGGTTCGACGTGGGTTGCGGCGCAGGTATTCGCCCTCGAGCTGCGCCATGCGTTCGTTGTGGGCGCGCAGTGCGTCGTTCGAGCCGTACAGCAGCGTGTCGTGGCGCGTCCGGTGGATCGTCTCCAGCTCCTTCATGAGCTGCTGGTCGTCCAGCCGGCCGGGGTCGACTCCGTTCATGGTGGTGCCCCGCTCGTCGTGTTCAATCATGCGGTCCGGGTACCCGCGCGACGAGCACGACAGCACCCGAGCGCGGTACGGAGAGAGCCATGGATCTCGCCTTTCTGCATCCACTGTACGAACACCCCGGCCCTTGGGCCTCCGTGTACGTGGACACCTCCCGGCACACGGAGAACACGCCCCATGAGCGTCGCCTCACCGCCCAGGCCCTGTCCCGGAAGCTGGCCGAGCAGGGCGCCGACGAATCCACCTGCCGGGCCGTACGGGAGGCGCTGGAAGGACTCGAACATTCCTCCGAGCCTCATGGGCGGGCGGTCTTCGCCCGCGCCGGCGAGGTGGTCCTGGATCCGTCGCTGGCCCGGCCCCCGCGGCGCGACAGCGCCCACTGGGCGCCGCTGCCGCACACCGCGCCCCTGCTGGAGCTGGCGGGCGAGGACCCGGTCTGCGTGGTGGCCTACGTCGACCGCAGGGGCGCCGCGTTCGAGCTGCGCACCGCGCTGGGCCGGCAGGACTTCGGCTCGGTCACCGGCCGGCAGCACCCGGTCCACAGGACCAGCACGGTCGACTGGTCCGAGCGGCACTTCCAGCTCAAGGTGGAGAACACCTGGGAGCACAACGCGGCGGAGATCGCCGACGCGCTCACCGTCTGCCAGGAGGAGGCGCACGCCGACCTGCTGATCCTGGTCGGTGACGACCGCGAGCGGCGGTCGGTGCACGAGCGGCTGCCGCAGCGGCTGCACGAGCTCGTGGTCGAGGCCCCGCACGGCACCGGCAGCAGGCTGCTGGACGAGGATGTCGAACACGCCCGTGAGCAGCATGTACGGCAGCGGGCGGAGAGCCGGATGGAGCGGTTCCAGGCGGCCCGTGAGCCGGACGGGGAAGGGCGTGCCGGTGCGGCGGAGGGCGTGCCCGCGCTGATCGAGGCCGCCCGGGAGCACCGTATCGAGGAACTCCTGATCCGACCCGACGGCCCCGATGCCCATCGCGAGGTGTGGATCGGCGAGGACCCGGACCAGGTGGCGGTGCGCCGTACGGATCTGAAGATTCTCGGTGAGCAGAACAGCTGGTCGGCCCGCGCCGACGACGCCCTGATCCGCTCCGCGGCCACGACGGGCGCGGCGGCCCTGTCGGTGACTGCGGCGGAGCCGGACTCGCAGCCCGCGGGCGGGCTGGGGGCGCTGCTGCGCTGGGCCTGAGCGGCGTCGGCACAGTACGCCGAGGCGGCGCGAGCAGGTCGCCCGCGGCATCGCCGCAGGACACGCCGCAACGCAAACGCCGAGGCGCCGAACGTACGCCCGAGGAGCCGGCGTCTCGGCGTCTCGGCGTCTCGGCGTCTCGGCGTCTCGGCGTCTCGGCGTCTCGGCGTCTCGGCGTCAGCGCGCCCGTACCACCCGTCGTTCGTCCCACACCGGCTCCGGCGTCTCGCGGACCCGGCCGTCGCTGCCGAAGACGAGATAGCGGTCGAAGGAGCGGGCGAACCAGCGGTCGTGGGTGACGGCGAGGACCGTGCCCTCGAAAGCCTCCAGGCCTTCCTGGAGGGCCTCGGCGGACTCCAGGTCGAGGTTGTCGGTCGGCTCGTCGAGGAGGAGGGCGGTGACGCCCTCCAGCTCCAGCAGGAGGATCTGGAAGCGGGCCTGCTGGCCGCCGGAGAGCCGGTCGAAGGTCTGCTCGGCCTGGTGGGTCAGCTCGTAGCGGCGCAGCCGGGACATCGCGGCGCCCCGGTCCTGGGCGTGCTCCTTCCACAGAATGTCGAGGAGGGTGCGTCCCAGCAGCTCCGGATGGGCGTGGGTCTGCGCGAAGTGACCGGGCACGACCCGCGCGCCGAGCTTCCACACCCCGGTGTGCGCCACGTCCTCGCCGGCCAGCAGGCGCAGGAAGTGCGACTTGCCGGAGCCGTTGGAGCCGAGGACCGCGACGCGTTCGCCGTAGAACACCTCCAGGGAGAAGGGCTTCATCAGGCCGGTGAGCTCGAGATCCTCGCAGGTGACCGCGCGCACCCCCGTACGGCCGCCCTTGAGCCGCATCCTGATGTCCTGCTCGCGTGGCGGTTCCGGCGGGGGGCCGGCCTCCTCGAACTTGCGCAGCCGGGTCTGGGCGGCGCGGTACCGCGAGGCCATGTCCGGGCTGTTCTCAGCGGCCTGACGAAGCGTCAGTACGAGTTTCTTCAGCTGGGCGTGCTTCTCGTCCCAGCGTTTGCGCAACTCCTCGAAGCGGGCGAAGCGCTGCCGGCGTGCCTCGTGGTAGGTCGCGAAGCCACCGCCGTGCACCCAGGCGTCCGCGCCGGCCGGCGAGGGCTCCACGGAGACGATCCTGTCGGCGGCACGGGCGAGGAGCTCGCGGTCGTGGGAGACGAAGAGGACCGTCTTACGGGTCTCCTTCAGCCGCTCCTCCAGCCAGCGCTTGCCGGGCACGTCGAGGTAGTTGTCGGGTTCGTCGAGCAGCAGCACCTGGTCGGTGCCGCGCAGCAGCGCCTCCAGGACCAGCCTCTTCTGCTCACCGCCGGACAGGGTCCGCACCTGCCGCCACTGCGCCTTCTCGTACGGCACGCCCAGCGCGGCCGTGGTGCACATGTCCCACAGTGTCTCGGCCTCGTAGCCCCGCGCCTCGGCCCAGTCGGCGAGGGCCTGGGCGTACTTCAGCTGGGCGGCCTCGTCGTCGACCGTCATGATCGCGTGCTCCGCGGTGTCGACGGCCCGCGCGGCCTGGCGGATCCTGGGCGGCGCGACCGACACGAGCAGATCGCGCACGGTCGTCTCGTCCCGTACCGACCCCACGAACTGCCGCATCACACCGAGACCGCCACTGACGGTGACGGTGCCGGCGTGCGGTTTCAGCTCTCCGGAGATCAACCGCAGCAAGGTCGTCTTGCCGGCCCCGTTGGGCCCGACCAGGGCGACGACCGCGCCTTCGCCCACCCGGAAGGACACGTCGCCGAGCAACGCCCTCCCGTCGGGGAGGTAGTACTCGAGGTGCGCGGCTTCCAGATGTCCCATGAAGCCGCATTCTGCGGTCCGCCGACGAGGTCCGGCAAACTCTTATTCGCCCTCGGCGACCGGCCGCCCGGCGGGACCGCTGTCTCCCGCGGGCGCCACCACGGCCCCCGCCCAGGCCAGCACCTTCCACCCGTCCACGGGCGTGCCCTCCAGCACCACGACCCCGGTGTTCTGCAGCGGATGCGCCGCGGCGAAGGCCACATCCACGTTGACCGCCCGCGCCGCCGTCCACATCCGGATCGCCGCCCCGTGGCTCACCATGGCCACCGTCCGGGCCCCGCTGCCGGCGGCCTCCGCCACCACCGCGTCGTAGCGTGCCAGCGCCTGCGCTCCGCTCTCGCCGCCGGGCATGCGCAGCTCCGTGTCACCGGCCGCCCAGGCGAACACGGTCCTCATGTACGGCTTCGCCTGCGGCACGTCACCGGGCAGCATCTCCATGTCGCCTGCGGACAGCTCCCGGATGCCGTCGCGGACGAGCACGTCGAGGCCGCGGGCGGCGGCCAGCGGGGCGGCGGTGAGCCGGGTACGGGTCAGGGTGGAGGCGTAGACCGCCTCGATGTCCTCGCCGGCGAGCGCCTCGGGCAGGGCTTCGGCCTGCGCCCGGCCGAGTTCGGTCAGTCCGGGGCCGGGGACGGCCGTGTCCAGGAGATGCTCCAGGTTGGAGGGCGTCTGGCCGTGGCGGATCAGGAGCAGGCGCATGTGAAGGGGTTCCTCCGTGTGTCGCTCGCCGTCGGCCGGACAGCAATCGGCCACTTCAGGGTACCCAGCCCTGTATGAGCCCAGACGTCGACTTCACCGTTGCCAAAGCTGGCCGGCATGCCCTGCGCGACCGGCTCCTCGCCCTCGACTCCCGGCTGTTCGAGTTCGCCGCCGAGCGGAACTGGCCGTACGCGGAGCGGGTCCTGCCGCGGCTGAGCCGGAGCGCGAACCACGGGGTGCTGTGGTTCGCCACGGCCGCCGCCATCGCCGCGAGCCGCACCCCGCGGGGCCGTCGGGCCGCGGCGCGGGGCCTGGCCTCGCTGAGCCTGGCCTCGCTGACCATCAACACGCTCGGCAAGCGGTCGGTGCGCCGGCCCCGGCCGACCCTGGATCCGGTGCCGCTGGTCCGGCAGCTGAAGCGGCAGCCGATCACCACCTCCTTCCCCTCCGGGCATGCCGCGTCGGCCGCCGCCTTCGCGACCGGGGTGGCCCTGGAGTCGCCCGCCTGGGGCCTGGCCGTGGCCCCGGTCGCCTGGTCGGTGGCGCTGTCGCGCGTGTACACCGGCGTCCACTTCCCCAGCGATGTGCTGGCGGGCGCCGCCCTGGGCGCGGGCGCCGCGTTCGCCGTACGGGGCATGGTGCCGACCCGTGACCGGCTGGTCCCGCCGGCCCGGGCCCGCGCGGACGTGCCGGCGCTGCCGGACGGAGAGGGCCTGATCGTCGTGGCCAACAAGGGGTCGGGCACCTCCGACCGGGTGCACGCGCTGCTGGACCTGCTGCCGCGCGCCGAGCTCGTCGAGTGCGAACCGGGTGACACCGGGGCCGAGTTGGAGAAGGCGGCCACCCGGGCGCGGGTGCTCGGCGTGTGCGGCGGCGACGGCACGGTGAACGCGGCCGCGGAGGTGGCGCTGCGGCACGGTCTGCCGCTCGCGGTGCTGCCCGGCGGCACGCTGAACCACTTCGCCCTCGACCTGGGCGTGGAGGACGAACGCGATCTGAGCCGGGCGGTCGTGCACGGCGAGGCCGTACGCGTGGACGTGGGCCGCTTCACCTGCGGGGAACGGCAGGGTCTGTTCCTCAACACCTGCAGTCTGGGCGTCTATCCGGAGCTGGTGCGCGAGCGGGACCGCTTCTCCCCCAGGGTCGGTTCATGGCCGGCCGGTGTGCTCGCGGCCCTGCGGGTGCTGCGCCGCGAGCGCCATCCGCTGCACGCCGAAGTCGGCGGCCGTGCCCACCCGTTGTGGATGCTGTTCGCCGGGAACGGCACCTACCACCGCGTGGGTCTCGCCCCCGCCCGGCGTCTGGACCTCGCGGACGGCGTGCTCGACGTACGGGTCGTGCACGGTGGGCGCCGGCCGGCCCTGAGGCTGCTCGCGGCGGCCCTCGCGGGTCCGCTGACCCGTTCTCCGGCCCATGCCGCGGTCCAGGTGAGCCGGCTCAACCTGGCGGGGGTCGCGCCGGGCGCGCTGCTCGCCTACGACGGTGAGGTCACCGAGGTGGAGGGCGAGGTGACGCTGGAGAAGCTGCCGGAGGCGCTGACCGTCTACCGTCCGCTGGCCCGGCTCTGAAACGGCGCCGCCGTCCTGGCGTCCTGATCCACCGTCAGACCGAATGGTGAAACACGGGTCTCAATATGCGACATGCCCGCGTACCGTGTCGCGTATCGCCCACGGGGCCGTGCGTCCCGTGTTCCGGTACGAGGAGACGAGGTGGAACGGCCATGCCGAAGGACCGGTCGAAGGCGCAGCCGAGGGCCCGGGAGACCGCCGTCTACACGCACGGGCACCACGAGTCCGTGCTGCGTTCGCACACCTGGCGCACCGCGGCCAACTCCGCGGCCCATCTGCTCGGCTCGCTGAAGCCGGACATGACGGTCCTGGACGTCGGCTGCGGCCCAGGCACGATCACCGCCGATCTGGCGGCCCTGGTCCCCGAGGGGCAGGTCACCGGTGTCGACCGGGCGCCGGAGATCGTGGAGCAGGCCCGGGCCACGGCCGCGGGGCGCGGTCTGACGAACGTGGCGTTCGGGGTCGCCGATGTGCACGCCCTGGACTTTCCCGACGACACGTTCTGCGTCGTCCACGCCCACCAGGTGCTCCAGCACGTCGGGGACCCGGTGGGGGCGCTGCGCGAGATGAAGCGGGTCACCAGGCCGGGCGGCCTCGTCGCGGTCCGCGACTCGGACTACGCGGCCATGACCTGGTACCCGGCGTCGGCCGGCATGGACGACTGGCTGGAGCTGTACCGCCGTGTCGCCCGGGCCAACGGCGGCGAGCCGGACGCCGGGCGCCGTCTGAAGTCCTGGGCGCTGCGGGCCGGGTTCACGGACATCACGGCAGGCTCGAGCACCTGGACCTTCTCGACGCCGGACGAGCGGGCCTGGTGGAGCGGGCTGTGGGCGGACCGCACGCTGGCTTCGGCGTATGCGGAGCGGGCCACCGAGGGCGGGCACGCGAGCGCGGAGCGGCTACAGGCCGTGTCCGACGCCTGGCGGGAGTGGGGCCGGCAGGAGGACGGCTGGTTCAGCGTGCTCCACGGGGAGATTCTGTGCCGAAAGGAAGCCTGAATCGCGTATTTCTGGAAACCCGATGAGCAGGAGGTCGAAAACTATGGTTCCTATTCTGCTCGTACTGCTTCTGGCTCTGATTCTCTTTGGCGCCGGATTTGCGCTGAAGGCGCTGTGGTGGATCGCGATAGCGGTTCTCGTGGTGTGGCTCCTGGGTTTCGTGATGCGGGGCACGACTGCGGCGGGAGGCAGGGGACGCTGGTACCGGTGGTGACACCGGCGCGCATCTGACGCACGTGACACACGCAAACGTGGCACACCCACATCTGACACACATCTGAATTCACTCCCGGGGCAGCAGCGGCCCCAGCGGCCCGAGGTCCAGATTGAGGTCCTCGGGCCGCAGTCCGTAGCGCTCGCGCAGCTCGGTCATACGGTCGTCGAGCAGCATCAGCGTCAGCCCGATCCGTTCCTCCTGCTCCTCGCTCAGGTCACCCTGGTCGAAGCGGCGCAGCGCCTGGCGCTCCATGAGCTGGCGCAGCAGTTCCACGACCGTCAGGACGAGTTTGACGAGGTCGCGTTCGACGGTGTCGGGGTCGAGGTCCAGCCGATTGCGGTGTGACGTCACGTCAGTCCCCCCAGGGTGACGGTACCTGCTCGTTGACGGAGCTGATCAGGGCGTTCAGGTCGATGCGGACGAGGTCGACGTCCGCGATGCGCAAGGTGATGTCCCCCGCGACGACCACCCCGCCGGCGAGCAGCCGGTCGAGCAGGTCCACGAGGGCGACCTCACGGCGTTCGACGACGGTCACAGGCCGTCCCCCGCCCGCTCCTGTGTGAACTCCCCGGTGAAGGAATAGGCCGCCCAGGGGCCGGTGAGTTCGACTCGAATTCCGGGAGAGTCGTCCTTCTCCCGGTCCACCAGTTCCACGAATTCCTCGGAATTCCCGCGCGGCACCAGATAGGCGGCGTTGAGGACATTCTGTCCGGTCGCACCGGAAAGGGCCGCGTTCTGCGGGGCGTGCAGCCGGGAGTCCTCGGCGAACGCGGAAAGCGTTTCGTGCAGCCGGCCCGCGAATGCGGCGGCCCGCTGCCAGACGTCCTCACGGGCCCGGGTCTGCGTACGGCGCCGGCGCAGATAGTCGCGGCCCGACATGGCCTTCGCCCCCGCCGCGGCACCCTCGGAGGGCGCCGCGGCTTCGGCGGCCGGGGCGGTTTCGGCAGGTTCGGCGGATGCGGCCGGCTCGACGTCGGCGTACACCTTGACGCCCCACTCCACCCGGCCCTCAAGCCGGTCCAGCACGCGCCGGAAGTCCTCCTCGCGGGCCTCCATCATGGTCCGTACGCCGCTGTCGTCTCGGAAGACGGTGCCGAGTCGCAGCGGCAGCGGCGTCGTGACGACGGTGAGGGCGTCGATGACCTGCTGATGGGCGCGGGCCGTCGCGGTGAGCCAGTCCAGGTCCTCCAGATGGGCGCGCAGGGGCTCCTCGGCGAAGTCCGCCTCGGGCACCGTACTGACGACGGCGATCAGGCCATGGTGCGTCAGCTGCTTGGGCGGCGCCCCGGCCACCCCGCTCAGCTGGGCCTGGAGAGGGGAACGAAAGGGGTGACAGACGGCGTAGACATAGCGCAGTCCGGTCATGAGGTCTCCTCCTGTACCCGGGCCGGCTCCAGCTGGGCCAGGCGCTCGCGCAACTCGGCGTTCTCCCGGGCGAGCTCGTCGCGCCGGGCGCGGGAGGACAACGCGGGGTCGTCCTCCCACCAGTCGATGCCCATCTCCTTCGCCTTGTCGACGGAGGCGACGATCAGCCGCAGTTTGATGGTGAGGAGTTCGATGTCGAGCAGGTTGATCCGGATGTCACCGGCGATGACCACGCCCTTGTCGAGCACTCGCTCCAGGATGTCGGCGAGGTTGGCGCCCCCGTTGTGTCCGTAGGGTTCGGGCAGCCGACCGGGTGTCGTCATCGGCGGCTCCTGCCACCGGCGTACTCGTCCTCGTCCTCGGGTTCCTCCTCGGAGTCGTACTCGGGTTCCTCTTCGTCCCCGGCCTCGGGTTCCTCGTCATCCTCGTACTCGTCCTCGGCCTCGTACTCGTCCTCGGGTTCCTCCTCGCCCTCCGGCTCCTCCTCGTCCTCGGAGTCCTCCTGCGCGTACGCCGAGTCGTCGTCCTCGTCCTCTTCCTCTCCGTCTTCCTCTTCGTCGCCGTCGCGGCCCTGCGGGCCTTCGTCCTCGTCTCCTTCGTACGCCTCCTCGTCCTCCTCCGCGACCGCGTCCTCGTGGCTGCGGACGACCTCGCCGTCGCGGATCTCACCGCGCCAGCCGTCCTCCGCCTCTCCCTTGAGGGTGATGAAGCGGACGTAGTTCTTCAGGTCGAGGCGGGCACGACGGCCCTGGGCGCGCCAGAGGTTGCCGGTCTTCTCGAAGAGTCCCGCCGGGTAGTACTCGATGACCAGCAGGACGCGGGTGAGGTTGTCGGCGAGCCGGTGGAAGGAGACCACGCCCTTCGTGCTGCCCTTCGCGCCTTCCGACGACCAGGCGATGCGCTCGTCCGGCACCTGCTCGGTGGTGTGCGCCTTCCAGCTGCGGTTGGACCAGAAGACCTTCAGCTGCCAGTCGGAGGTGGTGTCGTCGGCGCGATTGGCGCTCTTGACACCCTTCGCGAAGGTGCTGAAGTCCTGGTACTGGGTCCACTGGTCGTAGGCGGTGCGCAGCGGGACGCCGACATCGACGTACTCCATGATGACGGTGGGCTTGTTGCCCGCGCGCTTGCCCTTGCCCTTGCCGCCGCCACCCCCGCCGAGGTTCTTGAACGCATCGGTGACGCTGTCCTTGGCGCGTGAGGCGCCGACCTCCAGCGCGCTGCGCAGCGGTCCCTTGCCCTCGGCGATCTTACGGCCGCCGTCGAGCGCCAGCTGGGCGAACCCGGGGCTGCGGCCCTCGGCGATGTCGGTCAGCTTGACGGTGGCCTGGCCGAGTTTCTGGCCGGCGCCGGTCAGCAGCCGGGTGGCCTGGGCGGCGAGGTACTCCCGCAGCTCGGCCTTGAGCCGGTCGGCGGCCTCGCTCTGGGCCAGGCCGGTGAGCGGTCCGGTGGCCCCACGGGCCGCGGAGGATGCGGAACCGAGTGTGTCGGTCATCGCTCGTCACCGCCCTTCCGGGTCCGCGTCCCACGGGAGCCTCCGCGTGCCGCGGTCGTCTTCTTGCCGGCGGGCTTGCGGTCCGCCGTCTTCTTCGCCGTCTTCTTGGCAGCCGGCTTGCCGGACGCGGCCTTCTTGGCGGGCGCCTTCTTGGCGGGCGCCTTCTTGCCGGGTGCCTTCTTGCCGGGTGCCTTCTTGGCTGCGGCCTTCTTCGCCGGAGCCTTCTTGGCCGCCTTGCGCGGCGGCTCGTCCTCGTCCTCGGACTCCTCGGAGTCGACCGAGTCCTCGGGCTCGTCCGGCTCGTCCTCGTCCTCGAACTCTTCGTCGTCCGCGTCCTCCGCGTCGGAGTCCGACGGCACCACCCCGGCCAGCTGGTCACGCACCTGTGCGGTACGCCCGTGCAGCCGGTCGGCGAGCGAGTCGAGCTGCCGCTCGACCATCGCGCCCGAGGCCGCCTTGCCCACCCCGCGCAGGTCCTCGCGCAGCTGGTCCCCGATCTCCTTGAACTGCGGATTGTCCTGGAGCTGCTGGGACACCATGTCGGCGAGCGCGCGGGGGCTCAGGTGCAGGCGCTTGCCGGCGACCAGGGAGCCGACGGCGAACGCCAGTTTCATCTTCTTCGTACGTCCGAGGACGTACCCGGCCCCTATCGCGAGGCCCAGTCCCACTCGGTTCATCGTGCCGTCCCCTCGCTCGACCGTCCCGTGCGTGCCAGGCCGGTCTCCAGCCGGTCGAGAAGCTCGTCCTCCTGGCGGTCGAACTCCTCCTCGGTGATCTCACCGGCGGTCAGCTTCTCCTCCAGCGCGGCGAGTTCCGCACGCACTGCGGCCGGGTCGTAGTAGAGGCGTTCCGCCTCTTCCAGGACCTGTCTCATCACCCACGCGCTGCCGCGCACCGGGGCGAACGGCAGCAGAAGCACCTCTCCTATCAGTCCCACGGCTGCCTCACTCCTCCGCGGCCTCGGCGCTCTCCACGCCGATCGTGGTGCCCGCGGGCTCGGCCGGGCCGGGCTCGACGAAGCTGTACGGCGGCAGGGGGCCGTTCACCCGCAGGTCGAGGTGCGGATGGCCCTTGCGCAGCTGCTCCACGGCGGTGAGGAACGCCTCGGCGCCGTCGCGGCTCACCAGGAAGGACACATTCGCCAGCCAGCCGGAGGACTCGGGTCCCACGCTGACCGCGTCCGCGGCCGGTTCCAGGGTGTGCTGCACATCGGTGGCGTCCTCGGCCTCCTGCGCCTTGACCGCGGCGACCACCATCTCGCCGAGCCGCAGCCGCTCGTCGTAGGAGCCGCCGCCGGACTGCCGGTTGGCCTCCGTCAGGGCCCGGATCTCCGGGTTGCCGGACATCACGCGGTGCAGGACGGCCTCCTCGACATGGGTGGCCTTGACGTTGTACTCGACCTTTCCGTCCAGGAAGCGCAGGCGCTCCTGGTAGTGCTCGGCCCGTTCGGCGAGGACCGCGGTGACCGCGGCGTCGTCGGGAGCGACGCTGCCGAACCGCATGGGCAGCACACAGCCGTTGGCCCCGGCCTCGGCGAGCACGTTGGAGTGCGCGAGCAGTTCCCGGCGCTTGGGCCGCAGCCCCTCGGGGGTGTCACTGACCAGGGCGGCCAGCGGGCCCTCCGTCAGCACCCGCACCGGGCACGGGGGGTCGCCGACGCCTCCGAAGTCCTTCGGCAGGGCGGAATGTGAGCTCGCGATGATGCCGTACACGTACGTGCTCACTGTTCCTCCTTCCTGCGCGCCGAGCTGGAGGACTTACGGGCGCGCGGTTTGGGTTCGCTCTCGCCTTCCTGCCGCGCCTGCTTGAAGGCGTCGGAGATGGTCTCGGCGGCCCCGGACAGCGCTCCCTTGGACTTGCCGCGCGCGCCGGACTCGGTGATCTCCCCGACGAGGTCGGGCAGACCGGGGTCCTTGCGCGGGCCGGCCTCCAGGTCGAGCCGGTTGCACGCCTCGGCGAAGCGAAGGTAGGTGTCGACGCTGGCGACGACGACGCGTACGTCGATCTTCAGGATCTCGATGCCGACGAGGGAGACCCGCACGAACGCGTCGATGACGAGCCCCCTGTCGAGGACGAGCTCCAGGACGTCGTAGAGGCCACTGCTGCCGCCTCCGCCGCTGGACTGTTGTGCCGGTACAACGGTCATGCCGGGTGTTCCTCCTTGGCTGTGCAGTCTGGGCTGTGAAGCCCTCGCTGTGACGCTCGGCTGTGAATCTGTCTCGGAGTGGAGTGGGCCGACGGACGGGGCGGGGCCCTACCGGCCGCCACGCCGTGCGTCGGAGCGACCACGTTCGTAGCGGCGGACACGGCGGTATCCGGTGAGCTGTCCCTGCTGGTCGAGTTCCACCTGGTAGCTCGCCATCAGGCTCATCGTGTCGGGGACGCGGGCCAGCTCCAGGACCTCGATCTCCAAGGTCCAGCCGTCCTCGGTCTGCTCGAACGACGACACCGACTCGGCCGCCATGCCGGTGAGCTCGCCGAGTTGGGCGCGAGCCTGACGCAGGACCTCCATGGGGGTCGGGTTGTCGTCCGCCTCGCCCTGTCGCTTTCTGGATGTTTTATGTGTGTTCTGTGAATCAGTCATGGGCACCTCTCAACGGCGAGTGGCCCAACAGGCGTTGGCCAAACCCATGATTTTGAGTGGTTCAGCCACGTAGTGCGGCGAGCCGACGCCGCGCCGGCCCCAGGGCACGGGCACGCTGCATCACCCCCGCCCATGGGTCGGTGCGGGCCTGCTCCAGGGCGTCGGCGATGGTCCAGCGGCGGGCATCGAGATCCGGGTCGTCCAGGTCGTCCCAGGTCACAGGGGTGGCCACGGGTGCGCCGGGCCGGGCCCGCACGGTGAACGGGGCGACCGCGGTCTGCGCGTAGGCGTTGCGCTGCACATCGAGGTACAGGCGCTCGCCGCGGTCCTTCTTGCGGGCGGCGGTGGTGAGCCGGTCCGGGTGGGCTTCGACGAGGGTGTCGGCGACGTCCCGGGCGAAGGCCCGCACCTCGTCGAAGTTCTGCTTCCCGGTGAGCGGCACCACGACGTGCAGTCCGCGCGAGCCGGTGGTCATCGGTGCCGACGGCAGCCTCAGCGCGTCGAGGAGTTCACCGAGCAGCCCGGCCGCCTCCCTGACCTGCCCGAAGTCGTCCGTGGCCGGGTCGAGGTCGAAGATCATCCGGTCGGGCCGGTCGAGCCGGTCGGTGCGCGAGAGCCAGCGGTGCAGGGTGAGACATGCCTGGTCGGCGAGGTGGACCAGGGTGGCGGTGTCGTCACAGACCGTGTGCAGGACGGTGCCGTCCTCCTTGCCGACCTCGACGCGGGTGATCCAGTCCGGGTAGTGCTCCGGGGTGTTCTTCTGCATGAACGTCGGTCCGCCGACACCGTCGGGGAGCCGCTCCAGCATCAGGGGACGGCCGCGCAGATGCGGCAGCATGAAGGGGGCGACGGACCGGTAGTAGGCGACGAGGTCGCCCTTGGTGTACTCCTTCGCGTCCCCGTCCCCGGGAAAGAGCACCTTGTCGACGCGCTTGACCTCGACGGTGCGGCGGCCCGCCCGCACCCTCGTGGTGTCGCCGTCGGCGGTCATCGTACGACCGCCTCCTCCACCAGCAGCTTCCCCGCGGCGGCGATACCGGCGGCGTCGATTCCGGCGGCGTGCAGCTGCTCGTCGGGGGACGCCGAGCCCGGCATCATGCGGACGGCGAGCCGCACCAGACGCGGCACGGGGCGTCCGTCGAGGAACGCGTCCAGGACGGCGTCGCCGATGCCGCCCTCCTCGTGGTGGTCCTCCACCGTGAGCAGACAGCCGGTCTCCTCGGCGGCCCGGCGCAGGGTCTCCCGGTCGACGGGCTTGACGGAGTACAGGTCGATCACCCGGATCTGGATGCCCTCGCGGTCCAGGACGTCGGCGGCGGCGAGCGCCTCGTGCACGGTGACGCCGGCCGCGACGACGGTCAGCCGGTCACGCTCGCCGGAGCGCAGCACCTTGCTGCCGCCGACGGGAAACTCCTCGTCGGGGCCGTAGAGGACCGGGCTGCTGCCGCGCGAGGTGCGCAGATAGCGGATGCCGTCCAGGCCCGACATGGTGGCGACCAGCTGGGCCGTCTGGTTGGCGTCGCACGGGTACAGCACGGTCGAGCCGTGCACGGCCCGCATCATCGCCAGGTCCTCCAGGCCCATCTGGCTGGGCCCGTCCTGCCCGATGGCGACGCCCGCGTGCGAGCCGACGACGTTGACACCGGCGCCGCTGACCGACGCCATGCGGACGAAGTCGTGGGCCCGCGTCAGGAAGGCGGCGAAGGTGGAGGCGTACGGCACCCAGCCGCGCGTGGCCAGCCCCACGGCCGCGGCGACGAGCTGCTGCTCGGCGATGTAGCACTCGAAGAACCGGTCGGGGTGTTCCTTGGCGAAGAACTCGGCGCGGGTGGAGTCGCTGACCTCGCCGTCGAGGGCGACGATGTCGGAGCGTGCCGTGCCGAGGGCGGCGAGCGCCTCGCCGTAGGCGTTGCGGGTGGCCACCTCCTCGCCCTTCTCCCAGCGGGGCAGCTCGAGGCTGCCGGTGTGCACGGCGTGCAGCATGCGGGCGGCGCGCGGTTCGTGGACGCTGACACGCAGGTCGCGCTGCCCGCCGAGCTCGGCGATCGCCTCGTCCGCGTCCGGCAGCGGCTTGCCGTGCAGTCCCTCGCGGTCCTGGACGCTTTCGACGCCCTTGCCCTTGAGGGTGCGGGCGAGGACGACGGTCGGCTGTCCGGTGGTGGACCTGGCCTCCGCGTACGCCCGGTCGATGGCGTCCACGTCATGGCCCTCCACCTGGACGGTGTGCCAGCCGAAGGCCTGGAAGCGGCGGGCGTAGGCGTCCAGGTCGTGACCGTGCCGGGTCGGGCCGCGCTGCCCCAGCCGGTTCACGTCGACGATGGCGGTGAGGTTGTCCAGTTCCTCGTACGCCGCGTGCTCGGCGGCCTCCCACACGGAGCCCTCGGCGAGCTCGCTGTCCCCGCACAGCACCCACACGCGGTACCCGGACCGGTCGAGCCGCTTCCCGG
Source organism: Streptomyces sp. M41 (assembly GCF_043673425.1). Taxonomy (NCBI): domain Bacteria; kingdom Bacillati; phylum Actinomycetota; class Actinomycetes; order Kitasatosporales; family Streptomycetaceae; genus Streptomyces; species Streptomyces sp. M41. The sequence continues at coordinate 230,686 of NZ_JBIMKE010000001.1, read as the reverse complement.
CGAGCGCGATGCCGACGCCGATCGGCAGTCCCTGGCCGAGCGATCCGGTGGCCGTCTCCACCCAGGGCAGCCGGCGCGGAGTGGGGTGCCCTTCGAGCCGGCTGCCGATCTTGCGGAAGGTGACGAGTTCACCGTCCTCGATGGCGCCGGCCGCCTTGTAGGCCGCGTACAGGAGCGGCGAGGCATGGCCCTTGGACAGGACGAAGCGGTCGTTGGCGGGGTGGGCGGGCCGCTCGAAGTCGTAGCGCAGATGGTTGGCGAACAGGACGGCCGTCAGGTCGGCGGCGGACATCGACGACGTCGGGTGTCCGGACCCCGCGGCGGCGGACGCCCGCACGCTGTCCACCCGCAACTGCTGGGCGAGCTCGACGAGTTCGGCGGTGTTCATGTGTCTCCTTGTGAGGCGTTGCGGGTGCGGGAGGGTGCGGACGGATCGCCGGAGCCCTGAGGGCGCGGCTCGTGGGCGGCCCGGAGATCGGCTCGCGTCACCGGGCCTGGGGCCTCGGCATGCTTGGGCGCGTCCGCGTCCTGTACGGGGTCGGGCGCCTGCGAGCCGTTCGAGGCGGCCCCGGAACCGCGCGCCGCCTCGGCGGACGGCTTCTTGCCCGGATGCGGCCCGGCCGACTGCTTCCCGGCCGACGGCTTCCCGGCCGACTGCTTCCCGGCCGACGGCTTCGCGGCCGACGGCTTCTCCCCCGGCTCCTCACCGGGCGGCTTCCTTGCGGGTTTCCCGTCCCCGCCCGGCCTTCGCACCAGTTCCGGTGAGGCCGTGTCGAGCGGTACCGACCAGGACCGTACGAGGCCCAACTGCACGGCCTGGCGCGGCAGTACGGCGTCCAGGAGCCAGTCCGCCGCGACGCGTACGCGGTTGCCGGGCATGGCGGCGAGGTGGTAGCCGCGGGTGACCGCGCCCGCCGCCACTCCGGACAGGTGGACGCCGAGCGGGTTGGCGGCGGCCTTCACGCCGCCCAGGTCCACGACGAATCCCATGTCCCGGTGGCGGTAGGCACGCCGCTCGCCGCCGATGCCCAGGGACGCGGCGACGTTGTGGGCCACGGCCTTGCCCTGCCGCCACGCGTGCTGGGCGGTCATCGGCGTGTACTGTCCGGGCTTCTCCAGGTCGGGCACGGCCGCCGCGTCCCCGGCGGCGAACAGCTCCGGCCGGCCCGGCACCTGAAGGTGCGGGTCGACGAGCAGCCGGCCTCGCTCCAGGGGCAGTTCGAGGGACTCGGCGAGCGGATCGGGCCGTACGCCGACGCACCAGACCAGCGTGCGGGTGTCGACGAACTCGCCGTCGGTCAGCAGGACCCCGTCGTGCGTGGCCTCCTTCACGGAGGTACCCATCCGCACGTCCACGCCCCGCTGTCGCAGCACCCTGTCGGCGGTGCGCGACAGCCTCTCGTCCAGTTCGGGCAGGACGCGGTCGGCGATGTCGAGCAGCAGCCAGCGCGGGCGCATCCCGGCCCGCAGGGGGTGCTTGCGCACCTGGGCGTCGGTGAACAACTGGCCCTGCGCGGCGACCTCCGTACCGGTGTAGCCGGCGCCCACGACGACGAAGGTGCAGCGTGCCGAGCAGGTCTTCGGGTCGGCGGCGGTGGCCGCCAGCTCCACCTGCCGGGTCACGTGGTCGCGCAGGTACAGCGCCTCCGGCAGCCCGCGAAAGCCGTGCGCGTGCTCGGCGACGCCGGGGATGGGCAGCAGCTTGTTGACGCTGCCCGCGGCGAGGATCAGACGGTCGTAGGGCAGCGTGCCGCCCTCACCCTCGGGCCCGGTGTAGTGCACCGTCCGCGCGTCGAGGTCGATGCCGTCGGCCTCGCCCAGCACCATCCGCACCTGACGCAGGGTTCCGGACAGCGAGACGGTCACCCGACGCGGCTCCAGGATGCCCGCGGCGACCTGGGGCAGCAGGGGCAGGTACAGAAAGTAGTCGGTCGGATTCAGCAGGGTGATCTCGGCGCGGTGCCGGGTGAGCCGGGACAGCGTGCGGGCCGCACGGTACCCGGCGAATCCGGCGCCGACGATCACGATGCGCGGTCGACTCACGGTTGGCCTCCGACTCTTGATGGCTGGTTCGCCCGCGGGCGCCTTCAGCCCGGTCGCGTACCTCGCGAGCTTTCCGCGTCCCCCTGGCCGGGGCCGCCAAACGTCGGCCGGGCCGGCACCGCCTTCCGGCAGGTGGAACCGGCCGGACCGGTTTCCGGCCGGGGCGCCGGGTACCCGGACGGCGACCGTTCCCGCCGCCGTCGCGGCAGTCCCGGAGGTGCCTCCCATGCCCGAGTACGGCTACTTCCTGGCGACCGAGGAGTTCCGCCCCGCCGAGCTCGTCGAACAGGCACGCATGGCCGAGCAGGCCGGATTCCAGTCGCTGTGGATCTCGGACCACTACCACCCGTGGAACGACGCGCAGGGCGAGAGTCCGTTCGTGTGGTCGGTGATCGGCGCGATCTCGGAGGCGGTGTCGCTGCCCGTCGAGACGGCCGTGACCTGCCCGACGGTGCGGATCCATCCGGCGGTGGTGGCCCAGGCGGCGGCGACCTGCGCGGTGCTGACGAACGGCCGCTTCCGGCTGGGCGTCGGCTCCGGCGAGGCCCTGAACGAGCACATCCTCGGCCATGTGTGGCCGCCCGCGAGCGTCCGGCTGGAGATGCTGGAGGAGGCGATCCTGATCATGCGGCGGCTGTTCACGGGCGAGGAGATCAGCCACTACGGCAGCCACTACCGGGTGGAGAACGCCCGCCTCTACACGGTCCCCGACGAGCCGGTCCCGATCGACGTCTCCGGCTTCGGCCCGGAGGCGACCGCGCTCGCGGCCCGCGCTGGGGACGGCTACATCACGATGATGCCGGACGAGGAGATGGTGACGCAGTTCCGCAAGGGCGGTGGACACGGCAAGCCGGTCCTCGGCGGCACGAAAGTCTGCTACGGCACCGACCGCGACGAGGCCGTACGCACCGTGCACCGGCTGTGGCCCAACCAGCTGCTGCCCGGTGAGATGGGCCAGATCCTGCCCTCGCCGCGCCACTTCGAGCAGCTCCAGCCGCTGGTGACGGAGCAGATGGTCAGGGAGAACACGGTGTGCGGGGACGACGTCGGGGAGCACATCGACGTGCTGAACGCCTTCGCCGAGGCGGGCTTCGACCGGATCTACGTCAACCAGATCGGTCCCGACCAGCGCGGCTTCTTCGACTTCTACCGCACGAACGTGCTGCCGCAGCTCCTGCGGTGACGAGGGGCGGTCCCGGCGATGAAACTGCATCTGCCCGTCGTGTCCGTGTACACGGTGCCCACCGATGCCCCGGAGGCGGACGGCACGCTGTCCTGGAACACCACCACGATGGTCATCGCCGAGGTCACGGCGGGCGACGCGACCGGCACCGGCTGGACGTACGGCCCGGCGGCGATCGGCGACTTCCTGCGCGACCACCTCGCTCCTCGCGTCGAGGGCCGTGACGCCCTGGACATCCCGGCCACGCACGAGGCGATGTGCCGCACAGTGCGCGACGCCGGCCGGGCGGGCGTCGCCGGCTGCGCGATCTCGGCACTGGACATCGCGCTGTGGGACCTGAAGTCCCGCCTTCTGGAGCTCCCCCTGGCCCGTCTGCTGGGCGCCTGCCGGGCACGCGTCCCGGTCTACGGCAGCGGGGGCTTCACGACGTACCACGACACCCATCTGGCCGCGCAGCTCAACGGCTGGGTGCACGGTCAGCACATCCCGCGCGTGAAGATCAAGATCGGTGAGGACCGGGGCGGCGCGGTCCTGCGCGATGTGACCCGGGTGCGGGCGGCCCGCCAAGTCATCGGCAACGAGGCGGAGTTGTACGTGGAGGCCAACGGTGCCTACACCCGCAAGCAGGCGGTCCGCGTGGGCCATGCCCTCGCCGAGCACGGTGTCGGCTGGTTCGAGGAGCCGGTGTCCTCGGACGATCTGACGGGGCTTCGGCTGGTCCGGGACGCGCTGCCATGCGATGTCACGGCGGGCGCACACGGATACGACCTCCCGTACTTCGCCCGGATGATCACCGCGGGCGCGGTGGACTGCCTCCAGATCGACGCCACGCGCTGCGGCGGCCTCACCGAGTTCCTGCGCGCCGCCGCCCTGGCCCAGGCCCACGGCCTCCAGGTCTCGGCCCACCGCGCGCCGCACGCCCACGCCGCCGTGGCCGCCGCCCTCCCCAACCTCCGCCACATCGAGTGGTTCCACGACCATGTCCGCCTGGAGGACATGTTCTTCGACGGCGCCCTGGACCCGACAGGCGGCACGATCACCCCGACCCGGGGCCTCGGCCACGGCCTGACGCTGCGGGCGGAGGAGGTCGAGCGGTACCGGGTGGCCTGACGCCGGGTCAATCCCCGGTCGAACTGCACGCCGGACGCGCGGGCGTCCGCCGGCCCCGGTCACGCCGACGGACCTGCCCCGTCGGGACAGGTCCGTCGGCCTCTGCTCACGCACCCGCGTCGGTCAGGCCCGGTGCCGCGGCTGCTCGGGATCGATGTCGTCGGGGCCCGGCCGCTGCGCCCCGGGTGTCCCGGGTACCGTGCCGGGTGGCGCGGTCTCGGGCGGGCCGGCCGGCATCGGCGGGTACGGCATGCCGAGCCCGCTGGGCGGAACGCCCGGCGCGGTGCCGCCGATGATGCGTCCATGGGCGGCGGCTGTGTCGGGGTGCTCCTGCGACGTCGGCCCGGACGCCGACGGTCGTGCCGCGCCGCGCAGCACATACGCCACCGCGCCGAGGATCGCCGCGGTGATCAGTGCGGCGGCCCAGTTCGGCAGCCCGGCCGCGAGGCCCAGCCCCAGGGCGAGCGCGAGAGCCGCGCCCGCGTACAGGGCGACGGCGCCGGACGCGGCGTACAGCATGGCCCGGCGGCGCTGCCTGCGCGTCTGCTCGCGCAGCTCGTCACGTACGGTCTCGCGCGCCACCTGCGCCAGCTCGTCGACCAGTTGCCTGTCGAGATGCTCAAGGTGATCCAAGCGGTCCATGGCCGCCGGGTACCCGTACGGGCGTACTCATAACGGGGAGTGAGGGGATCGCGTGAAACGATCTCCTCCCGCGGGCGGCCCCCAACTAGGCTCGGGGCATGGAGATTCTGGGAACGACGCTGCGCGTGTGCGTCGACGATCTGGAGGCCGCGGTCCCCTTCTACGAGCGCCTGGCGGGCGGCACGGCCCTGCGCTTCGAGCGTGGTGGCGTGCAGGTGGCGGCGGTCGGCTGCTTCCTGCTGATGAGCGGTCCGGAGGCGGAGTTGGAGGTGCTGCGCAAGGTCGCCGCGACGATCGCCGTCAAGGACGTCGAGGAGACCCACCGGGTGCTCAGCGAGCTGGGCGCGCGGATCGTCGCCGGCCCGCTGGCGTCACCGGCGGGCCGCAATCTGATCGCCATGCATCCCGACGGGGCGGTCTACGAGTACGTGGACCGCCAGGTCTGACCGAGCGCGTACGAGTACGTGTCCGTCAGGTCTGACCGAGCGCGTACGAGTACGTGCCTGTCAGATCTGACCGAGCGCCGACACCACGATGTCGGTGAGCAGCGCCGCCGCTGTGCCCTCGGGGTCCAGATCGGGGTCGTAGATGGTGACGTTGAGCCCGACGCAGTGCGGTGACGCCAGCAACGGCCCCGCCAGCGCGACCAGTTCCTCGGGAGTGAGGCCGTCGGGGTCCGGGCTGTCGACGGCGGGCATGACCGCCGGGTCGAGGACGTCAGCGTCCAGATGCACCCAGAAGCCGTCCAGTTGCGGGATCTCGAAGGCCTGCCGGGCGGTGGACGCGAGCGGGGCAGCGCCCCGTTCGCGCACGTCCCCGACGGTGATCACGGGTATCTTCAGGTCCGCGAGCTCGGCCAGGTCCTCCTCGAAGCAGTCGCGGATGCCGAAGTAGCGCACGTCCTCGTCCCGCAGATAGGGCTTCAGCCCCTCCAGGTTCGTGAGGTCGTCCTGTCCCCGACCGGTGGACAGGGCGACCTCCTCGCCGCCGGCCGCGCCGATACGGTCGGAGTTGCCGGGGTGCCGGAAGTCGGGCGAGGCGTCCAGGACGGCGAGGCCGTACCGGCCGATGCGGCGCAGCGCGAGGGCGGCGCCGAGGTTGATGGAGCAGTCGCCGCCGAGCACCACGGGGAAGTCCCCGGCGCGCACATGGCGCTCGATGCGGTCGGCGAGCCTGCGGGTGTACGCGGCGATGGCGTCCGCGTTGAAGACTCCGTCGCCCTCCTGCCAGTTCCCCCGGTCGTAGCGGGGCGGCACCACCACCCCGCCCTCGAAGGCCCCGAGTCGCCGCACGATCCGCTGCTCGCGCAGGGCTCCGGCGAGTTTGTGACAGCCGGGCACGGTGCCGGGGGCGGGCGGGCGCAGACCCAGGTTGGAGGGGGCGTCGAGCACCACGAAATTCCGCATGCGCCCCATCCTCGCCGAACGTAGAGTCGGCCCTCAATGCCATGAAGCGAAGCGGAATCAGGAGCGGGAGCATGAGCGAGCAGCACACCTACCGGGTGATCGTCCGCGGCACGTGGGACGGTCTCACCGACGAGGCCCGGACGCGGCTGCTCGCCGAGGCGCCCGAGCACGGTCTGACCAGTATGCGGTTCACCGAAAAGGGCTCGCTGTCCTACGAGCCGGCACCGCTCAAGCACTTCTCCATGCGCTACGTCGTGGTCTCGGACGCGGCGGACGGCGAGGAGATGGCCGGCGCGATCGCCGAGGACCGCGCCGAGACCGCGCTGCGGGAGCGGGGCTATGGCTTCGGCGAGCTGAAGTCGACGGTCACCGATCTGGACACGATGAAGATCAACCGGAAGCCCGCATCTCGGCGGTGACGGCCCACCGCTCGTGATCCCGCCAGGCCCCGTCGATGAAGAGCATGTTCGGCGAGAAGCCCTCCAGGCGGAACCCGCAGGCGCGGGCGAGGGCGATCGACGCGGTGTTGGCGGGCTGCACGTTGATCTCCAGGCGGTGCAGCCGCATCGGCCCGAAGGCGTGGCCCACCACCAGGTCCAGCCCCTCGCGCATCAGACCGCGCCCGGCGGCGTGGGCGAAAGCGCCGTAGCCGAGGGCACCGCTCTGGAAGGCGCCCTCGACGATGTTGTTGATGTTGATGAAGCCGGCGATGTCCCCGCCGTCGTCCTTCGCGCAGACCAGGAACCCCGCCTTGGCCGGGTCCTCGATCAGCCGCGCGGCGTACGCGCTGTAGGCGGCGGCGCCGTCCGGCGGGAAGAGCCAGGGGTGGTGCAGTTCCTTGCTCTCCCGGGCGCGCGCGGTGAACTCGGCACCGTCCTCGTAGGTGAAGTGACGTATGCCCACGCGGGGGCCTTCGGCGAGATAGCGGGTCGCGGGGTGGGGCATCGCGCCAGCTTACGGCGACCCGCCAGGGCCTGCCGCGCGACGCCGGCATGATCCGAACGACAGGTTCTAGCGACGCCGGCCCATGAAGTACGCCCCGACCAGCGCGCCGATGACGCCCATGGCGAGCAGCGCCAGCCACAGCGGCATCGTGACCAGGGGGACGATCAGCCGGATCTCGGTCTCGCGGGTGTTCTCGAAGATGAGGACCAGGGCGAGGGCGAGCAGCACCAGGACGACGATCCCCTTGGGGGTCAGCGTCCCGCGCAGGCCGCCCTGCCTCCCGTCGGCCTTCCTGCCGCTCTGCGACGTCTTCGCGGTCATATGACAAGGATGCTCCCGGGGGTGCGATCACGCACGGTGAGCGGCCCCGGGGAGTGCTCAGTCGGTCACCGGCAGCCGGAGCACGCCCGTGTCCTCGGGCGCGCTGACCACGGTCACCGGCTTGATCCCCCGGTTCCCGAAGTACGCGTCGTCACTCGCCGCGATCACGAACCGCAGCCGGTGCCCCTTCTCGTACCGGTGCACGATCCCCGGCAGCGTCACGGTGAAGCGCTTGGTGACATCGGGCACCCGCACGGGCGCGACCAGGCGGTGCACCAGGGTCTTGGTGCCGTCGGGCGCGATGTCGTACAGCTTGGCGAACAGGACGAGCTTGTCGGCGGCGTCCTGCGAGTGCTGGGTCCGCTCGGCCTTCGGGGAGCGGACCTTCAGGGTGGCCCGTGGGGCGCCGACCACATCCGTGGTCCTTTCGAGAGGCTCGCTGGTCCAGGCGAGGTGGGTGCCCTTCGTGTCGTAGGGCGCCGGATCGGGGAGCCCGAGCATCCCGGCCAGCGAGCTCTCCGAATGGCTGGTGGGGACGAGCCAGTTGGCATACGTACGGCTGCCGCGCGCCACCTTGCTGCGGTTGTCGACGAGTTTGCCGTCGCCGGAGAGATAGAGCGTCCGGTTGGGCGCGGGGACGCGGTCGGCGGTGGCGTAGGTGCCGTTCGGGTCGGTGATCCAGTCGCGGTAGTAGGCGAACGCCGGGCCGGTGTCGACGTGGTTCTTACGCAGATGGCGGTCGAACCAGGCGAGGATGCGCCGGCCGACGTAGCTGGTCTCCAAGTTGCCCTGGGAGAGGTTGAGTTCACCGGCGGCGGGGTCGCTGAGGCCGCCGCTGTGCCCCCAGGACTGCCAGATCAGCTTGGTCGGCGTGCCCTGGTCCTTGAGTGTGCGGTACGTCGCCGTGGCCTCGTTGAGGTTGAAGAGGCTGTCGGCCTGGCCCTGGACGATGAGCGTGGGTGCCTCGACGCGGCTCAGATAAGAGACCGGCGAGACGCTGCGGGCGTAGGCGAGCAGCTCGGCGGTCTCCTTGGCCGGGTAGCGCCCGGAGTTGAGGGTGCGCACGGTCCGGCACGCCTCGCTGACGAAGTGCAGGCAGGACAGGGAGTTGATACGGGACGGGTCGAGATTCGCCTCCAGCAGGGGCTGGCCTTCGCCGATGAGGTAGAAGCCGTTGGCCCACTGCCATTTGAACGCACCGGGCACCGCAGTGCTGCCGACGGCGTTGTTCGGGTCGAGGGAGTGGGCGAGGTCGTGCCAGGTGATCATCGGCACCAGTGCGTCGACACGGTGGTCGACGGCGGCCGTGGCCAGCTGGACGGCCCCGCCGTAGGAGCCGCCCACCATGCCGACGCGGGGATCGCCGGGGGCGTCGAGGGTGACGAAGTCGGCCTCGGTGTCGTCGTCGGCGGTGCGTTCGCCGCCCAGGAAGTCGATCAGCTGGGTGGCGGCGGCGCCGTCGATTTCCGGGTCGTCGAGGGAGATCAGACAGCCGGACCTGCCGAAGCCGAGCCCGGAGTAGATGAGGGAGACGTATCCGCGCTGGGCGAACGCCTTGCCGATGGCGTCGGTGGAGCCGTCGGACTTGCTGCCGCCGAAGCCGTTGGTGGCGAGGACGGCGGGTGCCCGGTGCGCGGCGTCCACGCCGGCGGGCCGGTACAGGTCGGCATCGACGGTGCAGGTGCGCTCGCCCGCCCGGACGGTGAACTTCAGTGCCGTGACGGTGAACTGGCCGGTCGCGGCGGCGGAGGGAGCGGTGAGAGCGAGGGGTGCGGTGAGCGTGGCGCCGAGGACGAGAGCGAGGGAGGCTCGAAATCTGGGCACACTTCGGGACACAAAGACCTCCACACTGAGGACAGCCCTGCATACCGACCAGTAAGTACTGGCCGGTTGCCATGGTGTGACACGTGTCAGAGCGGGTCAATCGCCGGGACCGGGGTTTCTTGACAGGAATTCAGTAACGGGTGGTCAGCCGAGTGCGGGCTCGTCGAGCGTCAAGGTGGCGGCGTCCGCGTCGAGTTCGGCGGTGACCCCGAAGGGCATCGTCAGCGCGCCCTCGCAGTGCCCGAAGCCGAACTCCTCCACGACCGGCACGCCGAGTCCGCCGAGCCGGTCGACGAGGACCGCGCGCAGCGCGTCGTACGCCCCGCACAGCACCCAGGACCCGAGCGCGATACCGGCGACCCCGTCGAGCCATCCCGTGCGCAGGAGTTGGGTCAGCATCCGGTCCACGCGGTACGGCTCCTCGGCCACGTCCTCGAGCAGGAGCAGTCCGCCGCGGGCACCGGCCCGGGCATGCGGTGTGCCGAGATCGGAGGTGAGCATGCTCAGACAGCCGCCCAGCGTGACACCACGAGCCCGCCCGCCGACCAGGGCGGTACCGGCCGACGCGATCGTCCGGACGCTCTCCGGGGCGAAGAGCGTGGCCCGCAGATGCTCCTGTGCCCGGGCGTTCTTGACGAAGTCCACCCCGGCCGCGGCCGGCCCGTGCAGGGTGACCAGGCCCAGCCGGGTGGCGAAGGCCTGGTGCAGCGCCGTGATGTCACTGAAGCCGACGAACACCTTCGGCCCGGCCGCCCGCATCGCCGCCCAGTCGAGGAGGTCGACCATGCGCTGCGCCCCGTAGCCGCCCCGGGCACACAGCACGGCGTCGACGGACGGATCGCACCAGGCGCGCTGCAGATCGGCGGCGCGGTCGGCGTCCGTGCCCGCGAGGTGGCCCAGGTCGCGGTGGCGAGCGCAGACATGGGGCGCCGGCACCGGGTCGAGGTCCCAGCCGCGCAGCACGTCCAACCCGGCCTGGAGACGTTCCTCGGACACCGGCCCGCTGGGCGCGACCACGGCTACCCGGGCGCCGGGGGCGAGGCGGGGCGGCCGGGCCAGTGGCCGTACGGTCGGGTTCACTCGGTGAGCTCCAGGGTGGGGATGCCGGACGGGTGCAGGCCGAAGGTCTGGGCGTACAGGGAGAGTTCGGACTCAAGGACCCGGATCATCGTTTCCGCCCGCCGGAATCCATGGCCCTCCCCCTCGAAGGCGAGGTAGGCGTGCGGTACCCGGCGCCCCTCCAGGCGGGCCAGGAACCGTTCGCACTGGGCGGGCGGGCAGATCACGTCGTCCAGGCCCTGGAGCAGCAGGAAGGGCACGGTGAGGCGGTCGGCGTGCGCGGCCGGCGACCGCTCGGCGTACCGCGCGGGGACCTCGGCGAGCGGGCCCACGAGGCTCTCCAGGTACTGGGACTCGAAGTCATGGGTCTCGTCGGTGCCCCAGCCGGCCAGGTCGAGGATCGGGTAGAGGATGGTGCCGCAGGCGTACACATCGGTGGTGGTGAGCGAGGCGGCGGCCGTCCAGCCGCCCGCGCTGCCGCCGCGGATGGCCAGCCGGGCGCGGTCGGCGGTGCCCTCGTCGGCGAGGGCGAGCGCCACCGCCGCGCAGTCCTCCACGTCGACCACGCCCCACTGCTCGCGCAGCCGGTCGCGGTACTCCCGGCCGTATCCGGTGGAGCCGCCGTAGTTGACCTCGGCGACGCCGATGCCGCGCGAGGTGAAGTAGGCGATGGCCAGGTCGAGCACGAGCGGCGCCCGCGACGTGGGGCCGCCGTGCGCCCACACCACATAGGGCGGCGGGGTGTCGCCGGGGGCCACGCAGCCGGGGTTGTGGGGCGGGTAGATGTGCGCGTGGACGTCCTGTCCGGCGGGGCCGGTGATGGTGCGGATCTGCGGTTCGGGGTAGTACGCGGGGTCGACGGCGTCGTCGTGCTCGGCTCCGATCACCCGGGCCCGGCCCGTGCGGGTGTCGAGTTCGACCACCTCGTGGGCGCTGCGGGGACTGGCGCCGACGGCGATGATCCGCTCGTCCAGCGCGGCGAGCGTCGGCTCGAACTCGGTCCAGGGGCCGGCCGCGTCGACGATCTCGCCGGTCTCGGGATCCAGCACGCCGAGGGCGGTGGAGCCACGGCCGTGCACGACGGCGATCAGCCCGCCGGCCAGCGGGGCGAACCAGCGCAGGCCGAGTTTCCACAGCGGCCCGGCGAACTCCTCCTCTCGCGTGCACAGGGGTTCGCCGTCGCGGTAGAGGTTCCACCAGCCGCCGCGGTCGCTGGCGTACAGCAGCCGGCCGTCGTCCGACCAGTCGGCCTGCGGGATCGACTCCTGCGGACCGCCGGCGACGGTCCGGGGGACGCCGAGGGTGCCGTCGGCGCCGATGTCGGCGACTAGCAGCTCGGTGCCGTCCCAGGGCATGCGAGGGTGGTCCCAGGCGAGCCAGGCGGCGCGCCGCCCGTCGGGCGAGACACGGGCGCCGGTGACGAACCGGCGCCGGTCGTCAGTGAGTTCGCGCACCGCTCCCCGGTCGTCGGCGGCCGAGCCGTCCAGCGGGACGGCGGCCAGGACGCGCCGGACGTCGGTGGGCCCCTCCCCCGTGAACTCCTCCAGTACGCACCACACTTCACCGCGATCGAGCAGCAACTGCGGCTCCGCCCAGCGCAGTCCACCGCCCACCGGCGACACAGGGGTCAGCGGACGCGGCTCGCCGCCCTCCTCGTACCGGTAGAGCCGCTGGTCGGCGAAGTCGACGAAGACGACGAGCGGCCGGCCGTCGGCCATCTCCCCGGCCCAGGGCTGTCCGCCGTACTCGAGGACCCGGCTGCGCACGTTCCACGGCGCGGGCAGGACCGACTCCTCTCGGCCGTCGGCCCGGCGCCGCACCAGCGTGCGCCGGCCGCCCTCCGTGGGCCGTGGCTCGGTCCACCACGCCTCTTCTCCGACGAAACCCACGTACTCGGGGTGCCCGTCGTGTGCCGCGGCGAGCGCCGCGTCGATGGGCGAGGGCCAGGAGCCGTACGCCAGTGTCCGCACTGTCTTCCCCACCTCGTCTAGGCAGTCCGCAGGAAACGGTCGAGTACCCGGACGCCGAAGTGCAGCGCCTCGACGGGCACCCGCTCGTCGACGCCGTGGAACATGGCGCCGTAGTCGTAGCCCTCCGGCAGCTTCAACGGGGAGAAGCCGTAGCCGGTGATGCCCAGCCGGGAGAACTGCTTGGCGTCCGTGCCGCCGGGCATGCAGTACGGCACCACGTGCCCCTCGGGCGCGAACTCCTCGACGGCGGCGCGCATCCGGGCGTACGTCGGCGAGTCCACGGGCGCCTGGAGGGCCACCTCGCGGTGCTGGAACTCCCAGTCCACGTCCGCACCGGTGAGCCGGTCGAGGGTGGCGCGGAACTCGTCCTCGCCACCCGGGAGATACCGTCCGTCGATGTGGGCGACCGCCTCCCCCGGGATCACGTTGACCTTGTAACCCGCCTCCAGCATGGTCGGGTTGGCGCTGTTGCGGACGGTCGCCTCGACGAGCCCGGCCGCCGGGCCCAGCTTCTCCAGCAGCCGGTCCACGTCACCGAGGTCGGTCTCCAGGCCGTACAGCGCGGCGAGTTCGACGAGGGCGGCGCGGACCGTGGGGGTCAGCCTCAGCGGCCATTCGTGGTCGCCGATCCGGGTGACGGCGGCGGCGAGACGGGTCACCGCGTTCTCCTTGTTGGGCCGGGACCCGTGCGCGGCCCGTCCCCGGGCGGTGAGCCGGAGCCAGCCGGTGCCGCGTTCCCCGGCCGCGATGGGGTAGATCTGCCGTCCGCCGCCGTCGTGGAAGGTGAAGGCGCCGGACTCGCCGATGCCCTCGGTGCACCCCTCGAACAGCCCGGCATGCCGGTCGGCGAGGAACCCGGAGCCGTCCTCGGCGCTCGCCTCCTCGTCGGCGGTGAACGCGATCACGACGTCGCGCCGGGGCCGTACGCCCTGCCGTGCCCAGGCCCGTACGACGGCCAGGATCATCGCGTCCATGTTCTTCATGTCGACGGCGCCCCGGCCCCAGACGACCCCGTCCCGGATCTCCCCGGAGAAGGGGTGCACGCTCCACTCGGCGGCCTGGGCGGGCACCACGTCGAGGTGACCGTGGACGAGCAGTGCGTCCGCCGACGGGTCGCCGCCCTCGACGCGGGCCACGACGTTCGTACGTCCCGGGGTGCGCTCCAGCAGGGTGGGCTCCAGGCCCGCCTCGGCCAGCCGCGCGGCGGCGTACTCGGCGGCGGGGCGCTCCCGGCAGTCCCCGCCGCCGCGGTTGGTGGTGTCGATGCGGATGAGGTCGGAGGTGAACGTGCCGACCTCGTCCAGTGCCTGCTGGTCAGCCATACTGCTCCTCCACCGCTGCCGAGGCGATCGTGGTCACTGCCTTGAAGGTACGGATTCCCTCGTACATGCGCTCGGTCGTGTACGCCACCTTCCGCTCCCCGATCCGTTCCACACCCGGGACTACGGTGACGGCCATGGCCAGATGCTCGGCGTCGAACTCGACGGCGACCGTGAACGGGCCGCCCGCGAGCGGTTCCTGACGAACCGCCAGCGCGGCCGCCCGCTCGGCCGCAGCGCGGATGTCGGCCGCGGTCCTGCCCGGCGTACGGCACACCGCCGCGTACCGCGAGACATGGTCCTTCACGGCGACCTTCAGTGCCTCGGGCGCGTACCCGAGCGCGTCCTCGCAGGCCAGGTCGTCGCCGGTGACGAGCACGACGGGGACGCCGTGCTCGGCGGCGACATGCGTGTTCAGCAGTCCCTCGCTTGCCCGGACGTCGTTCAGCCACACCCCTGTGATCTGGTTCGCCAGGTAGGTGTGCGCCAGAACACCCTCCATGCCGGCGCCCGTGTGATAGCCGACGAACGCGATGCCGTCCACGTCCCCGTGCTGGACGCCCTCGACCATGGAGAGCTCCTTGTGCCGGCCGGTGAGCATCTCGGCCCGCTCGTCCAGCCGTTCGAGCAGAAGATTGCGCATCGACCAGTGCGCCTCGTTGATGACGACGGCGTCGGCGCCCCCGTCGAAGAAGCCCCGCACGGCGGCATCGACGTCCGAGGTGAACATCCCCCGGCACCGCTCCCACTGCGGAGTCCCGGGCAGCACATCGCCCGGCCAGGTCACGCCGGTGGCGCCCTCCATGTCGGCGCTGATGAGGATCTTCATGCTCCGTCACGTTACGCGCCGATGGGGAGACTCGCCATGAAGCGGGCGAACGCCACTTTCACGCCCCCGAGGCGCGCTTGTCAGCCACCCTGTCCTGGCACTACTGTCACCACGCCTTGGTGAACGGGAAATCCGGTGTGATGCCGGTGCGGCCCTCGCCACTGTGAATCGGGAAGTCCGGCTCCAGCCCCTGCGGGCAGCCACTGGGTCTTCGGACCCGGGAAGGCGGAGCACGGGCGGTGGTACCCGTCAGCCAGGAGACCGGCCGGGGCGCGTCAACCATCCACGAGGTGCTGGAGAGGGTCTGCTGAGCCATGCACATAGCCGAGGGTTTCCTGCCTCCGGCGCACGCGGTCGCCTGGGGCGTCGCGTCCGCGCCCTTCGTAGTCCACGGAGTCCGTTCACTCACCCGTGAGGTCAGGGAGCACCCGGAGAGCACCCTGCTCCTCGGCGCCTCCGGAGCCTTCACGTTCGTCCTGTCCGCGCTGAAGCTGCCCTCGGTGACCGGCAGCTGCTCCCACCCCACCGGCACAGGGCTCGGCGCCATCCTGTTCCGGCCACCGATCATGGCGGTGCTGGGCACCATCACCCTGCTCTTCCAGGCCCTGCTGCTCGCGCACGGCGGTCTGACCACGCTCGGCGCCAACGTGTTCTCGATGGCGATCGTCGGGCCCTGGGCGGGATACGCCATCTACAGACTGCTGCGGCGCTACGACGTGCCGCTGATGGTCGCCGTCTTCTTCGGGGCGTTCGTCGCGGACCTGTCCACCTACTGCGTGACCAGCGTCCAGCTGGCGCTCGCCTTCCCCGACCCGAGCAGCGGGTTCCTGGGCGCGCTCGGCAAGTTCGGTTCCATCTTCGCGGTCACGCAGATCCCGCTCGCGGTGAGCGAGGGCCTCCTCACGGTGCTCGTCATGCGGCTGCTGGTGCAGTCCAGCAAGGGCGAACTGACCCGGCTGGGCGTGTTCCTCACCAAGAAGCAGTCCCGGACCCGGTCCGAGACCGAGACCGAGGCGGTGGCCCGATGAACAAGAACACGAAGATCAACGCCCTGCTGCTGCTCGTCGTGGCCGCGCTCGCCGTGCTGCCGCTCGCCTTCGGTCTCGGCGATCACAAGGAGGAGCCGTTCGCGGGCGCCGACGCGGAGGCGGAGACCGCGATCACCGAGATCAAGCCGGACTACGAGCCCTGGTTCACCCCGCTGTACGAGCCGCCGTCCGGTGAGATCGAGTCCGCCCTGTTCGCCCTCCAGGCCGCGCTCGGCGCCGGTGTCCTCGCCTACTACTTCGGTGTGCACCGGGGACGGCGCCAGGGTGAGCAGCGGGCGCTTACGCGGGTGGGGGACACGTCGGGCACGGCCGGTGACGCCGAGGAGAAGACGACCGAGAGGGCCTGACCTCTCGTGCTGCCGATCGACGCGGCGGCGCACAGCAGTCGCTGGCGCCGCCGTCACCCCGTGGACAAGGCCGTTCTCGGGCTGGGTCTCACCGTGCTCGCGATCTCGCTGCCGCCCTGGCCGGGCGCGGCCCTGGTGCTGGTGGCCTCCCTCGCGGTGCTGCTCGGGCCGGCGGGCGTGCCCGGGCGCCGGCTGTGGCGGGCGTACCGCGTGCCGCTTGGCTTCTGCGTCACGGGCGCGGTGACGCTGCTCGTGCAGGTCGGCGGGCCGGACGGTTTCGTGTCCCTCGCCGACGACGGTCCGCTGCGGGCCGGCGAGCTGTTGCTGCGTACCTCGGCCGCCTCGCTCGGGGTGCTGCTGTTCGCCTTCACCACCCCGATGTCCGATCTGCTGCCCCGTCTGGTCACGGCGGGGGTGCCCGCGCCCGTCGTCGACGTGGCGCTGGTGACGTACCGCATGAGCTTTCTGCTTCTGGACTCCGTGCGCCGCATCCGGGACGCCCAGGCGGCTCGGCTCGGCCACATGAGCCGGGCCGCGCAGTGGCGTTCCCTGGCCGGGCTCGGCGCCATCGCCTTCGTGCGGGCGTTCGACCGGGCCACCCGGCTCCAGGCCGGGCTCGCCGGACGCGGATACGACGGCACCCTGCGCGTCCTGGTGCCCGAGGCCCGGGTCTCCGTCCGTTTCACAGCCGCGAGTTGTGTCCTGCTGGCGGCGCTGGCCGCCCTCACCCTCGTACTGGAAAGGGCCCTGCCATGAGCGAGCCCACCGCCCTGGTCACCCTGCGGGGCGCCTCCTACGCCTACGAGGACGGCCCCCTGGTCCTCAGCGGCCTCGACTTCGATGTGCACGAGGGGCGCGCGCTGGCGCTGCTCGGCCGCAACGGCACCGGCAAGACCACGCTGATGCGGCTGCTCAGCGGCGGACTGCGCCCGCAGGAGGGCCGGTTGGCGGTGGAGGGTGTGCCGGTCCGCCATGACCGCAAGGGGCTGACCCGGCTGCGGACGACCGTCCAGCTGGTGGTGCAGGACCCGGACGACCAGCTCTTCGCGGCGTCCGTCGCCCAGGACGTGTCCTTCGGCCCGCTGAACCTCTCCCTGCCCGACCCGGAGGTGCGGGCACGGGTCGACGAGGCCCTCGCCGCCCTGGACATCACGGCGCTGGCCGACCGGCCCACGCATCTGCTGTCGTACGGGCAGCGCAAGCGCACCGCCATCGCGGGAGCCGTCGCGATGCGGCCCCGGGTGCTGATCCTCGACGAGCCGACCGCCGGCCTCGACCCCGACGGCCAGGAACGCCTGCTCGCCACCCTCGACGGGCTCCGGGCCAGCGGCACGACCGTGGTGATGGCCACACATGACGTCGATCTCGCCCTGCGCTGGGCGGACGACGTGGCGCTGCTGACACCGTCCGGCGTACGCACCGGCCCCGCGGCCACCATGCTGGCCCGCACCGACCTCCTTCAGCAGGCGGGGCTGCGGCTGCCCTGGGGCATCGCGGCCTCCGAGGTGCTGCGCGCACACGGGCTGCTGGACGACACGGCACCCGGCCCGCGCAGCCCGGACGAACTGGCGGCCCTGGCCGTACGAAGCGCACACGGGTGATACATCCCGCGACCGGACGGCCAAGACACGGCGGGCTGCTCGCTTCCCTGTTTCATGAGGTCGTACCCGACCGAAGCGAGGGAGCATGGCGGAAGGCACCGCGGACACCCAGCCACCCAAGGGCCTGAAGGCCGATGCGATCGGGTTCGTCGACGCACTGGTCATCGGGCTCAACGCCACGTCGCCCGCGTACTCGCTGGCCGCGGCCATCGGCCCGGTCGTGGCGCTGGTGGGAGTCTACGCGCCGGGCGTCATGCTCGCGTCGTTCGTGCCCATGCTGCTGATCGCATCGGCGTTCTACTACCTCAACAAGGTCGACCAGGACTGCGGGACGACGTTCTCCTGGGTCACGCGGGCGATGGGCCCCTGGGCGGGCTGGCTCGGCGGTTGGGCCATCGCCATGACCGGCGTCCTGGTGGTGGGCTCGCTGGCGGACGTCGCGGTGACCTTCGCCCTGCTCGCCGTCGGCCTGGACAGCTGGGTCGAGAACGAGTTCGTGCGCGAGCTGCTGACGGTGCTGCTCATCCTGGTGATGACAGCAGTGTGTGTCATCGGCACCGAGGTGTCGGCCAGGGTGCAGAACGTGCTCATCCTCGCGCAGGTGGCGTGTCTGCTCGCGTTCGCGGTGGTCGCCATCTACCGGGTCTACGCCGACACCGGCACGCTCGACTCCGTCGAACCGTCCTTCAGCTGGCTGGATCCCTTCGGGGCCGGCGGCGCCGAACTGACGGCGGGTCTGCTGCTCGGGGTGTTCATCTACTGGGGCTGGGAGTCGGCGGTCAACCTCACCGAGGAGGTCGAGAACTCCGCCACCGCTCCGGGCAAGGCGGCCGTGTGGTCGACGGTCATCCTGCTGGTGACCTATGTGGCGGTCGCCATCGCGGTCGTGGCCTACGCCGGGCCGGCGTTCCTGGCCGAGAACGCCGAGGAGGAGGAGTTCATCTTCGCGCTGCTCGCGGACGAGGCGATGGGCACCTGGGACTGGGTGGTGCTGCTCGCGGTGTCGACCTCCGGGCTGGCCTCGACCCAGACGACGATCATCCCGGCCTCCCGCACCGCGCTGTCCATGGCCCGCCGGCACGCCCTGCCGGCCCACTTCGGCCACATCCACCCACGGTTCCGCACTCCGGACGTGAGCACGTGGTGGGTCGCCGGCATCGCCATCGCCTGGTACATCGTCGTCCGGCAGATCAGCGAGAACGCCCTCTTCGACTCCCTGACCGCGCTGTCGCTGCTGATCGCGTTCTACTACGCGCTCACCGGCCTGGCCTGCGCCGTCTACTATCGCCGCCATCTCACCGAGAGCCTGCACCACTTCGTGCTCATCGGCCTCGGCCCCCTGGTCGGCGCCGGGCTGCTGGTCTGGCTGCTGGTCGAGTCGATCGGCGACATGGCCGATCCCGAGAACTCCTACAGCGGCGTCTCCTGGTTCGGGCTCGGGCCCCCACTGGTCATCGGTATCGGCATCGCCCTGGCCGGCGTGATCCTCATGGTCGTGTGGCGTCTGATGGCGCCCGCCTTCTGGTCGGAACGCCCGGAGGTCGCCGACCCCGAACTCGTCCACGGCGACAAGAAGGAGGACTGAGATGTCGGTCGTTCTCGGGTATGACGAGTCCCCGGGCGCGGTGCGCGCCCTGCACGTCGCCATCGAGGTCTCGGCGGCGTTCGGGGAGCCGCTGGTGCTGGTCTACGGCGTCGCGGCCCCGGGCGCCCTCGGCGAGGAGTACTCGGCCCACCGCGACGCCCTCCACGAGACGGGACGCGCCACGCTGGAGCACGCCGTCTCGGCGGCCGACGAGGCGGGCGTGCCGACGACCGTGGAGGTCATCGACCGGAAACCGGCGGAGGCACTGATCGACGCCGCGACCCGGCATGCGGCGAGGTGCATCGTGGTCGGCAGCTGGGGGGAGAGCCCGCTGCGGGGAGCCCTGCTGGGCTCGACCCCGCACAAGCTGCTGCACCTGTCCCGTACGCCGGTCCTGTGCGTGCCCACCGAGCCCTGAGGCCGCCTCGGCTCAGCGGTCCCCACAGGACGGCCGCTTCCCGCGCTACGGCCGTACGGCCCGGCCCGCCACCTGCCATCTCGACGGCAGCTCGATGCGGGCGCCGTCGGGCCCGTACTCCGTGGTGATCAGCGGCAGCTCACCGTCGGCGAGGACGGTGAGCCCGGCCGCCCGCAGATACTCGGGCACCGCGGCGTCGGCCACCTCGCCCGGAGCGATGCCGTGCCGGAAGACCGGCGCCAGCTTCGGCGGCGGCCCCGAGGGGTGCTGCGCCAGGCTTAGCAGCACCGGCTTCGCGGACTCGGACAGTTCGACGAGGAAGACCCGGCCACGCTCGCCGACCAGCGTGGCGATGCCGTCCACCAGCGACTGCCGGTCGTCGGGCTCCGCCTGGTGGAGCACACCCCGCATATAGACGTTGGTGTCGCCGAGTTCGGCGTGCAGCGTCTCGGCCTCGGTCTTGTCCACGCCGTCGAACAGCCGGTACGTCGCCTGCCCCGCGGGGTCGGCGTCGCGGGCGTGGTCGAGAGCCGCGTCGGACAGGTCGGCGCCGATGACGCGCGGGAAGCGGTCGGCGAGGTAACGGGTCTGGGTGCCGTTGCCACAGCCCAGGTCCACCATCGGCAGGCCGGGATCGGTCAGATGCGTCTCGAACAGGGCCAGATGCCGGCCGACGGTGAGGGCAGGATCGGCGTCCCAGAACACCGCCCCTAGTTCGCCGGGGGCCTCGCTCCAGAAGCCTTCCCACGCCTCGCGGTACCGACGCGTCACGCTCATGACCCACTCCCCAGGGTGCGATGCCGACCCGTCGTGAAGTGACGGGCGAATACGGTCTATCGCGGCCCGGTGACGGCTACAAGCGCGTGGCGCATACCTTCACGCCGCTTTCGAGTTCTGTACGCCGTCGCACGCCCTTGCGGGGCACAGCAAAATCAGCGTCGTGGGAGTGTGAGTTCGAACCAGACGGTCTTGCCGGTGCTGGTACGGCTGGTCCCCCACTCGCGGGCGAGGGTGCTGACCACCCGCAGCCCACGGCCGGACTCGTCGCCGGGGTTCGCGTCCAGCAGGGTCGGCAGGTCGTGATCGTCGTCGTCCACCTCGCACAGCAGCGTGTCCCCGCGCACCAGACGCAGTTCGACGGGGCGGCTGTGGGAGTGCCGTAGCGCGTTGGTGACCAGCTCGCTGACCATCAGCTCCGCGCTGTCGACCAGCCTGCTCAGGCCCCAGTCGTACAGCTGCTCGCGGACCACGGCGCGGGCCCGTAGGACCTGGGCCGGGTCCAGGGGGAGCCGCCATTCGGCGACGTCCTGCGGTGCGATGCCGCTCAGCCGGGCCATCAGCAGGGCCACGTCGTCCTTGCGTCCGCCGCGGGTGTTGAGGGCGCGGATGATGGTGTCGCAGGCGTCGTCCATGGCCGCGGCCGGGTGGGCGGCGGACTCGCACAGGGTCGCGAGCCCGACACCGATGTCCTCACCGCGCATCTCGACCAGGCCGTCGGTGCACATCACGATCCGGTCGCCGGGCCGCACGCGCACGCGTACCGCCTCGAAGGGCACCCCTCCGACCCCGATGGGCGCACCGGTCGGCAGGTCGAGCAGCTCGCTGCGGCCGTCCTCGGCGCGCACCAGCACGGGCGGGATATGGCCGGCGTTGGCGATGCGCAGTTCGCTCGCGATCGGGTCGTAGACGGCGTACACGCAGGTCGCGAGGTAGGTGTCGCCGAGCCGCTGGGCGAGGTCGTCGAGGTTGCGCAGCAGCTGGGCGGGCGGCAGGTCGAGGGCGGCCATGGTCTGTACGGCCGTACGCAACTGGCCCATCATGGCGGCCGAGTTGAGGCCGTGGCCCATGACGTCGCCGACGACGAGGGCGGTGCGGGCGCCGGGCAGCTTGACGGAGTCGAACCAGTCGCCGCCGACCCGTCCGAGCAGGGTGCCGGGCAGATAACGGGTGGCGATGTCGCAGCCCGCCATGCGCGGCGGTATGTGCGGCAGCATGCTGTCCTGGAGGGTCTCGGCGACGCTCTCCTGGTACGTGTACATGCGCGCGTTGTCGAGGACGAGGCCCGCGCGGGCGGCGAGTTCGGCGCCGGTGACGCGGTCCATGTCGTTGAACTCGACGCGCTCCGGGTGGCGCAGCAGGATCATGAAGCCGAGCACGACATTGCGGGCCTTGAGCGGTACGACCAGCATGGAGCGGCCGGTGATCAGCGGCCGGATGTCGCGCTTTTCGAACTGCGAGGCGATGGCGTGGCCCATCTGCTCGCTGATGCGCGGCACGAGCACGGGTTCGCCGCTGGTCATGCACTGGAAGAACGGGGTGTGCGCCGGGAACGGCATGGCCTCGCCGACCGGCACGACATCGTCCCAGCGGCCGGGTTCGTCGGTGTGCTCGACGGCGACGCGGTGCCACAGGGTGGTGGTGTCGGGCGCCCCGTCGGGGAATCCCTCACCGGCGACGACCTGTTCGCGCAGGTAGGTGCCGGCGACGTCCGTGAAGCGCGGCACGACGGCCTTGCTGACCTCGATGATGGTCTGCGCCAGATCGAGGGAGGTGCCGATGCGGCCACTGACCTCGTTGAGGAACTCCAGGCGCTCGCGTACGGCGACGTACTCGAGGTCCTCGGCGTCGTCCGGGTCGTGCGCGTACTCGTCCGGTGAGGGCAGACCGTCGGTGGCGGCCTGGGCGGCGCGCTCGCGGCGGGCCCTGCGTTCGACGCGTCGGGGCACGCCCCAGTCGGGGGTGACGGGCACCCGGTCGTTCTGGCTGAACTCCAGGACGGGGTAGCCCAGTTCGAGGATCTGACCGACGATGCGGGCGCCCTCCTCGACGCTCATGCTGGGCAGGATCTCGGGGAGCCGACGGGCGAGTTCCTCGGCGCCGGGGAAGTCGGTGTGCAGGGCGAAGGCGGGTGCGACGCGCTCGAAGGCGGTGTGCTCGTCGGGTGCGTCCCGCTGGAGTCTGCCCACGTCGGCGCCGAGCACGAGGAGCCGCTCCGGGCCGGGGCCCACGAGCGGGTAGGCCCACCACAGGACGTCGACGCGGTCGCTCCCCCGTCCCGCGGGCCCGGATGGCGCGGGGGTCCCGGCGTCGCTGCGCTCGGGCACGGTCAGGCGGGCACGGCCCGCGGCCGGGTAGAACAGCCGGCCGTCCAGGGACGTTTCGAGATCGTGGCCGAGTCCGTCGTACTCCCCGTACGCCCCGTACGACGTGAGGTCGTCCTCGTCGGGCAGCGCGCCGGAGACGGGCAGCAGATCGACGGCCGGGCGCCCGATGGCCTCCTCCTTGGCGGCGCCGAACAGGCGTCGGGCGCCGGAGCTCCAGTGCGAGACGAGGCCCTCGCGGTCCACCACGACCACGGCCAGCGGGATACGGCCGGCCGCGGCAAAGTCCGTCACCGCGCCGTCCCTCTCGGTGCCACGGTCCATGCCCCAGGCCCTCTCTCCCCACGGCTCCGCAAGATCTGTGCCGCCTACTCCACCGTAAGGCTCCGGGCTCAAACGATGTGCGGCAATACGGGAATTGGTGCGACGGTACCGCGCCGGCGCATTCCGGTGCCGGGGCGGGCGCTTCCCCGCAGGGCAGCGGCGTGCACGGGGGTGTGCGCCTCAGCCCTCGTGCCCCAGCTGAAGATCGCGTTCCGTGCGGCCTGCGCCGGCCACCTGGAGCACGGAGGCGACCGGCGGGTAACCGGTCGCGATGACCGTGTACTCGCCGGACGACAGGTCGACGAAGCGGAAGGTCCCGTCGGGGCCGGTGGTGAGGGTGTCCATGACGGTGCCGGCCGCGTCGAGCAGGGTCACGCGCGCGTCCTCCACCGGCCGTCCGCCGCCCGCCCGCACGGTGCCGCGCAGGACGGCGCCGCCGGCGAGTTCGACGTCCCGGCGGGTCTCGCGGGCCGCCTGGACGCCGACGGGTACGGCGGCCGGGCGGAACGCGGGTGAGCTCGCCGCGAGGGTGTACTCGCCGGCGACGAGTTCGGTGATGACGTAACCGCCCTCGCGGCTGCTGCGGGTGGTGGCGACGACCTCGCCGTGGGCATCGGTGAGCGTGACGGTGGCGTCCACGGGGGTGCCGTCCGGGGTGAGCACCCTTCCGGCGAGGCGCCCGGCGCCGCCGAGGACGACGTCCACCTCTACGGCGCGCTCGCCGACCGTCACGGAGACGGCCTGCGGCTGATGGCCGCCGGCCGCGGCGATCATGACGTAGGTCCCGGGCCCCGGGGTGGCCAGCGCATAACGTCCGTCCTCGGCGCTCGTACCCCGGCCGACCTGCTGCCCGGTGACGTCGATGAGGGTGAGCGCCGCACGCGCCACTACGGTCCCGTCGGGGTGCCGCACCGTGCCGAGTACGGGGACGCCTGCGCCGTGGGGTGAGCGGGCGGGCGGGACCGGGGGGTGCACGGGCTCCGGCTGCGTCTCCGCGGCCATGGCCTCGTGCGAGACCAGGGGTTTCTCCTTGAGGAAGAACGCGAAAAGCAGACCGAGGACGAGCACCGGTACGAGGTAGAGGAAGATCCTCGGCATGGCGTCGGCGTACGCCTGGACGTAGGCGTCGCGCAGGTCCGGCGGCATGGCGTGCACGAGCTGCGGGGTGATGGACTGCGGGTCCGGCAGCTCGGTTCCCCCGGCGGCCGGCAGCCGTTCGGCCAGGGCGTCGGTGAGCCGGCCGGCGAAGAGGGTGCCGAAGATCGCCGCGCCGACGCTGCCGCCGATCTGCCGGAAGTAGTTGTTGGCGCTGGTGGCGGTGCCGAGGTCGGCGGGACGCACGGAATTCTGCACGGCGAGGATCAGGACCGGCATCACCATGCCGATGCCGGCGCCGAGGACGGCCATCCAGATGCTGTAATGCAGCCGGGGCGTGTCGGTCTCGAGACGGGACAGCAGCCACATGCCGACGACGGCGAGCGCGCTGCCGAGCACCGGGTGGAGCTTGTAGCGGCCGGTGCGGCTGATGAGCTGGCCGGAGATGATCGAGGCGCCGACGATGCCGCCCATCATCGGCAGCATGAGCAGGCCCGACTCGGTGGCCGTGGCCCCGTCGACCATCTGGAGGAAGGTCGGCAGATAGCTCGCCGCGCCGAACAGGGCGACACCGATCACCAGGCCCACGAGGCCGGTGACGTTGAAGACGGAGTCCCTGAACAGCCGCAGGGGGATGAGGGGTTCGGGGGCGAAGTGCTCGACCAGGAGGAAGAGCACCGTGGCGACGGCAGCGCCCGCGCCGAGGCCGAGGACGACACGGGAGTCCCAGGCGTACTCGGTGCCGCCCCAACTGGTCAGCAGGACCAGGCAGGTGGAGGCGGCGGCCAGCAGCAGGGAGCCGAGGATGTCCAGGCGGGCCCTGGTCCTGGGCTTGGGCAGCTTCAGCACGACGGCGACGACGGCGAGGGTGACCAGGCCGAAGGGGACATTGATATAGAAGCACCACCGCCAGGAGAGGTGGTCGGTGAAGTAGCCGCCGAGCAGGGGTCCGGCGACCGAGGCGAGGCCGAACGCCGCGCCGATCAGCCCCATGAACCGGGCGCGCTCCCGGGCCGGCACGATGTCCGCGATGATCGCCTGGACACCGATCATGAGGCCGCCCGCGCCGACGCCCTGGACGGCGCGGTAGGCGATCAGCTCGTCCATGGTCTCGGCGCGTCCGGCGAGCGCGGAGCCGACGACGAAGACGACGATCGCGAACTGGAACACGCCCTTGCGGCCCACGAGATCGCCGAGCTTGCCATAGATCGGCAGACCGATGGTGGCGGTGAGCAGATAGGCGGTGATCGCCCAGGACATCTTGTCCAGGCCGTGCAGCTCGCCGACGATCTTCGGCAGCGCGGTGGCGACGATCATCTGCTCGAGCGCGGCCAGCAGCAGCGCGAGCATCAGCGCGAAGAAGACCAACCGCACCCGGCGGGGGCTGAGTTCGGCGCCCTGGGCCGGCTCGGGAGCGGGGGCGTCCGGGGGCGCCGCGACCGGTTCGTCCTGTACCAGAGTGATCCCGCCCACGTACCGCTCCCCTCGTCGCGCTGCTGCACAATTCCCGCGTAAGCGACAACTACGAGCAAGCGCGACGAGTTACGGCACTTCGCCGGGCGAGGAGAAGATCCACTCGATCCGGTGAGGCGGCCAACGGCAGCCGCGGGGCGGGGCCTTGGAGAGGCCGGTGGCCGCGGCCTACTTCTCGACCTCGGTGGCGAGCTTGGCGAGCAGCGCGTCGTAGATCCGGCCGAGACCCTTGGGCGCGAAGGTCTTCTCGAAGAAGCCGCCGATGCCGCCGGCGCCCTGCCAGGTGGTGGTGACGACGACCCGGGACCTGCCCTCGCCGGCCGGGGTGACGCGCCAGGTGGTGACCATGGAGGAGTTGCGGTCCTTCTCGACGAGCTCGCCGTCGGTGGGCTCGCTGACCTCCAGGAGGCAGTCGCGCACGCGCTTGCTGGTGGCCTGGAGCTTCCAGTGGACGAGGGTGCCCTCGCCGTCACCGCCCTCGCGCACCTCGTACTCGCTGAAGTGCTCGGGCAGGAGCTTGTGCCGGGTGCCGCGGTAGTCGGCGAGGGCGTCGAACACCTTCTCCGCGTCCGCCGCGACGACCCGCTCCGTAGTGGCCTCGACCTGCGCCATTGACTTCCTCCAGGACCAGAGTTCTCGGGGTTGGGGCAAGCCAACCACCCCGCTCCCGGACCACCCAAATCGGGGTCCCGAACAGCACACGGAAGCGATCGCACAGTGATCGAAAACGGGCCCCGGTGAGAGGTCGCACGATCAAGGGAACATGTGTTCTATTCTGAGGCCAGTGCTATCGAGGAGGCACCATGCGCTGGGACAACCTCACCCTGGAGAACGGCCACAGCCGGGCCGACGCGGCGCTGTTCGGCGCCGACGCCGTGGTCACCCGAACCTTCGACACGCCTGAATTCGCGGGCATCACCTTCCATGAGATCCGGGCCCGCTCGATCGTCAACCGGGTGCCGGGCGCCTCGCGCATGCCCTTCGAGTGGACGGTCAACCCGTATCGCGGCTGTTCGCACGCATGTGTGTACTGCTTCGCCCGCAAGACCCACAGCTATCTGGACCTCGACACGGGCCTCGGCTTCGACTCGCAGATCGTGGTCAAGGTGAACGCACCGGAGCTGCTGCGCCGCCAGCTGTCCGCACGCCGCTGGCAGGGCGAGCACATAGCGATGGGCACCAACGTCGACTGCTACCAGCGCGCGGAGGGCCGCTACCGCCTGATGCCGGGCATCCTCGCCGCCCTGCGGGACCACGCCAACCCCTACTCGATCCTCACCAAGGGCACGCTGATCCTGCGCGACCTGGAGCTGCTGAAGCAGTCCGCCGAGGTGACGGACGTCGGCGTCTCGGTCTCGGTCGGCTTCACCGACCCCGAGCTGTGGCGCACCGTGGAGCCGGGGACGCCCGCCCCTGAGCGGCGCCTGGACGTCGTACGGACCCTCACCGAACACGGGCTGGGGTGCGGGGTGCTGATGGCCCCGGTGATTCCGTTCCTCAGCGACCATCCCGCGCAGCTGAGGACCACCGTGCGCGCGATCGCCGACTCCGGCGCCACCTCCGTCACCCCGCTGGTGCTGCATCTGCGGCCCGGGGCGCGCGAGTGGTTCATGGCCTGGCTCGGCCGGGAGCACCCGCATCTGGTGCGCCGTTACGAGCGGCTGTACGCGGACGGCGCCTACGCGCCGAAGTGGTACCAGCGCCGGATCACCCGTCAGGTGCACGAGCTGGCGCAGGAGTACGGCATCGGCCCCACGCGCGCGGGCATGCCCCGGCGGATCCGCGAGCCCGAGCCCGGACCGGCCGAGCACGCGCGGTCGGAACCGACCCAGCTGACGCTCATCTGAGGGCATCGGAGCGGTTCTCACGGCCCAATCGGGTCAAGTCCGACCGCATCCTGTTCTCCTCGGCGCCCGTTCCGGGACGGATACGGCGAGGGCCGTGGCACTCGCGGCCCGTGACCTGCGTCCTGGAAGGACCCCATGGGAAAACGCGCAGCCGTGCTGTGCGGCGCCGCCGTCGTCCTGGCCTCAGCCGTGACGGCCGTCCCCGCCGAGGCGAACGCACCGCACACCCCGGAAGCCGCCCGCACCGCGCCGCTCGCCTGGAAGAAGTGCGGTACGAAGGACCACCCGACGCTCCAGTGCGCGTCCCTGAAGGTGCCGCTCGACCACGCCCGTCCGCAGGGGCGGCAGATCACGCTCGCCCTCTCGCGCGTCCCGCACACGGCGAAGAAGTTCCAGGGCCCTCTTCTGGTCAACCCCGGTGGCCCCGGCGGCAGCGGGCTGCGGCTCGCCGGATTCGTCGCGTCGGCGCTGCCCAAGGCGGTGGCCGCGCAGTACGACGTCATCGGCTTCGATCCGCGCGGCGTCGGCCGGAGCAGGCCCGCCCTCGACTGCCGCCCCGGCCACTTCGACGCGGTGCGCCCGGACTCGGTGCCGAGGACACGGCGGATCGAGCGGGCCAACATCGAGCGCGCCCGAGCCTTCGCGCGGGCCTGCGGCAAGAAGTACGCGGATGTGCTGCCGTACCTCGACACGGTCAGCGCCGTGCGGGACCTGGACCGCATCCGTGAAGCCCTCGGCGCACGGAAGATCAACTACTTCGGCTACTCCTACGGCACCTATCTCGGCGCGGTCTACGCCAAGCTGTTCCCGCAGCGGGTGCGGCGCGCGGTCCTGGACTCGGTCGTCGATCCCACCGGCGTCTGGCACGACGCCAACCTCGCCCAGGACCTCGCCTTCAACGACCGTCACCGTGCCTTCATGGCATGGGTCGCCAAGTACGACGCCACCTACCGGCTCGGGAGCAATCCGGCGGTGGTCGAGGTCAAGTGGTACGCGATGCGCGCGGCCCTGGCCAGGAAGCCTGCCGAGGGGAAGGTGGGCGCCTCGGAGCTGGAGGACACCTTCCTGCCCGGCGGCTACTACAACGGCTACTGGCCCTATCTCGCCGAGGCGTTCGCGGCGTACGTCACCGACAAGGACGCCGATCCGCTGGTCGAGGCGTACGAGAAGTTCGGTGCCGCCGACGCCTCCGACGACAACGGATACAGCATCTACACCTCCGTGCAGTGCCGTGACGCCGCCTGGCCGCGCGACTGGCGGCGGTGGCGGGCGGACAACTGGAAGATGTTCGCGAAGGCGCCGTTCATGACGTGGAACAACGCCTGGTACAACGCGCCGTGCGCGTTCTGGCCGGCCGGCCCGCTGCGTTCGGTGGAGGTCGAGAACACCGAGGTGCCGCCGGTGCTGCTGTTCCAGGCGACCGACGACGCGGCCACTCCGTACGAGGGCGGTGTGACGGTGCACCGGAAGCTGGCCGGGTCCAGCCTGGTGGTCGAGCGGGGCGGCGGCAACCACGGCATCACGCTGGGCGGGAACAGGTGCCTGGACAAGCACCTCGCGGCATATCTGGCCGACGGCACGGTGCCGCGCGGCCGGGGTGAGTTCGACGCGGTGTGCGCGGCGTCGCCCGACCCGAAGCCGCTCAACTCCAAGGTGGCGTCGATGTCACCGCGCGGTGCCGAACTGCACGAACTGCTCGGCTTCGGCCCCTGAGCACAGCCCGGCCCGGCCGGCCGTCGGGGGCGTTGTCAGACCCGTGGTCCACCATGGACCCATGAGTGAGCTGACCAGGGTCCCCGCCCCCGACGGAGTCGCCCCCGCCGCCCAGTACACGCATGTCGTGCTCGGCACCGGCCGTTTCGTCGCCGTTTCCGGCCAGCTCGCCCTGGACGAGGACGGCGAGCTCGTCGGCGAGGGCGACCCGGTGGCCCAGGCCCACCAGGTCTTCGAGAACCTCCGGCGTTGCCTGGCCGCGGCCGGCGCGTCTTTCGACCAGGTGGTCAAACTCACCTATTTCGTCACAGACATGGCCTATATGCCCGCCATCCGCGCGGCCCGCGCCGAGCACATACCCGACGACCGCCTGCCGGCGGCTTCGGCGGTCGAGGTCGCCGGGCTGGTGCGGCCGGAGTTCCTCCTGGAGGTCGAGGCGTTCGCAGTGATCGCGTGAGTCGGCAGCGGCCGAGAGCTCACCTCTGTCTCGGGATCCGCGCCAGCGCGTGCACCGCGGCCTCCGCCAGTGCCGGGTGGGCCAGGGCCTCGTTCAGGACGCGTCTGGCCCGGGTGTCGCCGAGGGTGCCGAGGCCCTCGACGCAGGCCAGGGCGACGCGGCGGTGGGGGTCGTGCGGGCGCAGCCGGCGCTCCAGGGTGGTGATCAGTGCCGGTACGGACTCGGGGGCGCGCAGGTGGACCAGGAGCCGGACGGGGTGCAGGGCGTAGGCGACGCGCAGTTCGTTGGTGGCCAGGGCCGCCGCGGCGCGGGCGGTGCGCGGGTCACCGAGGCGGGCCAGAGCGTGGGCGGCGGAGGCGCAGCGTTGCGGGTCCCGGTGGTTCAGCAGCAGGACGAGGGACTCGAAGGCCCGGCGGTCGCCCGCGAGACCCAGCCGGAACGCGGCCAGTTCCCGGGCCCACAGCGGCTGCCCGGGCGCGGTGAGCACATCGGCCAGTTCGTCGGCGTCCTCGGTCGCCAGGAGGCGGTCGTACCCGGTCGACGCCCCGGACTCCTGCCGTAAGCGCTCCGTGAGTGATCGCAACTCTTCGTCCATGAAGGCGAGCGTAGAGGCGAGCGTCGACGAGCGGGACCTACATCACAAACTCGGGGACTGGCGCGCTCGTTACTCACTGGTTAAGCTCAGACGAGCGAGTCACCCACTCGTGAACCCCTTGCGGCGGCCTGGTGACGCAGCCGCCGCGAGAAGCAGTCGGTTCGGTACTTCGAGTACCGCAGTACGACTCGGCCTCGGGACAGGGCCGGTCGGTCATCACCGCTCCTCGGACGTGTGCACGTCCGCAGCGACGGCACCGGGCGTGTGCGCCAGCAGCCCGGCAACACCCGCATCTTCCACCGCATCCGGTGCGCTCATGGTTCGGCTCCGACTCCGGTCGGGCCCCCTTCGGCGCACCCGGACGCGCTTCCAGTCGTCACCCTCATTCCTGGAGTCCCGCGATGGCCACTCCCCTGTCCGACACCCCTCTGTCCCCGCTCAGGACCGTTGCCGTCATCGGCCTCGGCACCATGGGCACCGGCATCGCCGAGGTCCTCGCCAAGGCCGGCCGTGAGGTCATCGGCATCGACATCAGCGAGGCCGCGGCCACGAAGTCCGTCGCCGCCGTGGAGGCCTCGACCGCCCGCGCCGTGGAGCGCGGCAAGCTGACCGAGCAGGACCGCGCGGACGCCCTCGCCCGGATCCGCACCTCCACCGACCTGCACGCCGCGGCCGACGCGGACCTGGTCATCGAAGTGGCTCCGGAGTCGTACGAGATCAAGCAGCAGATCTTCCGGGCGCTGGACGGGATCGTGCGCCCGGAGACGATCCTGGCGACCGGCACCAACGCGCTGTCCGTCACGCGTCTGGCCGCCGACTCCTCCCGCCCCGAGCGCGTCCTCGGCCTGCACTTCTTCAACCCGGCCCCCGCGATGCGGCTGGTCGAGGTCGTCTCCTCGGTGCTGACCGCGCCGCAGGCCGTCACCGCGGTCACCAACCTCGCCCTGGACCTCGGTAAGGAGCCCGTCGCGGTCGGCGACCGGCCCGGATTCGTCGCCGACGGACTGCTGTTCGGCTATCTCAACCAGGCCGCCGCGATGTACGAGGCGAAGTACGCCTCCCGCGAGGACATCGACGCCGCGATGCGGCTCGGCTGCGGACTCCCGATGGGCCCGCTGGCCCTGCTCGACCTCATCGGCATCGACACCGCGCGTACGGTCCTGGACGCCATGTACGCCGAGTCCCGTGACCGGCTGCATGCGCCGGCGCCGATCCTCAAGCAGCTCAGCGAGGCCGGCCTGACGGGCCGTAAGTCGGGCCGCGGCTTCTACACCTACGAGGCGCCCGGCAGCGCCACCGTGGTGCGGGACGCGCTGACGCCGCTGGAGGGTGCCGCCCTCACGCCGGGCCGTGAGGTCCGCGCGGTCGGCGTGGCGGGCTCCGGCACCATGGCGTCCGGCATCGCCGAGGTCTTCGCCAAGGGCGGCTACGAGGTGGTGATCGCGGCCCGCAGCGAGGAGAAGGCGCAGGCCGCGAAGGCCCGTATCGGCAAGTCTCTTTCCCGCTCTGTCGACAAGGGCCGGATGACCGCCGAGGCCGCCGCGCAGACCCTGGACCGGATCACCGCGGCGGGCAGCTACGACGCCTTCGCGGACGTCGATCTCGCCGTCGAGGCGGTCGCCGAGGACCTGGAGATCAAGCGGCAGCTGTTCGCGACGCTCGACAAGGTCTGCAAGCCGGGCGCGGTGCTGGCCACCACGACGTCCTCGCTGCCCGTCGTGGCCTGCGCCCGGGCCACCTCGCGTCCGCAGGACGTGATCGGCATGCACTTCTTCAACCCGGCGCCGGCCATGAAGCTGGTCGAGGTCGTCCGCACGGTCCTGACGGGCGACGACGTCCACGCGACGGTCCGCGAGGTCTGCGGCCGGATCAGGAAGCACGCCGTGGACTGCGGCGACCGGGCCGGATTCATCGTCAACGCGCTGCTGTTCCCGTACCTGAACAACGCGATCAAGATGGTGCAGGAGCACTACGCCTCGCTCGACGACATCGACGCGGCGATGAAGCTGGGCGGCGGCTACCCGATGGGTCCGTTCGAACTGCTGGACGTCGTCGGGCTGGACGTCTCCCTCGCGATCGAGAAGGTTCTGCACCGGGAGTTCCGCGACCCCGGTCTCGCTCCGGCTCCGCTCCTGGAGCACCTGGTGGCAGCGGGCTGCCTCGGCCGCAAGACGGGCCGTGGCTTCCGCGAATATGCCCGGCGCTGAGCGGCCCGGGGACTGGTTCGGGGGCGGTCAGGAGTGGGGCGGGCTGCTGGACCCCGGCAGCCCGCCCCCGGCCCCCCGGCGCGGCCCCGCCCCGCCCGCCGAACCCGGCCCTCCCCCGCCCGCCGAGGGCGGGGGAAACCCCGTGCATGCGCATCAAGCTGCGCACATGCAGTACGTTCGGGTCATGTCCCAGCCCGCCAAGTCCTCACGTACACCCGCTACGCCCGACGCGCCGGAGAGTGCCGCGGGCAGCCGCGCGGCGGCCCAGCGACTCAAGATGCGCCGAGAACTGGCGGCGGCAGCGATGGAGCTGTTCTCGACCAAGGGGTACGAGGCGACCACCGTCGATGAGATCGCAGCCGCGGCCGGGGTCGCCCGCCGCACCTTCTTCCGCCACTTCCGTTCCAAGGAAGAGGCGATCTTCCCGGATCACGACGACACCTTGATCCGCGCGGAGGCCGTGCTCAACGCGGCGCCGGCGCACGAGCATCCGCTCGACACGGTGTGCCGCGGCATCAAGGAAGTCATGCGGATGTACGCGGCCCGGCCGGAGATCTCGGTCGCCCGCTACAAGCTCACGCGCGAGGTGCCCACCCTGCGGGAGGCGGAGATCGCCTCGGTGGCCCGCTACGAGCGTCTGTTCACCCGCTATCTTCTGGGCCACTTCGACGAGCACGCGCACGACGACGACGCCAACGACGACCCGCTGCTGGCGGAGGTCGCCGCCTCCGCGGTCGTCACCGCGCACAACCACGTTCTGCGGCGCTGGTTGCGGGCGGGCGGCCAGGGCGATGTGGAGGCGCAGCTCGACCACGCGTTCGCGATCGTGCGCAGGACGTTCGGGTCGGGGATCGGCGCGGGACGGGAGACCGCGCCGCGTACGACGACGGCCTCGGTGGCCTCCGAGGGGGAGGTCCTGGTGGCGGTGGCCCGGACCGACGCGCCGCTCGACGAGGTGATGCGGACCATCGAACACGCCCTGAAAGAGCGGGCGTAGAGCGATTGGCCGGTTCCCGGCGGTGGCCTGGCCGCCCGGGAACCTTTGCCCCGCCCCGTCCGTCCTCCCTGTCGAAGCCGGATCATCGTGGGCGACGGGAGTGGGTTGCGATGCGGACGAACGACCTGACCAAGATAGAGGCGACCCTGCCCGACGGACGGCGCATGACCCTGTCCCTGCCCGCCACGGACGCCGAGTGGGCCGCCGACGGCATCCAGGGGCTGCGCGCCGTCCCGCCCACCCACACCGGTCGCAGCGAGGCACCCCAGGCCCTGCCCGAGAGCCCGGCACTGCCGCTGCAGGTGGCCCTGCTCGGCCTGGGCGCATAGCCCGGCCCGGTTCTCACCCGAAGGCCCGGCGCGAGCAAGCCTCGCGGCCGGGCCTTCGGCATGCCCGGGCCGTTCCGACGAGTTCCTGCCGGGCCCTTCCTGTGAACATCCGGCCCCTACCCTGCCCACCCGGTGTGCTCCAGATCTCGTCACCGCCCGGGTAGCACCGCACGCCCGCCCCATTGCGCCCGAAAAGAACCTACTCACAGGTAGCTTTGATCGATCATCGCTCATTTGTTACGTAAAGATTTCATGTGAGAGCAAGTTCTGGCACCCAGTGCCTTGCCACGTGACACGCCGTGCCATACGTTGAAGGAGTCCGGGCGGCCGGCGTGCAGAGACCTTTCGTACGCCGGCTGTCCCCGCAAGCCCCTCCCGGGGCCTGCGCGCCCGGCGCCTGCGTCACAGGCAACCTCCCGCGCCACAAAGCGCTGCCGAACAGCACCATCCGCCGAACCGACGGCATCCACTCAAAAACCCTCAGCAGCACCGACGTAACCCTCAGCGCCCTTCCCTCAGGGTGCTCACCGCCGGAGGCAACACCGTGACCGTGAAGGACATTCTGGACGCGATCCAGTCGCCGGAATCGACGCCGGCCGACTTCGCCGCTCTGCCGCTCCCCGAGTCGTACCGCGCGATCACCGTGCACAAGGACGAGACGGAGATGTTCGCGGGCCTTCAGACCCGCGACAAGGACCCGCGCAAGTCGATCCACCTCGACGAGGTGCCCCTGCCCGAGCTCGGCCCAGGCGAGGCCCTGGTGGCCGTCATGGCCTCCTCGGTCAACTACAACTCCGTGTGGACCTCGATCTTCGAGCCGCTGTCCACCTTCGGATTCCTGGAGCGCTACGGCCGCACCAGCGAGCTGGCCAAGCGCCACGACCTGCCGTACCACATCATCGGCTCCGACCTCGCGGGCGTCGTCCTGCGCACCGGCCCGGGCGTCAACGCCTGGAAGCCCGGTGACGAGGTCGTCGCGCACTGTCTGTCCGTCGAGATGGAGTCCAGCGACGGCCACAACGACACCATGCTCGACCCCGAGCAGCGCATCTGGGGCTTCGAGACCAACTTCGGCGGCCTCGCGGAGGTCGCGCTGGTCAAGTCCAACCAGCTGATGCCGAAGCCGGACCACCTCAGCTGGGAGGAGGCCGCCGCACCGGGCCTGGTGAACTCCACCGCCTACCGCCAGCTGGTCTCCCGCAACGGCGCCGGCATGAAGCAGGGCGACAACGTCCTGATCTGGGGCGCGAGCGGCGGACTCGGGTCGTACGCCACGCAGTTCGCACTGGCCGGTGGCGCCAACCCGATCTGTGTCGTCTCCAGCGACCAGAAGGCGGACATCTGCCGTTCGATGGGCGCCGAGGCGATCATCGACCGCAACGCCGAGGGCTACAAGTTCTGGAAGGACGAGCAGACCCAGGACCCGAAGGAGTGGAAGCGCTTCGGCAAGCGCATCCGCGAGCTGACCGGCGGCGAGGACATCGACATCGTCTTCGAGCACCCCGGCCGCGAGACCTTCGGCGCCTCGGTCTTCGTCACCCGCAAGGGCGGCACCATCACCACCTGTGCCTCGACCTCGGGCTACATGCACGAGTACGACAACCGCTACCTGTGGATGTCGCTGAAGCGGATCATCGGCTCGCACTTCGCCAACTACCGCGAGGCCTGGGAGGCCAACCGGCTCATCGCGAAGGGCAAGATCCACCCGACGCTGTCGAAGGTGTACTCGCTCGAGGACACCGGCCAGGCGGCCTACGACGTGCACCGCAACCTCCACCAGGGCAAGGTCGGCGTCCTGTGCCTCGCCCCCGAGGAAGGTCTCGGCGTGCGCGACGAGGAGATGCGCGCCAAGCACATCGACGCCATCAACCGCTTCCGCAACGTCTGAGACACCCGAGGTCATAGATGACTGAGCGTCAGCCCGCCGAAGGCGCGCGGGAGAAGGACCGGCCGTGGCTCATGCGCACGTACGCCGGTCACTCCACGGCCGAGGCGTCCAACGAGCTGTACCGGCGCAACCTCGCCAAGGGCCAGACCGGCCTGTCGGTCGCGTTCGACCTGCCGACGCAGACCGGCTACGACTCCGACCACATCCTCGCCCGCGGCGAGGTCGGCCGGGTCGGTGTGCCGGTGGCGCACCTCGGTGACATGCGTCGGCTGTTCCAGGACATCCCCCTGGAGCAGATGAACACCTCGATGACGATCAACGCCACCGCCATGTGGCTGCTGGCGCTCTATCAGGTCGTCGCCGAGGAGCAGGGCGCGGACATCACCAAGCTCCAGGGCACGACCCAGAACGACATCGTCAAGGAGTACCTGTCGCGGGGGACCCATGTCTTCCCGCCGGGGCCCTCACTCCGGCTGACGACGGACATGATCGCGTACACGGTCTCCCACATCCCGAAGTGGAACCCGATCAACATCTGCAGCTACCACCTGCAGGAGGCCGGCGCCACGCCGGTCCAGGAGATCGCGTACGCGATGTCCACCGCGATAGCGGTTCTCGATGCCGTACGCGACTCAGGGCAGGTCCCCGCCGAGAAGTTCGGGGACGTCGTGGCCCGTATCTCCTTCTTCGTGAACGCGGGCGTCCGCTTCATCGAGGAGATGTGCAAGATGCGGGCGTTCGGGCGGATCTGGGACCGGATCACGCGCGAGCGGTACGGCATCGAGAACTCCAAGCAGCGCCGCTTCCGGTACGGCGTCCAGGTCAACTCCCTCGGTCTGACCGAGGCGCAGCCGGAGAACAACGTCCAGCGGATCGTCCTGGAGATGCTGGCCGTGACGCTGTCGAAGGACGCACGCGCGCGTGCCGTGCAGCTGCCCGCCTGGAACGAGGCGCTGGGCCTGCCCAGGCCCTGGGACCAGCAGTGGTCGCTGCGCATCCAGCAGGTGCTGGCGTACGAGAGTGATCTGCTGGAGTACGAGGACATCTTCGAGGGCTCGAAGGTGATCGAGACGAAGGTGGACCAGCTGGTCGAGGCCTCGCTCGCGGAGATCGAGCGCATCCAGGAGATGGGCGGCGCGATGGCCGCCGTCGAGTCCGGCTACCTCAAGTCCCAGCTGGTCGCCTCGCACGCCGAGCGGCGGGGTCGGATCGAGTCCGGCCAGGAGAAGATCATCGGTGTCAACGCCTTCGAGGGCACCGAGCCGAACCCGCTGACCGCCGACCTCGACACGGCCATCCAGACGGTCGACCCGGCCGTCGAGGCCCGGGTCATCGCGGGCCTGGAGAACTGGCGTGACACCCGCTACCAGCCGCCCTTCAACCACCCGCGTCCGTGCAAGGCGCTGGACAGGCTGAAGGAGGCCGCCAAGGGCACCGACAATCTCATGGAGGCCACCCTGGAGTGCGCCCGCGCCGGGGTCACGACCGGCGAGTGGGCCGGGGCCCTGCGCGAGGTGTTCGGCGAGTTCCGGGCGCCGACCGGAGTGTCGTCGGCGCCGGTGGCGATCCCCGCCGAGGAGGGCTCGGCCCTGTCGCTGGTCCGCCGCAAGGTCGACCTGACCGCCCAGGACATGGGCGTCGGCAAGCTGCGCTTCCTGGTCGGCAAGCCCGGCCTGGACGGCCACTCCAACGGGGCCGAGCAGATCGCCGTCCGGGCGCGTGACGCCGGCTTCGAGGTGGTCTACCAGGGCATCCGGCTGACACCGGAACAGATCGTGGACGCGGCCCTCGCGGAGGACGTGCACGCGGTCGGCCTGTCGATCCTGTCCGGCTCGCACGCGCAGCTGGTGCCGGACGTGCTGGAGCGGCTCCGTGTGGCCGGTGCCACAGATATACCCGTGATCGCCGGTGGCATCATCCCGAATGGTGACGCCGAGCAGCTCCGGGCCGCCGGAGTGGCCGCCGTCTTCACCCCGAAGGACTTCGACATCACCGGAATCATCGGCCGCATCGTCGACGAGATCCGGAAAGCGAACAAGCTCGACCCCCTGGAGGTCCCCGCATGACGACCGTCAACCGCCTTCGCCCGCGGCGCTCCTGCCTGGCTGTACCGGGCTCGAACCCGCGCTTCCTCGAAAAGGCGCAGGGTCTCCCGGCTGACCAGGTCTTCCTCGACCTCGAGGACGCGTGCGCCCCGCTCGCCAAGCCCGAGGCGCGGCACACCATCGTCAAGTTCCTCAACGAGGGCGACTGGACCGGCAAGACGAGGGTCGTGCGCGTCAACGACTGGACGACCGAGTGGACGTACCGCGACGTCGTCACGGTCGTCGAGGGGGCCGGCCAGAACCTCGACTGCATCATGCTGCCGAAGGTCCAGGACGCCCAGCAGATCGTCGCCCTCGACCTGCTGCTGACCCAGATCGAGAAGACGATGGGCTTCGAGGTCGGCAAGATCGGCATCGAGGCGCAGATCGAGAACGCGCAGGGCCTGAACAACGTCAACGAGATCGCGACGGCCTCCCAGCGCGTCGAGACCATCATCTTCGGCCCGGCCGACTTCATGGCGTCCATCAACATGAAGTCGCTGGTCGTGGGCGAGCAGCCGCCCGGCTACCCGGCGGACGCCTACCACTACATCCTGATGAAGATCCTGATGGCCGCCCGCGCCAACAACCTCCAGGCGATCGACGGCCCCTACCTCCAGATCCGCAACATCGACGGGTACCGCGAGGTCGCCCAGCGTGCCGCGGCCCTCGGCTTCGACGGCAAGTGGGTGCTGCACCCGGGCCAGGTCGAGGCGTCCAACGAGATCTTCTCGCCGTCCCAGGAGGACTACGACCACGCCGAGCTGATCCTGGACGCGTACGACTACTACACGTCCGAGGCGGGCGGCAAGAAGGGCTCCGCGATGCTCGGCGACGAGATGATCGACGAGGCCAGCCGCAAGATGGCGCTGGTCATCTCGGGCAAGGGCCGCGCGGCCGGCATGCAGCGCACCAGCAAGTTCGAGACCCCCGACAACTAAGGAGCCCTGAGCGCGATGCAGTTCGGACGCACGTACGAGGAGTTCGAGGTCGGGGCGACGTACAAGCACTGGCCGGGCAAGACGGTCACGGAGTACGACGACCACCTGTTCTGTCTCCTGACGATGAACCACCACCCCCTCCACATGGACACGAACTATGCGGAGAAGACGACGGACTTCGGCAAGAACGTCGTCGTCGGGAACTACATCTACTCGCTGCTGCTCGGCATGTCCGTGCCGGACATCTCCGGCAAGGCGATCGCCAACCTGGAGATCGAGTCGCTCAAGCACGTGGCGCCGACCTTCCACGGCGACACGATCTACGGCGAGACGACCGTGCTGGACAAGTGGCCGTCCAAGTCGAAGAACGACCGCGGCATCGTCTACGTCGAGACCAAGGGCTACAAGCAGGACGGCACGCTGGTCTGCGTGTTCCGCCGCAAGGTGATGGTGCCGACCGAGACGTACATCAAGGAGCGCGGCGGCGAGCAGCCCGGCCGCCCCGAGCTGCTGGACATTTCAAAGCGTGAGCAGGAGAAGTAAGCCATGGCCCGTCTCGCCCAGACCGCCGGTCTGACCGACATTCAGCAGGAGATCCTCTCCACCGTCCGCGACTTCGTGGACAAGGAGATCATCCCGGTCGCGACCCAGCTGGAGCACCGTGACGAGTACCCGCAGCAGATCGTCGACGGTCTGAAGGAACTGGGCCTGTTCGGCCTGATGATCCCCGAGGAGTACGGCGGCCTGGGCGAGTCCCTTCTGACGTACGCCCTCTGCGTCGAGGAGATCGCACGGGGCTGGATGTCGGTCTCCGGCATCATCAACACGCACTTCATCGTGGCGTACATGCTCAAGCAGCACGGCACGCAGGAGCAGAAGGACCACTTCCTGCCGCGCATGGCGGCCGGCGACATCCGCGGCGCCTTCTCGATGTCGGAGCCGGCCCTGGGTTCCGATGTGTCGGCCATCACGTCCAAGGCGGTCAGGGACGGCGACGAGTACGTCCTCAACGGCCAGAAGATGTGGCTGACGAACGGCGGAACGTCAACCCTGGTTGCCGTTCTGGTCAGAAGTGACGAAGGACACCCCGAGGGCACGGCGCCCCACAAGTCGATGACCACCTTCCTGGTCGAGAAGGAGCCCGGCTTCGGCGAGGTCCGTCCCGGCCTCACCATCCCGGGCAAGATCGAGAAGATGGGCTACAAGGGCGTCGACACGACCGAGCTCATCATGGACGGCCTGCGCATTCCGGCCGATCGGGTGCTCGGCGGCGTCACCGGCCGCGGCTTCTACCAGATGATGGACGGCGTCGAGGTCGGGCGCGTCAATGTGGCGGCGCGTGGCTGTGGCGTCGCTCAGCGTGCGTTCGAACTGGGCGTCCAGTACGCCCAGCAGCGCCACACCTTCGGCAAGGCGATCGCCCAGCACCAGGCGATCCAGTTCAAGCTGGCCGAGATGGCTACCAAGGTCGAGGCCGCGCATGCCATGATGGTGAACGCGGCACGCAAAAAGGACTCCGGGGAACGTAACGACCTGGAGGCAGGGATGGCGAAGTACCTCGCCTCCGAGTACTGCAAGGAGGTCGTCGAGGACGCCTTCCGGATCCACGGCGGCTACGGCTTCTCCAAGGAGTACGAGATCGAGCGCCTCTACCGTGAGGCTCCGATGCTGCTGATCGGTGAAGGTACTGCCGAGATCCAAAAAATGATCATCGGTCGTAGGCTGCTCGAAGAGTATCGATTCCAGGGCTGATTGTCCGGATACGGGGTGTTTTCTTGGAGAAGAAGATCACACCCCGTCAACACTCTTCAGCCGCCGACTCGGCTTCCTGGCTTGCCCAGTTGTGGCCCGCGACCGGTACGATCCCGGGAAAGCCGCCGTCCCCTGATACCGCGCGGCATCATCCGCTACGAAGGTCATCCATGCCCCACAGCCAAACCTCTGCACCACGCGACAGCCAGGTCGGCGGCGTACGCCTCGCGCGCGGAGCATCGCCGTGGCTTCTCCCGACCGTCGCCACCGCAGCCGTCAGCCTGCTGCGCGCACGCCGCTCCGGCGTCGCCAAGGCCGTCGCCGTGCCCGCCACCGCTCTCGCGGCGGGCATGCTGTGGTTCTTCCGCGACCCCGAGCGCGAGATCGCCCAGGGCCGGGTCATCTCGCCCGCCGACGGTGTGGTGCAGAGCATCATGCCGTGGAAGGACGGCCGCACCCGCGTCGCGATCTTCATGAGCCCGCTGAACGTCCACGTCAACCGGGCGCCGCTCGCCGGCACGGTCACGTCCGTCGAGCACATCCCCGGCGGCTTCGTTCCGGCGTTCAACAAGGAGAGCGAGAACAACGAGCGCGTTGTCTGGCACTTCGACACCGAGCTCGGTGACATCGAGATGGTCCAGATCGCCGGCGCGGTGGCCCGTCGCATCGTCCCCTACATCCCGCAGGGCACGAAGGTCGAGCAGGGCGACCGTATCGGTCTGATCCGCTTCGGCTCCCGAGTCGACATCTACCTGCCGGAGGGCGTGGAGGTCGCGGTCGAGGTCGGGCAGAAGACCGTGGCTGGGGTGACTCGCATTGACCGTGATTGATCCAGAGACACAGCAGGGCTGGGTGCCCGAGGCCGACGAGGTCGACGAAGAGGAGGAGATGCCTCTTTCTCTCCGCCTGTCGATAGCGGACACCCTCACTCTCGGCAACGCGACGTGCGGCTTCATGGCGGTGTACTTCACCACCACCGGCATCCTGATCCCGCACCTCACCGGCAGCCAGGAGTCCGGCATGGCCCGCCACAGCGCGGCCACGGCGGTCATCCTGATGCTCTGCGCGGCGGTCTTCGACCTGTTCGACGGCCTGGTCGCGAGGAAGCTCCGCTCCTCCCCCATGGGCGCCGAGCTGGACAACCTCTCCGACCTGATCAGCTTCGGTCTGGCCCCGGCGTACTTCGTCCTGGTCTATGGCATGGTCGCGGACGACGCGCACCAGAGAGTGGCCGCGGTCGGAGCGATCGTGGTGCTCCTGGCGGTCGTGCTGCGGCTGGCGCGGTTCTCGTGCGTGTCGGTCCCGAACGGCATGTTCCAGGGGATGCCGTCGCCGTTCGGCGCGCTCACGGTGGTCTCGATCGTCCTGCTGGAGCTGCCCTTCGTGGCGACGCTCCTCGCGATCCTGGGCACGGCCTGGCTGATGGTGAGCCGGGTCGAGTACCCGAAGCCGCGCGGTCGCCTCGCCGTGGCGATGCTGTCCTGGATCGTGGTGTCCATGGGTCTGCTCGCCGCCTGGGCCTTCGACGCCCCGAGCGGCCAGCTGCTGCTCCAGACGGGTTGCGCCCTCCAGCTGGTGATGGGCGCGGTGATCCCCCTGTTCGCCACGGCGCGCCGGGTGAACAACTTCCGCGACAACCGTCGCGAGGCGCGGGCGGCCCAGCTTCCGTAAGCGGACGGAAACGAAGCCGTCGCGGTCGTACGACGACACGAAGGGCCCCGAGCCACCCGGCTCGGGGCCCTTCGGCGTACCGCACGTCGCGGTTCAGGCCAGGAAGTCGCGCGCGATCCGCTCCGCCGTACGCTCCAGGATCGGCCCCGCGTCCGCGATGCACTTCGCCACGTCCGGCTCGACCTCGGTCAGCGGGTACGCCCGCCGGATGCCCGCCCGGCCCAGCGCCTCGGGCGCCAGTGCGAGACGGCCGCACACCGCGACGACCTCCTTGCCGGCCGCCCGGGCCGCGGCGGCGACGCCTGCCGGGGCCTTGCCGTGAAGGGTCTGCTCGTCCAGGGAGCCCTCACCGGTGATCACCAGCGAGGCGCGCTCCAGGGCCGGGGCGAAGCCGAGGACGTCCAGCATGACCTCGATGCCGGGGCGGAAGCCCGCGCCGATCAGCAGGGCGCCGTAGCCGATGCCTCCCGCGGCCCCCGCGCCCGGCGACGCGGCGTGCTCGGCGGCCTTGGAGCCCACGGACTTCTCCAGCACCTGCGCGTAGTGCGCGAGCGCCGCGTCCAGCGTCGCCACGTCTTCCGGCGAGGCGCCCTTCTGGGGGCCGTACACCGCGGGCGCGCCCTTCGGGCCGGTCAGCGGATTGTCGACGTCGCTGGCGAGCACCAGGTCGACGGAGGCCAGCCTCGGGTCCAGGCCGGAGAGATCGGCGGTGGCGAGGCCGGCCAGGCCACCGCCGCCCGGCGCCACCGGCTCGCCGTCGCCGTCCAGGAAGCGGGCGCCCAGCGCGGTCAGCATGCCGGCGCCGCCGTCCGTGGTGGCGCTGCCGCCGAC
Organism: Streptomyces sp. M41; assembly: GCF_043673425.1. Lineage (NCBI taxonomy): Bacteria > Bacillati > Actinomycetota > Actinomycetes > Kitasatosporales > Streptomycetaceae > Streptomyces > Streptomyces sp. M41. The sequence continues at coordinate 187,730 of NZ_JBIMKE010000001.1, read as the reverse complement.
GCCGAAGACGATGGTGCGGGCACCCGCGTCGAGGGCGGCGCGCAGCAGTTCGCCGGAGCCGTACGTGGAGGACGTGAGCGGTTCGAAGACGCCGGCCGGCAGCCGCTGGAGGCCGCTGGCCTCCGCCATCTCCACCACCGCGGTGTCGCCGCGCAGCGCGAACGCCGCCGTCACCTCGTCCCCGAGGGGTCCGGCGACGCGCACCTCCCGGCGCTCGAAGCCGGCCGCGACGGCCGCGTCCACGGTCCCGTCGCCGCCGTCGGCCACGGGCATGGCCTCGACCTCGAGGCCCGGTACGACCCGGCGCAGACCGGCGGTCACCCGCTCGGCGACCTGTACGGCCGTGAGCGAGCCCTTGAACTTGTCCGCGGCGATGAGCACGCGCTGTGTCACCTTGTTTTCCCCTTGCTCTCCGGGCCTCGCGCACGTCAAGGCCAGTCGCGCCGCTGCGACCTTAACCGGAGGAGCCCCATGACGTCATGCGCTGCCCGCAGCATGAGAAGGCCCCGCGAGGCCGCCGTGCGGGCGCCGCGATGCCGACGTGCGAGCCGCCCGGGCCCCCGAGCGCGGGCCGCCGGAATTGGGTAAACCGGTCCTATGACCCCTGTGGGCACTGAGCCAGAGCTCGCCGACCGCGTTCTCGGAGGGTGGCTGGGCCGGATCGCCGGCAACATGCTCGGCAAGCCGGTCGAGCAGGGCGACCTGTGGACCCGGGACCGGATCGACCGCTATCTGCGGCAGGCCGCAGCCCTGCCCCTCACCGACTATCTCCCCGAGCCGATCAGCGAGGCCGACGGCTTCGAGCTGCGCCCGGAGTGGCGTCAGTGCGTGCGCGGCAGGATCCACGGCAGCTGCCGCGACGACGACGTCGACTACGCCATCCTCGGCCTCGACCTGCTGGAGACCTACGGCTTCGGCTTCAGCACCGAGCAGGTCGGCGACCTGTGGCTGCTGCGGCTGCCGTACCTCCAGACGTTCACGGCGGAGCGGGCCGCGTACCGCAACCTCGCGGGCGGTCTGAAGCCGCCGCTGACGGCCACGTACGACAACCCGTACCAGGAGTGGATCGGCGCCCTCATCCGTGCCGACATCTACGGCTGGACCTGCCCGGGCGTCCCCCGTCGCGCCGCCTCCCTCGCCCGTCGGGACGCGGTGCTGTCGCACACCGGGAACGGTGTGTACGGCGCGATGTGGGCGGCGGCGCTGATCGCGGCGGCGTTCACGGCGGCCACGGTCCGGGAGGCGGTCGAGGAGGCGCTCATGGTCATCCCGGCGAGCAGCCGCTTCGCGCGTACCGTGCGCCGGGTCGCCTCGCTCCATGACACCCGGATGAGCTGGGAGGACACTCTCGCCACCGTCTCCGAGGAGACCGCCGGGCTCGGCTGGATCCACGCCGTGCCGAACGCGGCCGTGCTCACCGCCGGGCTGCTGTACGGCGACGGCGACTTCACCCGGACCATCACCCTCACCGTCCGCGGCGGTCTGGACACCGACTCCAACGGGGCGACGGCCGGTTCGGTGGCCGGTGTCCTGACCGGGGCGGAGGCGATTCCGGGCCAGTGGACGGAACCGCTTGAGGACACGGTGCGCAGTGCGGTGTTCGGCTTCGACGGGGTACGGATCAGCGAACTGGCGGAACGGACGGTGCGGCTGGCGGGGGTCGGGACGTAGGTGTGGCGTGCCGGGGCGCCGGGAGGCCCTGGGCATGGGTGCCGGCGGCGGGGTCCGGTGACGGTGGATCAAGACCCGGGGAGAAGACCCGGGGATGTGGCGGTGCGCCGGGTCCGCTCTCCTGCGCAGGCGCCGGGTGCCGGGGGTCAGGGGTCGAGGGTCGGGGGCCGGGGGTCGGGGGTCGGCTTCGCCGTGCGAGCGGTGTGCCTCTGCGAGCCGGGCGTGTGCTCCGGCGGGCGGGAGCCGGGACACGGGCACGGCCGCGGCGGCTGGTTACCCTTCCTCAATGACCACGACGCAAGACTTCGCCACATACATCGCGGGGCTCCCCCGTGTCCTCGCCGGTGCCGCCGCGCTGTTCCGGGACGCCGGGGGCCGGGTGCTGCTCGTGGAGCCGAACTACCGTGACGGCTGGGCGCTCCCGGGCGGCACGGTCGTGTCGGACGACGGGGAGACGCCGCGCCAGGGTGCGCGTCGGGAGACGGCCGAGGAGATCGGCCTGGACCGGGATCTGGGCCGGCTGCTCGTGGTGGACTGGGTGCCCGGGCCGGGCCGGCCGCCGTTGGTGGCGTATCTGTACGACGGTGGGGTCCTCGACGAGGACGACTTCAAGGCGATCCGCTTGCAGGAGGAAGAGCTGCTGTCCTGGCGGCTGGTCGCGCGCGAGGAGCTCACCGCGCATCTACCGGATGCCCTGGGCCGCCGGGTGCTGGCCGCGCTGGACGTCCTCGAGGGCGGCGGAAGCGCGGTGGAGCTGGAGAACGGGCACCGGGTGGACGCCGGGGCCGCATGAGGCGGCGAGCGCACCGCTCGGATATCCGTTCGCCTCGCCCGCCGGGCGCGCCCTACTCTCGGTGACATGACCAGGCCACCCCTTGTAGCCCTCCTCAGTGGTGCGGGCATTTCCACGGATTCCGGGATCCCCGACTACCGCGGCCCGAACGGGCTGTGGCGGCGCGATCCCGAAGCCGAGAAGCTCGTGACGTACGAGTACTACATGGGCGATCCGGAGATCCGGCGGCGGTCGTGGCAGATGCGGCGGGGGAACCGGACACTGAACGCCGAGCCCAACGCGGCGCATCGTGCCGTGGCCGAGCTGGCGAAGTCCGGTGTGCCCGTCCGGGTCATCACGCAGAATGTCGACGGGCTGCACCAGCTCGCCGGCATGCCCGCCCGCAAAGTGCTGGAACTGCACGGCAGCGCACGGAATGTGGTCTGCACGCAATGCCATGCGCGCACACCGATGGAGGACGCCCTCGCGCGGGTCGAGGCCGGCGAGGACGACCCGCCGTGTCTGGAGTGCGGAGGGGTCCTGAAGTCCGCGACGGTGATGTTCGGCGAGCGGCTCGATCCGGTCGTGCTCGGCGAGGCGGTCGCGATCACCAAGGCCTGCCAGGTGTTCATCGCCGTCGGCACCAGCCTTCAGGTGCAGCCCGCCGCCGGCCTCGCGGGTGTTGCCGCCGACCACGGCGCCCGGCTCGTCATCGTCAACGCCGAGCCGACACCGTACGACGAACTCGCCGACGAGGTCGTCCGCGAGCCGATCGGTACCGCGCTGCCGAAGTTGCTGCGCGGCCTCGGCGAGTGACCCAGAATGCGATCATGACCTCTCGGATCCGCCATACGACGATCGACTCCGCCGACGCCTACGGTCTTGCCGGCTTCTGGTCCCAGGTGCTCGGCCTGCCCGTGCACGAGGACGACGAGCCGGGGGACGAGGAGGTCCTGATCGAGGGGGCGGGCCTGCTGTTCGTCACCGTCCCGGAGGCCAAGACCGTCAAGAACCGGGTGCATCTGGACCTCCAGCCGCAGGACCGCACCCGGGACGAGGAGGTCGAGCGGCTGCTCGCGCTCGGTGCCACCCTGGTCGACGACCGCCGCGCCCCGGACGGCAGGGGTTGGGCGGTCCTCTCCGATCCCGAGGGCAACGAGTTCTGTGTGGAGCTCGGGCCGGCGGAGCGGACCGCCGGCTGACGCCCGGGTTCAGAACAGCGCCGCCGCGCTCTCGAAGTCCAGCAGGCTCTGCTTGCGGGCCAGGCCGCCGCCGTATCCGGTGAGGCCGCCGTTCGCTCCGACGACGCGGTGGCAGGGCACGATGATGCCGATCGGGTTCTTGCCGTTGGCGAGGCCGACCGCCCGGGAGGCGCCGGAGTTCCCCAGGATGTCGGCGAGTTCGCCGTAGGTGCGCGTCTCGCCGTACGGGATCTTGCGCAGTTCCGCCCAGACGCTGCGCTGGAACGGTGTTCCCCGCAGGCTCAGTTCGAGGGTGAACTCCTTCAACTCGCCCGCGAAGTAGGCGTCCAACTGCTCCTCCGCCTCCGCGAAGAGGGACTCCTCGCGGGTGCCGAAGGTCTCCTCCGGCGGGCGGTGGCGTTGGTCGGTCATGTAGAGGCCGCACAGGAGGCCGTCCTCGGCGACGAGCGTGAGCGGGCCGTAGGGGCTGTCGACGACGGTGTGCTGCTTCATCTGCGGTCCTGTCCTTGTCGCTCGACGTGGTCACACGGGGAGGAAGTTGATCGGGTGGCTGTCCGTGGCCCACAGATACTGGACGGCGTACGCCCGCCAGGGGCGCCAGGCCGCCGCCCGGGCCGTGAGGGCCGCCGGGGTCGAGGGCAGGCCCAGCTCCTGTGCGGCGCGGCGGACACCGAGGTCGGTGGGGAGGAAGGCGTCGGGATCGCCGAGGGCGCGCATCGCGATGACGTCGACGGTCCAGGGGCCGAAGCCGGGCAGCTCCAGCAGCCGGGCCCGGGTCGCGGGCCAGTCACTGTCGGGCCCCAGCAGCACGGCGCCGTCGGTGAGTTCACGTACGAGTGTGGTGAACGTGGTCCGACGCGAGCGCGGCATCGCCAGCGACTCCGGGTCGAGGGAGGCCAGCGCCTCGGGTGCCGGGAAGAGGTGGGTGAGGCCGCCCTCGGCGTCGTCGACCTTCTGGCCGTGGGCGATGACCAGGCGGGCCGCGTGGGTGCGGGCGGCCGCTGTGGAGACCTGCTGGCCGAGCACGGCCCGTACGGCGAACTCGGCCTCGTCGACCGTGCGCGGGACCCGGCGGCCCGGCGCCTTGTCGACCAGGGGCGCGAGCAGCGGATCCGTGCGCAACTGGTCGTCGATCGCGACGGGATCGGCGTCCAGGTCGAGCATCCGGCGGCACCTGCTGATCGCGACGGTCAGATCGCGCAGGTCGCTGAGGGTGAGGCGGCAGGCGATGTGGTCGGGGTGCGGGGTGAGGGCCACGATCCCGTGGCCGTACGGCAGCCGGAGCGTGCGCCTGAACGCCCCGTCCCGCCACTCCTCGACGCCGGGCACGGCGGTCGCCGCGAGGTGACCGAAGAGGTTGTCGGGGTTGAGGGGGGCGCGGAACGGCAGGCGCAGGGTCAGGGCGCCGGCGGTGTTCCCCGGGGCGTCAGGGGTGCCGGAGGTGCCCGGGGCGCTGCGGGGGGTGCGGGCGCGCAGTTCGCTCGGGGAGAGGGCGAAGACCTCGCGGACGGTGTCGTTGAAGGTGCGGATGGAGGCGAAGCCGGCTGCGAAGGCGATGTCCGCCATGGGCAGGGGCGTCGTCTCGATCAGGAGGCGGGCCGCCTGGGCACGCTGGGCGCGGGCCAGGGCGAGGGGGCCGGCGCCGAGTTCGGCGAGGAGCTGGCGTTCGATCTGCCGGGTGCTGTAGCCGAGCCGGGCGGCGAGGCCGGGTACGCCTTCGCGGTCCACCACGCCGTCGGCGATCAGGCGCATCGCCCGGGCCACGAGGTCGGCGCGCTGGTTCCACTCGGGTGAGCCGGGGCTGGTGTCGGGGCGGCAGCGCTTGCAGGCCCGGAACCCGGCCTGCTGGCAGGCGGCTGCGCTCGGAAAGAACCGCATGTTCCCCGGCTTGGGCGGGACCACCGGACAGCTGGGCCGGCAGTAGATCCCGGTCGTCACGACCGCTGTGAAGAACCAGCCGTCGAAGCGGGCGTCCTTGGACTGGACCGCGCGCACGCAGCGCTCGGTGTCGGTGTGCATCCCCTTCTGCATGCCTCAAGCATCGACCACCCGAGCGAGGAGGGCTGGCGAGAATCCGACATCGACCTCGACTCCCCTGGGACCCTCCGGTTCGCCCTCGGGCCGGAGCCTGCGGTCGAGGCCCGGACAGGAGTGGCGGCCCGAGGCCGAGCCCAAGGCCGGACCCCAGACCCAAGGCCCGGCCCGAGCGCGAGGCCGAACCGACGCAACACGGTGCATCGCATGAAGAATCATTCATGTGTTCATGTGCGATGAGTAAGATACCGCTCATGGGTCATGGAGCCGTCACCGCCGCGCAGGACACCACCGGGCGCGTACGCCTGGACGCGGCCAACGCCGCCAAGGTGGCCACCACCCTCCAGGCCCTGTCGACCCCGTCCCGCCTGCTGATCCTGGCACGTCTGCGTGAGGGGCCGCTGCCGGCCACGGAGTTGGCGGCGGAGGTGGGCATGGAGCAGTCCGCCTGCTCGCACCAGCTGCGCCTGCTGCGCAACCTCGGCCTGGTGGTGGGCGAGCGGCGCGGCCGTTCGGTCGTCTACGCGCTGCACGACCACCATGTCGCCGAACTGCTCGACCAGGCCGTGTACCACGTGGAGCATCTGCGCCTGGGCGTCAGCGACCCGACCGACTGACACACGGCGTCCGCCGCCGCCTCGACCGGCGCTACGACGCGCTCGGGGCCGTGGGCCCCACGCCCCTCAACTGCTGGATGGTGCCGCCCAGCCGGGGGCGCAGCTGCTCCAGCAGAGCCGGTTTCGCGCTGACCACCCAGCGGGTCCCGACGAGGTACTTCCCGCCGTAGACGGCGGCCGAGTCCAGCCAGGTCAGCTTGTACTTCTCGGCGGGGAAAGTGGTGATGAGGTAATCGCCCTCCTTCGTGCGGCAGACACCCTCGCGCAGTTCGTCCGCCTCGGTGCGGATCTTGACCTGGCAGCCCGTCAGACCGGCGATCACCTCGACCTTCGCCGGGGCCACGACGCCGGCCGCATCGGCGGCGACCGTGGGAGGGGTGCTCTTCGCGGCGGCCTTCCCGCCCTCGTCCCCGCCGCCGCAGGCGGTGACCAGGGAGAGGACGGCCAGGACTCCGGCCGTCGCGGCGCAGGCGACGCGTCCCCGGTGTGTCTGCACGCTGCTTCCTCTGTGTGGCTGCACGCAGGGGGATACGGATCAACGCCGGGAAGTGTTCATGCGGGTCCGAGGACATACGGCCAGGGGCCCGACCCGCGTGAAGCGGATCAGGCCCCTGGTCGGTCTCCGAGGTGCGGCCCTGTGCTGCCGCCCGGTCCGCGCGGCTCGTCAGACACCGGTGCGCTGCCGTGTGCGGGGCAGTGTGTGGACTGTCCTGCCGCGGCCCGTACTCCACCGGTGGGTCTCGCCCTGAGGCACCGGTCCCGCACAGCCGGGGGACACCGCGGAAGCGGCGCCCGTTCGGCCTGCGGACGGCCTGACGAGCTGCGCTACGGGCGACAGCGGTTCAGCGCCGGCCCGTGTCGGAAAGGCGGCTCAGAACGCGCTGTTGTCACAGCCCATGGACGAGCCGAGGTGCGTGTCCTGGCCACCCGAGTTGCCCTCGCCGTTGAGCGCGTTGCCCAGGGCGCCGTTCAGGACGCCGACCTGGCCGAGGACGTCGACGTTCAGGTCGTGCGACTTGCAGCTGGAGCTCTGCAGAACGCTGTACTTGCCGCCGTGGCCGCCGCCGTCGAGGCCCTGGGCGGTGGCGGTGCCGGCGCTCAGGAGACCGACGCTGCCGAGGGCGACGACCACGACCGCAGCCTTGTGAAGCTTGTGCATGCCATCTCCGATGGAGTGAGGGGGTGTGCGATCCGTAACAGATCGACTTCGTACAGTTACGGGAGATTAGTGTGAAAAACCCGATATGCACCGACGACGCGCCGAGACTCGTGATCTCGTGGCGAAAGCACCCGCTCGAAGGTGAAGCCCCCGGACCGAGGTGGACGGCTCGGCGCCCGGTCACCCCACCTGGGCGGCGAACGCCTCGTACGCCCGCTCGTCGAAGAGGACGAACCTGACCTCCTCGACAGCGGTCCTCGTGGCGCGCACCGTGTCCACGGCGATGCGTGCGGCCTCCTGGAGCGGATAGCGGTAGACGCCGGTGGAGATGGCCGGGAAGGCGACGGTACGGGCGCCCAGTTCATCGGCGACCCGCAGGGATTCGCGGTAGCAGGAGGCGAGTTCGCCGGAGCGGTCCTCCTGCGCGGAGTAGACCGGCCCCACAGTGTGGATCACCCATCGCGCGTCCAGTTCCCCCGCGGTCGTGGCGACCGCCTGGCCCGTGCGCAGGCCCTTGCCGTACCGGGAGGCGCGCAGTTTGCGGCATTCATCGAGAATCGCCGGGCCGCCGCGCCGGTGGATCGCGCCGTCGACGCCTCCCCCGCCGAGCAGGGAGGAGTTCGCGGCGTTGACGATCGCGTCGACGCTCTCACGGGTGATGTCGCCCTGGACGAGGCTGATGCGGGTGTTCATGCCTGCCTCTATAGCAGGTGGAGCGCATGAGGCGGGCGCACGGACCCGGCGGCACAGGAAGCGTGCGACTCCCGCGACACACACGCCACCCTGACCGGCCTGACGGGTGGGTGCGGGCCGCTGCGCGGCCGGCTACGCCTCCTGCCGCAAGCGCCTCCACACGGCCTTCGCCGCGTTGTGCCCCGACATGCCGTGCACCCCGGGGCCGGGCGGGGTCGCCGAGGAGCAGATGTAGACCGCCGGGTGCGGGGTGGCGTAGGGGAACAGCGACAGCTTGGGGCGCAGCAGGAGTTGGAGCCCGGAGGCCGCGCCGGAGGCGATGTCCCCGCCGACGTAGTTGGCGTTGCGCGCGACGAGTTCGGCCGGTCCGGCCGTCGCCCGGGCGAGGACGCGGTCCCGGAACCCCGGGGCGAACCGCTCCAGTTGGGCCTCGATGGCGTCCGTGAGGTCGCCGGTCCAGCCGTTGGGCACATGGCCGTACGCCCAGAAGACGTGCTTGCCCTCGGGGGCCCGGGTGGGGTCGACGACGCTGGGCTGCACCGTGATCAGGAACGGCTTGTCGGGCGCACGGCCCTCCCGGGACGCAGCGCGCAGCGCACTGCCGATCTCCGCGCTGCTCCCGCCGACCTGTACGGTGCCGGCGCGCCGGGCCTCCTGCGCGATCCACGGCACCGGTCCGTCCAGCGCGTAGTCGATCTTGAAGGCGGCGGCCCCGTAGCGATAGCCCTCGTAGTAGCGACCGAAACCGGCGATGCGGGCCAGGGCGGTCGGTGAGGTGTCGAAGATGTACGCGCGCGCGGGCGGCAGGTCGTCGAGCCGCTTGACCTCGAAGTCGGTGTGAACGCTGCCGCCGAGTTCCTCGAGATACGCGGTGAGGGCGTCGGAGATGGACTGGGAGCCACCACGGGCCACGGGCCAGCCGCGGGCGTGCGCGGCGAGGGCGAAGACCAGGCCGATGGCGGTGGTCGCGAAGCCGCCGAGCGGGGCGATGACATGGGCGACGAGCCCAGCGAACAGGGCCTTGGCCCGCTCGTCACGGAAGCGGCGCAGCAGCCAGGTCGACGGGGGCAGCCCGACCAGGCCGAACCGGGCGAGCGTGACCGGGTCGCGCGGGAGCGCCGTCAGCGGCAGGGACATGAAGTCACGGGCCAGCGTGTCCCACTTCGTCAGGAACGGGTCGACCAGTCTCCGGTACGTCCCCGCGTCGCGCGGGCCGAAGGAGGCCGCGGTCTCGGCGACGGAGCGGGCGAGCACGCCGGCGCTGCCGTCGGTGAAGGGGTGCGCCATGGGCAGCTCGGCGTGCAGCCACTCAAGGCCGTGGCGCTCCAGCGGCATCGCCCGGAACGCGGGTGAGTTGATGCCCAGGGGGTGCGCCGACGAGCACGGGTCGTGGCGGAAGCCGGGCAGGGTCAGCTCCTCGGTGCGGGCACCGCCGCCCACGGTGTCGCGTGCCTCGAACACGGCCACGGAGAAGCCGCGCCGGGCCAGCTCCACGGCAGCGGTCAGTCCGTTCGGCCCCGCACCCACCACGACCGCATCGAGCATCGACGGCACCTTCGGACCCCTTCGTCAGCCGACGGCCTTCGGGATCAGGATATGCCGGGCCGCTGACAGCGCCGGGGCGCGGGTAAAGTCCGCGGGGTGACACGCCGTTTCCGCAGCCAGGTCCCCGAGGGCGATGTGTGGCACTGGTTCGAGGTGGGGGACGACGGGCGGCTGCTGCGCCAGATCACCTTGCGCGGAGGCGATCGTGTGCCGGTGGTGGCCGCCGAGTCGGCCGAGCTCGCACGGGTGCGGGACTCCTGCGGAGAGTGGGGCGCGCGGCTGTACGAGGTCGTGTACGGGTTGCCCGCGCCGGACCCGGTCCCGGCGCCGCCACATGCGCGGCCCGTGGACCTGCGGGAATTCGACCTCGCGTGGGGCCGCGCCCGCTCCTACCGGCAGTGCGAGGCACGCCACGACAGCGGCCCGCTGCCCGTCGGCACCCGGCTGCCCGGCACTTTCGCCGTCTCGCCCTGGGGGCCCGGCGTGACGGGCGTGTTCGTCGACCTCGCTCTGCCCGCCCCAGGCTTCGTGGACGCCGCGGTGCTGCTGCGTGCGGGGTGCCGGTGGCCGGACGAGGGCACACCGGCGGAGTTCGAGGTGGTCGACCTGCGGGTCGGCGGTGGCCGTCCGCAGATCAGGCTCCGGCCGACAGCAGTCCCGTCACCCGGCGCGCCGTGGCCTCGTCCCGGGCCGCCACGAACGGCAGCGTGTTGCCCCCGGTGATGCGGAACGGTTCGCCCGCGCGGGTCAGGTGGGCGCCGCCCGCCTCCTCGACCAGGAGCAGACCGGCTGCGTGATCCCATGCCGCCTCCCAGGAGAAGGCGGTGGAGTCCAACTCGCCCCGCGCGACGGCGAGATACTCCAGGCCGGCGGAGCCGCAGGGGCGTGGTTCCACACCGTCGGTCCACAATCCGAGCAGGGCGCGCTTCTGCTCGTCGGTCGTGTAGTCCGGGTGGGACGTGGCCACGTGCAGGGCGCGGCCGGGTTCGGGCGCTCCGGAACGCAGCCGCTGCCCGTCGAGGTGGGCGCCCCGGCCCCGGACAGCCGTGGCCAGTTGGTCGCGGGCGGGGGCGTACGTCCAGGAGGCCAGCACGACGCCGTGCCGTGCGAGCGCGACCAGCGTGCAGAATCCGTCGTCGCCGTGCACGAACTGGCGGGTGCCGTCGACGGGGTCGACGATCCAGACGGGTGCGTCGCCCTGTAGCGCGTCGTAGGACGCCGGGTCGGCGTGCACCGCTTCCTCGCCGACCACGACCGAGCCGGGCAGGAGCGCACCGAGCGTCTTGGTGAGATACAGCTCGGCCAGCCGGTCGGCGTCGGTCACCAGGTCGTGCGGTCCGCTCTTCTGGTCGACCTCGTGCACGGCGAGCTGCCGGAACCGGGGCATGATCTCGGCCGCGGCGGCCTCACGGACCGCTTCCTCCACGTCTGCCGAGTGCTGTGCGAGAAACTCGTCGATGGTTTCGTAGTGTTCGATCACCCCTCCATGAGAGCACGCCCCACTGACACTCCCCGCCCGCCGGGTGGCCGGCGGGCGGCATCGACGTGAACTCCAGGGGATGGGGGCGGGAGTAGGCGGCGTACGCATGTGACCCTCGTCACCAGCACCCGTCAGCGGCCGACCGCGTACCCCTGCATCCCCCGCGGGTTGGCCGCAGCCGACAGGACACCTGTCTCCGGGTCCCTCGCGACGGCGCACAGCCGCCCCTCCGACCAGGGCTCGCCGACGTTCACCACGTGCCCGCGCCGACGGAGCCCTTCCACCACCGCGGCATCCGTGCGGGACTCCACGGTGACGCTGCCCGGTCGCATCCCGCGCGGGTAGAAGGAGCCGGGGAAGCTGTCGTTGTGCCAGTTCGGGGCGTCGATGGCGCCCTGGAGGTCGAGGCCGCCGCGGACCTGGGCGCGCAGCGCCACGGCCAGGAAGAAGTGCAGCTGCCACTGGTCCTGCTGATCCCCGCCGGGCGTGCCGAAGGCCATGACGGGGACGCCGTCACGCAGGGCGATCGACGGTGTGAGGGTGGTGCGGGGGCGGCGGCCCGGCGTCAGTGAGTTCGGCAGGCCCTCCTCCAGCCAGGTCATCTGGAGCCGGGTGCCGAGCGGGAAGCCCAGCTCGGGGACGACGGGGTTGGACTGGAGCCAGCCGCCGCTGGGGGTGGCCGCGACCATGTTGCCCCAGCGGTCGACGACGTCCAGGTGGCAGGTGTCGCCGCGGGTGCCGCCGTCGGCGCTCACGTCCGGCTCGCCCGGCACCGGGGAGGTGGGACGCTTGGCGACCGTGGGCTCCCCGGCCCCCAGCACGTCGAAGCCGGGCTCGCCGGCCGTCGTGTGCGCGTGCGCGCACAGCCGGGGGGCGCGTCCGCCGGGGCTGCCGGGCCGCAGCTCGTGGGACGCCTTGTCGCCGATCAGCTGACGCCGGGCGGCGTTGTACGGGTCCGACAGCAGGTCGGCGAGCGGTACCTCGGCCGCGTCGCCGTACCAGGCCTCGCGGTCGGCCATGGCCAGCTTGCAGCCCTCGATCAGCAGATGGACGTAGTCGGCGGAGCCGTACGGCGGCAGTTCGGGCGGGAGCAGCGCGAGCTGCTGGAGGAGCACGGGGCCCTGGCTCCAGGGTCCGGCCTTGCACACGGTCCAGCCGTTCCAGTCGTACGTCGCCGGTGCCTCGTAGGTCGCGGACCAGCCGGCGAGGTCGGCGGCCGTGAGCGTGCCGGAGTGCCGTCGGCCGCTGGTGTCCATGGTGGGCCGCAGGGACTGCCGGACGAGCGCCTCGGCGATGAACCCGGTGCGCCAGACCTCCCGGGCCGCCTCGATCTGCGCGACCCGGTCGCCGGCTCCCGCCACCTCGGCGAGCAGCCGCTTCCAGGTGGCGGCGAGGGCGGGGTTGCGGAACAGCTCACCGGGGCGCGGAGCCTCGCCGCCCGGCAGATACACCTCCGCCGACGAGGTCCACTCCGTCTCGAACAGTTCCCGTACCGTCTCGACGGTCTCGCCGACGCGCTCCACGGGGGCGTGCCCGTGTTCGGCGTACCCGATGGCGTACGCCAGCACCTCGGCGAGCGACTTCGTCCCGTGGTCGCGCAGCAGCAGCATCCAGGCGTCGAAGGCGCCGGGGACGGCGGCGGCGAGGGGCCCGGTACCGGGTACGAGGTCCAGGCCGAGGCCCCTGTAGTGCGCGATCGTCGCGCCGGCTGGTGCGACGCCCTGCCCGCACAGCACGCGCACCTCGCCGCCCGCGGGGGCGAGCAGGATCGGCACCTCGCCCGCCGGGCCGTTGAGGTGCGGTTCGACGACGTGCAGCACGAACGCACCCGCCACGGCGGCGTCGTAGGCGTTGCCGCCGCCCTCCAGGACCGCCATCGCCGACTGGGAGGCCAGCCAGTGGGTGGAGGAGACCATGCCGAAGGTGCCCTGGAGTGTGGGTCGGGTGGTGAACACGAGCGGACTCCTCAACTCGGGGCGACGGTCCGAAGATCGTACGCAGCGGGACCCGTGGGCGGTCCAGGGCTACGGTCGCCGTCTCCCCACCGTCAGCAGGTGCCCGCTGACGCCGAGCAGCGTCGGCTCGGCCTCGATGTGCCGGCACGCCGCCAGCACGGCCTCGCGGCGAGACGGGTCGTCCAGCCAGTCCTCGACGCCGCCCATCAGCCAGGCGGCGCCTTCGACGCCGTACTGGCCTTCGACGACGAGACCCGCGTCGGTGAACTCTCCGGGTACGTCGTCGGGCCGGGCGAAGTGAGCGATGGTGAAGAAGCCCTCTTCGTGGAAGGGGTGCCGGCCGTCGGCCAGGACGGCGTCGGTGCGTTCACGGTTCAGCGGGGTGAAGTAGCGCTCCTCGCGCAGCAGGTCGTGCAGCTGTGCGTACCGGTTGATGGTGGCCGCGACGACCGACCCGCCCGGACGGACCACTCTGTGCGCCTGGGCCAACGCCCGTGTCCGGTCCTCCCGTTCGGGCAGGTGGTAGAGCGGGCCGAGCATCAGCACCGTGTCGTAGGCGGCGTCGGGGGCGGGCAGGTCGCGGGCGTCCGCGCGGCGGGCGGTGACGCCGGGCAGCCGGGCCGCCTGCTCGACGTGGAGCGGCACGGGGTCGACGAGGTCGACCTGATATCCGTCCGCGGTGAGCCACTCCGCGTGGACGCCGCTGCCGCCGCCGACGTCGAGGACCCGGGCCGGGGCCGCGGGCAGCAGCCGGCGCAGGATGTCCTGGGTGCGCCAGAACTCCAGCCGGCCGGCCGGCGCGCCGCCCTCTCTGAGCCGTGTGTCCTCCTTGCCCCGGGCGTAGTAGGCGAGGATCTCCTCATGGACGGCGGAGGGTCGTGGTTCCTGGGTCACGGTCATCGCCCCAGCGTGCTGATCGCGGGATCGGCGGGCAACGGGGTCTTCGGTACTGTCAGCTGGCGCGGAGCGTCAGTTGGCGCGGGCCGTCACCAGGCCCGACTCGTAGGCGAACACCACGAGTTGTGCGCGGTCGCGGGCTCCCAGTTTGGTCATCGCCCGGCTGATGTGGGTCTTCGCCGTGAAGGGGCTGATCACCATGTGGTCGGCGATCTCCTCGTTGGTCAGACCGCGGGCGGCCAGGGCCGTCACCTCGCGTTCGCGGCGGGTCAGGTGTTCCAGGCCGGGGGCGGTGGCACGGTCCGGGGGGCGCGAGACGAACTCGCCGATCAGGGTGCGGGTCACCGAGGGTGACAGCAGCGCCTCCCCGCGGGCCACGACCTGGATCGCCTGGAGGAGGTCGGCCGGTTCGGTGTCCTTCAGCAGGAAGCCGCTCGCCCCGGCGCGCAGGGCCTCGAAGACGTACTCGTCGTGGCCGTAGTTCGTCAGGATCACCACGCGGACCGGGGACAGCGCCGGGTCCTCGGCGATCCGGCGGGTCGCCTCGATGCCCGTCATCACCGGCATCTGCACGTCGATCAGCGCGATGTCGGGCACCTGGGCGCGGATCAGTTCCACGCCCTGCGCGCCGTCCGCCGCCTCGCCGACCACCTCGACGCCGTCCTCGGACTCCAGGAGTGCTCTGAAGCCCGCCCGCATCAGCGCCTGGTCGTCGACCAGCGCCACTCTGATCACGCCGTCCGTCATCCCGTCTCCCCCAGCGGCAGTCGTGCCCGCACCGCGAACCCGCCCTCCTCGCGCGGGCCGGCGTCCAGTGTGCCGCCGAGCGCCGTGACGCGTTCGCGCATGCCGGTCAGACCGATGCCGGGGGCGGGTGGGACTGCCGGGTCGGCGGCACCGTCGTCCTCGACGAGGATCGTCAACTCGCCCTCCCCGTACGCCAGGTGGACGGCCGACTTCGCGGGGCCCGCGTGCCGTGCCGCGTTGGTCAGGGCCTCCTGGACGATGCGGTACATCGCCCTCTCCACCGTGGCAGCGAGAGGCCGCTCCCGGCCCGTCACCGTCAGTTCGACCGCGAGGCCCGCCGCCTGTGCCCGCTCGACCAGCAGTGCCAAAGACCCGGTCGGTTCGTCCGTGCGCAGCACCTCCAGCGTGGTGCGCAGCTCGCGCATGGCCTCGCCGCTCGCCTCCTGGATGGCGAGCAGCGCGGGCGGTATCTCCTCGCCGCGCTTGCGGGCCAGGTGGACGGCGACGCCGGCCTGGAGCTTGACGATCGAGATGCTGTGCGTGAGGGAGTCGTGCAACTCGCGGGCGATGCGCAGGCGTTCCTCGCCTGCCCTGCGCAACGCCGCTTCCTCGCGGGTGCGTTCGGCCTCCAGGGCGCGCTGTTCGGTCTGGCGCAGATATGCCTGCCAGTTGCTGTCGGCCAGGCCGGTGACCACCGCGCACAGGAACCAGCCCGCGAGGAGCAGCGCCTCGCGGGCGACCGACGCGCTCGCCGAGCCGGCCGCCACATATCCGCCGAGGAAGACGGCGGCGGTCGCGGCTGCCGTGCCCCGGTGCCCGCGCCGGCTCGCGGTGTGCACGGCGCCGACGACGGGCAGCGCCATGATGGTCGAGGTCCCGGCGTGGACGACTTCGGCGAGCAGACAGGCCGTGGTGAGAGCGAGCACGGCACGGGGAGCGGCGCGATGGGCGGCCAGGGCCAGCGAACCGACCGTGATCAGCGCGAGGTCGACAGGTGTGTCCCGGCCGTCCGCCAGGGCGACGAGCACGACGATCGCGCCGGCCACGACCGCGCCGGCCGCGTCGGCGAGCCGCTCGCGTGTGATCAGACTCCCGTTCATGCCCGCACAGTAGACCGCCCCACTGACAGTGACATCACCCCTGTGGACGGCTCACGCACTACTCCCCGAGCAGTAGTTCCGCCCGCCGTCCCGCCCGGCCGTCGCAGCCCCGACTGACTTCGGCGGGACGACGACCCGGCCCGCCCCCGCGGCGCAGGCTGGTGCCCATGTCCACACCCTTCCGATTCACCGAGCCGCTCCCGCCCAGGTCGGCCACCGGTACCGTGGCCGAGGTGTACGCGCAACTCGCCCTCGACTTCGGCATCTGCGAGCCCCCGACGTTCGTGGTTCTCTCCTCCGCTCCCGAACTGCTCGCCCCCACCTGGGCGTTGATGCGCGAGTCGCTCATCGCCGGGGCCGGCAGCAGGACCGGCAAGGAGCTGGTGGCCCTCGGGGTGTCGCTCGCCAACAAGTGTCCGTTCTGCGTGGACGCGCACACCGTGCTGCTGCACGCCACCGGCGACCACGGCCTCGCGGAGCGACTGGCGCGCGGTGCGGCCCCCCGCGACGAGGAGCATGCGCGTCTGCTCGCCTGGGGCCGGCACACGCGCGTGCCCGGCGCCGCGCTCGCCCCGTATCCCTTCCCGCGCGCGCATGCCCCCGCCTATCTGGGCACCGCGCTCACCTTCCACTTCATCAACCGGATCGCCTCGGCCCTGCTGACCGAGAATCTGCTGCCGGCGGGCGCCCAGCGGTTCCGGGCGGTCCGCTCTCTCGCGGGCCGCACCCTCGCACGGACCGTACGCCGCCCCGCGCGGCCCGGTGTCGCCCTCGCGTTGCTCGACCACCCCGACCCCGGCGAGGCGCCCGCCTGGGCGGCCGGCACTCCCGTCGGCCTCGCCTACGCGGCGCTGCTGCGGGCGGCCCTGGCCGGCGCCGATCTGCTCGACCCCGACGACCAGGATCTCGTGGAGGAGGTCGTGCAGGACTGGGACGGGGCGCATCCACCACTCGGCCCTGGCGGTTTCCCGGACCGTCGGGAGCGTCCCGGTGCGCGCCTGGCGCTGCTGGCCGCTCTCGCGCCGTACCGCATCACGGAGGCGGATGTGGCGGCCTGGCGGCGGACGGAGCACGGCGACCACGGTCTGGTGCACCTCGTGGCATATGGGGCGTTCCTCGCCGTGGACCGAATCGAAAGCGCATTTTCCGCCCAAATCATCCGGGATGCCACGCAACTCTCCCAGGTCACCACGTAATCACGGCCCTCCTGTAGTGGCGCCGGTACGGAGCGAGTTGGCACTTCCGCCTCACAGTGAGGCATGTGACACTGGCGTCCCGTCCGCAGTGCGGACCACCTCCGCACCGTCCCCCACGAAAAGTGCGCCGTGCGTTCTCTTCCCTTGCCGCTCGCCCTCACCGCACGTCTCTCGCCCGTCGTCGTGCTCGCCGCCGCCGGATGGTCGCTGTCGTCCGGACCGTTCGCCGCGACACCGGCCGCCGAGGAGCGGGCGACGCAGCGGACGGACGACGCCTCGCCCTCCGCCCCCGCCACCCAGGCGGTGTCGAAGACCTACGCCGACGCTCCCGGGCCGTGCGACAGCCTCGGTGCCAAGACGGTCAAGTCGCTCGTGCCGGGCGCCAAGACGGCCGGCAAGGAGCTCCCGTCGACCGACTCGAAGGCGCGCCGCACCTGCTCGTGGAATGCCCTCAAGGGCTACGACTACCGTTGGCTTGACGTGTCGTTCGAGATCACGGCGTCGGACGACGCGGCGGTGAAGTCCTTCAAGGAGCGCGTCGCGGCCAGGAGCGGCGGGGGCGAGGTCCCGGGGATCGGTGACGGCGGCTATTCCGTGGTCAACCTGACGACGGAGGACCAGCAGCAGACCCGGGAGGGCGTGGTGCTGGTCCGCGCCTCGAACGCACTGGTCTCCGTCACCTACAGCGGAAGCGACTTCGAGTCGAAGAAGGCGCCCTCGACCGACGACATCAACAAGGGCGCGATCAAGGCGGCCAAGGAAGCGGTGGCCGCCCTGGAGGACGGCCGCAAGGGCTGACCGTCCTCCGTAGGGTCCGGGCTCAGGTGTCGGCGCGTTCCCGGTGGCCGGCCATGAGCACCACGTACAGCACCAGCGAGGCCCCGAGGCCCACCGCCCAGCCGTAGTCGGCGAGCGGCTTGAGGAACGGGATCAGTCCGTCGGCCGGGAACGGCCCGGTCTTGGAGCCGTCGGCCGTGACGCCCGAGTAGGAGCCGCCGACAGCGAGGACACCGCCGACCAGGAAGGCGAGGATGGCCCGCCAGTTCCAGCCGGCGGCGTACCAGTAGCGTCCGCCCGGGGTGTACAGGTCGGCGAGATGCAGGACCGTGCGCCGGACGATCCAGTAGTCGGCGATCAGGATGCCCGCGACCGTGCCGAGGAGTCCGCCGACCACACCGAGCCAGGTGAAGATGTAGAACTCCGGCGTGGAGATCAGCTTCCACGGGAAGATCAGGATGCCGACGACACCGGTGATCAGCGCGCCGGTACGGAAGTTGATGAGTTTCGGCGCCAGGTTCGCGAGGTCGTAGGCCGGGGAGACGACGTTCGCCGCGATGTTCACCGAGACGGTGGCGACCAGGACGACGATCAGCGCGAACAGCAGGCCGAAGACACTGTCGGTCTTGGCGGCGAGGGTGACCGGGTCCCAGATCGCCTCGCCGTAGACGACCTCGGAACCGGAGGTGACCAGCACGGCGAGGATGGCGAACAGGGTCATCGTCGTGGGCAGTCCGAGCGACTGGCCCCAGGTCTGTGCCTTCTGGCTGGCGCCGAAGCGGGTGAAGTCGGGGATGTTGAGCGAGAGGGTCGCCCAGAATCCGATCATGCCCATGAGCGAGGGGAAGAAGACCGGCCAGAAGTCGGCGCCCCAGCCGAGCTTCGAGGGCTGGTCGAGCAGGGCGCCGAAGCCGTCCGCCTTGACCGCGATCCAGATGAGCAGCACGAAGGCGCCGACGATGACGAAGGGCGCGGCCCAGTTCTCGAAGTGCCGCAGGAAGTCCATGCCCCGGTAGATGATGGCGATCTGCACGGCCCAGAAGAGCAGGAAGCAGAGCCACAGCGGCCAGGGGTTGCCGGCGATCCGGCCGGCGTTCTCCCACTCGCCGCCGGTGAGTTTGGAGCCCAGCGCGAAGATGCCGCTGCCGCCGATCCAGGTCTGGATGCCGAACCAGCCGCAGGCCACGGCCGCCCGGATCATCGCCGGGATGTTGGCGCCGCGCAGCCCGAAGGAGGCCCGTGCCAGCACCGGGAAGGGGATGCCGTACTTGGGTCCGGCGTGCCCGGTGGCGAGCATCGGCAGCAGCACGATGACGTTGGCCAGGGCGATGGTGAAGACGGCCTGCTTCCAGTCCATGCCGAGCGCGACCAGGCCGGAGGCCAGGGTCCAGCTGGGGATGCAGTGGGCCATGGAGATCCACAGGGCCGCGAAGTTGTATGTCGTCCACTTGCGCTCGGCGACCGGGACGGGACGCAGATCCTCGTTGGCGAAGGGGCTGTCGGCGGGGAATACCTCGGGCGCGAGTTCTATGCGGCCGTCGGTTTGAGCGGACTGCGGTATCGGTGACCCCGTGGGGACGGTTTCTGTCATGAGCAGGCCAATCGACAGTGCTGGACGGAACGGACAGACAGGCCGTGCGAACCCCGCAGCCCTCCCCCGGCGGCGGGGAGGCCGGGACCGCGGGAGGGTGGCGAGGGGTGGGGGGTCGGGTGGCGGTGTGGTGCCGGGCGGGCCGGAACTCGGGCCCGCAGGTCAGGAGTTGATGGCAGCGCCCTCGGTCAGGAGTTGACCGCGGCGCCCTCGGCCAGGAGTTGACCGCAGGGCCCCTCGGTCAGGAGTTGACCGCGGGGATGACCTCCGAGGCGTAGGCGTCGATGACGGCTTCCTGCGCGTCGTGCATGTCGTAGACGGCGAACTGGTCGACGCCCAGCTCACGCAGCGCGTTCAGCTTCTCGATGTGCTTGTCGACCGGACCGATGACACAGAACCGGTCGACGATCTGATCGGGCACGAACGCGGTGTCGGGATTGTCGGCGCGCCCGTGGTGCGAGTAGTCGTAGCCCTCCCGGGCCTTGATGTAGTCGGTGAGTTCGTCGGGTACGGCGGCGGAGTGCTCCCCGTACCTGGAGACCAGGTCGGCGACGTGATTGCCGACCATCCCGCCGAACCAGCGGCACTGCTCGCGCGCGTGGGCGAGGGCCTCGGGCGAGTCGTCCGCGGTGACGTAGGCGGGGGCGGCGACACAGATCTTCACTTCGGAGGGGTCGCGGCCGGCGGCGACCGCCGCCTCCTTCACCGCCTTCACCATGTACTCGGTCAGATACAGGTCGGCGAGCTGGAGGATGAACCCGTCGGCCTCCTCGCCGGTCATCTTCAGCGCCTTGGGCCCGTACGCCGCCATCCAGACGGGGAGTTCGGCGCCCGGCTGGATCCAGGGGAACCTGACGACCGTACCGCCGCCGAGGTCGGCCTCCTCCCCACGGCCCAGCGCCCGGATGACCTTCATGGCGTCGCTGATCCGGGCGAGGGTGTTGGGCTTGCGGCCCGCGACGCGCATCGCGGAGTCGCCCCGGCCGATGCCGCAGACCGTGCGGTTGCCGAACATGTCGTTGAGCGTGGCGAAGGTGGAGGCCGTGACCTCCCAGGTGCGGGTGCCGGGGTTGGTCACCATCGTGCCGACCTTCAGCTTCTGCGTGTTGGCCAGGATCTGGCTGTAGATGACGAACGGCTCCTGCCACAGCACGGCCGAGTCGAACGTCCAGCCGTAGGTGAAGCCGCCGCGTTCGGCGCGCTTCATCAGGCTGACCACCCGCGAGGCCGGCGGGTCGGTCTGCAGGACGAGTCCGAAGTCCATGTGCTCCGCTCCTAGTTCAGGTACTGACAGGTGGAGCGGGGGGTGTAGACGCCGTGCCCGGCGCGCCCGGTGTACTCCCGCTCGGTGATGACGAATTCGCCGCGCGAGAGGACCGTCTCGACCCGGCCGGTGGTGCGCTTGCCCTCGTACGCCGAGTAGTCGACGTTCATGTGGTGGGTGTCGGCGGACATGACCTGCTCGGCCCCCGGGTCGTAGATCACGACGTCGGCGTCGGCGCCCGGTGCGATCGTGCCCTTCTTCGGGTACATGCCGAACATCCGGGCCGGGGTCGCGCAGGCGATCTCGATCCAGCGGCGGCGCGAGATGTGTCCGTCGACGACGGCCTGGTGCAGCAGGTCCATGCGGTTCTCGACGCCCGGCAGGCCGTTGGGGATCTTGGAGAAGTCGCCCCGGCCGAGTTCCTTCTGGCCCACGAAGCAGAACGGGCAGTGGTCGGTGGAGACCACCTGGAGGTCGTTGGTCCGCAGGCCCTTCCAGAGCTGGGCCTGGTGCTCCCTGGGCCGCAGGGGCGTGGAGCACACGTACTTGGCGCCCTCGAAGTCCGGCTCGGCGAGGTTGTCGGTGGACAGGAACAGATACTGCGGACAGGTCTCGCCGAAGACGTTCAGGCCCTCGTCGCGTGCCCGGGTGAGCTCGGCGACCGCCTCCGTCGCCGAGACGTGCACGACGTACAGCGGAGCCCCCGCGACCTGGGCGAGCCGGATGGCGCGATGGGTGGCCTCTGCCTCCAGCAGCGCCTTGCGCACCTGCCCGTGGTAGCGGGGGTCGGTCTCGCCGCGGGCGAGCGCCTGCTCGACCAGCACGTCGATCGCGATGCCGTTCTCGGCGTGCATCATGATCAGGCCACCGTTCTCGGCGGAGCGCTGCATGGCGCGCAGGATCTGGCCGTCGTCGGAGTAGAAGACGCCCGGGTAGGCCATGAACTGCTTGAAGCTGGTCACGCCCTCCTCGACCAGCAGATCCATCTCCTTGAGCGTCTCCTGGTTCACATCGGAGACGATCATGTGGAAGCCGTAGTCGATCGAGCAGTTGCCCTCCGCCTTGGCGTGCCAGGCGTCCAGGCCCTCGCGCAGGGTGTGCCCGACGCTCTGCACCGCGAAGTCGACGATCGTGGTGGTCCCGCCCCAGGCGGCGGCCCGGGTGCCGGTCTCGAAGGTGTCGGAGGCGAAGGTGCCGCCGAAGGGCAGCTCCATATGGGTGTGGACGTCGACGCCGCCCGGGATGACGTACTTCCCGGTGGCGTCGACGGTCCGCTCGGCTGCGAAGGCCTCGGCGGCCGGAGTGCCGGAGGCAGCGAGGGCGGCGATACGGCCGTCCTCGATCAGGACGTCGGCGTGGATCTCGTCGGACGCGGTGACGACGAGGCCACCACGGATGACGGTACGGCTGCTCATGCTCCCTCTCCTGCCATGCTCGACACTGCTGTGATTACGGGGCGGTGATCGGGTCGTAGGCGTCGGGACGGCGGTCCCGGAAGAACTGCCAGCGGTCGCGGACCTCGCGCAGCCTGGCCATGTCCAGGTCGCGGACGACGAGTTCGGTCTCCTTGTCGCTCGCCACCTCGCCGACGAACTGCGCCTGCGGGTCCACGAAGTACGAGGTCCCGTAGAAGTCGTTGTCGCCCAGGTCCTCGACCCCGACCCGGTTGATCGCGCCCACGAAGTACTCGTTGGCGACGGCCGCGGCCGGCTGCTCCAGCTGCCACAGATAGCGGGACAGGCCGCGCGAGGTCGCCGACGGGTTGAAGACGAGCTCGGCGCCCGCGAGGCCCAGCGCCCGCCAGCCCTCCGGGAAGTGGCGGTCGTAGCAGATGTAGACGCCGATCCGGCCGGCGGCGGTGTCGAAGACCGGCCAGCCGGCGTTGCCGGGGCGGAAGTAGAACTTCTCCCAGAAGCCCGGCACTTGGGGGATGTGGTGCTTGCGGTACTTGCCGAGGTACGAGCCGTCCGCGTCGATCACCGCGGCCGTGTTGTACAGGACGCCGGGCTGTTCCTCCTCGTACATCGGCAGCACCAGCACCAGCCCCAGCTCCGCGGCCAGCGCCTGGAAGCGCCGGACGATGGGGCCCTCGGGGATCTGCTCGGCGTACTCGTAGAACGCCTTGTCCTGGACCTGGCAGAAGTACGGCCCATAGAACAGCTCCTGGAAGCACAGGACCTGCGCGCCCTGCGCGGCCGCGTCGCGCGCCGCCTGCTCGTGGACCTCGATCATCGATTCCTTGTCGCCGGTCCAGGCGGTCTGGAAGATCGCGGCACGGATCACTCTGCTCATCGGGACCTCCGGTCGCTCGGTGTCCGAGGAGCGTAGAAAGCCCGCGAGCCCACTTTGAGTTGCACCGTGTCACGTCCGTGGGCGCGCGGCGTGCCACGGTGTCACCCGGTCGTGGAACCATGTCTCACCGCCGTTTTCCCAGGTCACTGCGTGTTTCAACCGTGTTGCGCGTCATGCGCGAGGAGTGCGATGTGCACCGAGGCGGCCTGCTCGAAGTCGTCGAGGTCCACTCCGAGCCGCGTCTGTATCGCCTCCAGGCGGCGGTACAGGGCGGGCCGCGAGACATGGTGGAGCTGGGCGGTACGGGACTTGTTGCGGCCGGTGGCGAGGTAGGTCCGCAGGACGGCGAGCAGGGCGCCCTCATCGTCGTCTCCCCCGCCCAGCAGTCCGTCCAACTCCCGTTCCGCGAAGGACTGCACATGCGGGTCGTCGCGCAGCAGCCGGACCAGGCCGCGCAGATGCACGTCCCTGAGTCGTACGACGGCCGGGAGGTCGAGGGCCGCCGAGGAGTCGGCCACGGCGTCGGCGACGTGCTGGGCCTCGCGCAGCCCGGCGGGCACGTCGTCCCACAGGGTGCGCGCGTCGGCGGCGGCGACGACGGCCGTGGCCGCGCCGGTCTCGGAGCGCGCCCGGGCGGCGAAGTTCGCGGTGAGCACCGCGGCCTCCTGGTCCCGGGCGAGGCTCAGCAGCACGGTGGAGGCTCCGTCCGCGAGTTCGGCGACGATTCCGGGCAGCCCCAGCATCCGCAGAACGCGCTCCAGCCGGTCCGCCTCGGCGTCCCGGACGACGAGCGGCACGAAGGTGCGCCGGTTCACGGGCAGTCCGGCGGCACGCGCGCGTGGCAGCAGCTGCCGTGCCGGTACGACGCCGCTGACCAGGTCGGTCAGCAGGCTCTGCGCGGACTGCTCCTCCCAGCTGTGCGCGGAGCTGCCGCCGAGCATGCGGTGCAGGACGAGGGCCTCGGCGGCCCGGTCGGCGAGCAGCCGTCCGGTGGCGGTGTCACCCCGGTAGCCGCACAGCATGATCCGGCCCCACCGCTCCCCGCGCCCGCCCAGTTCGGCGCGGATCCAGCCGTCGCCCTCGCTGCCTCCCCCAGTGCCTGAAAGTCCTGCGTGGTGCCCCCATGCCTGGCGGGCGATGCGCTCCCAGTCGCGCAGCACGTCGTCCACCGCCGACCGCTCCCCCGCGGTGGCGAGGACGCGGTGGGCGAGGTTGGTGACGACGACGGGGCAGGCGCTGTGCGCGGCGACCTCGTCGAGGAGGCGTTGCAGCGGGGCGCCGGCGGTGATGAGTCCGGTGAGCGCGGTCCGTACGGCTTCCGAGAGGCTGACGGCGGCGAACTTGCGCCGTACGAGCCGGGACTGCACCTCCTCGGTCAGCTCGGCGAACGGGAAGGGCCGGTGCAGGACGACCATGGGCAGCCCGCACCGCTCGGCCGCCCTGCGCATCACGGCCGGCGGCGAGGGGAATGCCCGGCCGAGGCCCAGGACGACGGCCGCGGCCTCCGCGCGGTGCAGGGAGCGGATGTACTCGGCCTGTTTGTCCTCGTCCCCGGCGAGCAGCACCCCGGTGGTGAGCACCATCTCGCCGCCGGTGAGCATCACCCCCACGTCCGGCGCCTCGGCGACATGCACCCAGCGCACCGGACGGTCGAGCTGGCCGGCACCGGCCACCACCTCGGGCTCCCCGGCCAGAACCCGCTCCAGGCCGAGGACCTGACGGACGGACAGGGCGGGTTCCACAGGTTCCGCCGGCCGCGGGGGCTCCGAGGTGGTGGTCATGGCGTGCTTCCCTTGCTCGGGTGGGTCCTGCTAGATGCTCCTCAGAGCGTTCTCCAGGATCGCGGCGCCTTCCTCGGCCTCCGCGACGGTGAGGGACAGGGGCGGGGCGACGCGCAGCGAACTGGTGTTGTGCCCGCCGCCCTTGCCGATGAGCAGGCCGCCCGCACGGGCCGCCTCCAGCACGGCGGACGCCGCGGCCGGGTCGGCCTCGTCCGTGCCGGGCCGGGTGATCTCGACGCCCAGCATCAGACCCCGGCCGCGCACCTCCCGTACGTGCGGCACCTGTGCGGCGACGCCGCGCAGCCGCTCCAGGAGCAGTCCGCCGACCCGCCGGGCGTTGCCCTGGAGGTCGTGTTCCAGCAGGTAGTTGAGGTTGGCGAGGCCGGCCGCCATGGTGATCTGGGTGCCGCCGAACGTCGAGATGCTGTTGGCGTCCAGGCAGTTCATGATCTCGGCGCGGGCGACGACACCGCCGATGGACATTCCGTTGCCGATGCCCTTGGCGAAGGTAAGGATGTCCGGCGGTCCGGACCGGCCGTGCGCCTGCCAGCCCCAGAAGTGTTCGCCGGTGCGGCCCCAGCCGGTCTGCACCTCGTCGGCGATCCACAGGATGCCGCGCTCGGCGAGCACCTCGCGGAAGGCGGCGTAGAGCCCGTCGGGCCCGGAGGTGAAGCCGCCGACGCCCTGGATGGGCTCGGCGATCAGCGCGGCGGGCGGACGGGTGTGGCCGAGGAGGTCCTTGAGGTCGTCGACGCAGGCCGCGATGAAGTCGGCGTCGCTGAGCGCGGCGTACGGGCCGCGGGTGCGGACGCCGCCGTGGACGTAGAGGGTCTGCAGCGGTGACAGCGCGGTCGGGGACCAGCCGCGGTTGCCGGTGATGCCGACCGCGCTGAAGGACCGGCCGTGGTAGCTGTTGCGCATCGCGAGGACGGTGTTGCTCTGCCGGTAGGTCGTCGCGAGCAGCAGGGCGGTGTCGTTGGCCTCGGTGCCGGAGGTGGTGAAGAAGACCCGGGCGTCCGGGACGCCGCTCAACTGGCCGATACGTTCGGCGAGTTCGATCATGGGCCGGTTGAGGTACAGGGTGGAGGAGTGGACGATCCGCCCGGCCTGCTCGCTCACCGCCTTGGTCACCTCGGGCAGGGCGTGCGCGGTCATCGTCGTGAGGATGCCACCGAAGAAGTCGAGGTAGCGGTTGCCCTCGGCGTCCCAGACGTGGCGGCCCTCGCCGTGGGTGATCTCCAGCGGTTCCTCGTAGTACAGGGCGAGCCAGTCCGGCATGACGGCGCGGTGGCGGCCCAGCAGGTCCTTGGTCACGGCTGTACCAGCCCTTCGTAGGCGTCGGGGCGGCGGTCGCGGTAGAAGGCCCACTGCTGCCGCACCTCTTCGATGACGTCGAAGTCGAGGTCGCGCACGATCAGTTCCTCGGTCTTGTCGCTGGCGACCTCGCCGACGAACTGGCCGCGCGGGTCGACGAAGTACGACGTCCCGTAGAAGTCGTTGTCGCCGTACTCCTCGACGCCGACGCGGTTGATCGCGGCGACGAAGTACTCGTTGGCGACGGCGGCGGCCGGCTGCTCCAGGCGCCAGAGGTAGGAGGACAGGCCGCGGTGGGTGGCCGAGGGGTTGTAGACGAGCTGGGCGCCGTTCAGGCCGAGTTGGCGCCAGCCCTCGGGGAAGTGGCGGTCGTAGCAGATGTAGACGCCGACCTTGCCGACGGCGGTGTCGAACACCGGCCAGCCGAGGTTGCCGGGCTTGAAGTAGTACTTCTCCCAGAAGCCCTTGACCTGCGGGATGTGGTGCTTGCGGTACTTGCCGAGGACGCTGCCGTCGGCGTCGATCACGACCGCGGTGTTGTAGTAGAAGCCCGACTGCTCGACCTCGAAGACCGGCACGACGACGACCATGCCGGTCTCGCGGGCGAGGTCCTGCATACGGCGCACGGTCGGCCCGTCGGGGACCGGCTCGGCCCAGCGGTAGTGCTCCGGCTCCTGAACCTGACAGAAGTAGGGGGCGTTGAACACTTCCTGGAAGCCGATGATCCTGGCGCCCTGCCGAGCCGCCTCGCGGGCGTGCTCCTCGTGCTTCGCCACCATGGACTCGGTGTCGCCGGTCCAGGTGGCCTGGACCAGGGCGGCACGTACGACGTTGGCCATGAGCTGCTCCTTCGACGGGACGTCAGAGCCTCTACGCCCGTAGAGGGGGGCCGTAGAGGCTCGAAAGTAAGCCCCTGGAACAGCCTTGCCAAGACCATCGTCGTTAACCCGCTGACTCGATCACGTTTCACACTCCAGTGGGTGACCGATGGGGCCGGTGGGACGGGTGGGGCGGGATCGTCAGGGCGTGAAGCCCGCCACGCGCAAGGCGTGGACGAGATCCCAGTGACGCTCGTCCGAGATGCCCCGGGCGGCCTCCAGCAGCAGCGGCACGAGGGTCCGGGGGTCGGATGCCGCGCTGCGGGCGGCCTCCTCGGGGGTGCGGACACCGACGTACGCGGCGAGCAGCGCGCGGACCTCACGGCCCCGCCCCTCCCGGGTCAGCGCGACCACGGCCCTTGCGACCTCGTCCGCGGGCCGCGCGACGCCCTGCCGGAGGATCTGCTCGGCGTCGTCCGCCCGCCCCGCCACGGTCAGCGCGTCGGCCGCGGCGACGAGCCGCTCCGCGGGCAAGGAGGCGGCCTCCCACAACAGGGTCGCCCAGTCGGCGCCGAGACCGGCCCGCTCCATCTCGACGGCGAGCGCCGGAAAGCGAGGGGCGGGCCAGTACGCGGCCTCCACGAGCAGCGCATGCGCCTCCCCGCTGCGCCCCTCACGGCGCAGCCGGACCAGCGTCCGCACGGTCCGGGCCACCTCGCCCCGCGCTCCCACGTCCAGCGCCTCCTCCGCCTCGGCCCGCTCCTGCGGCACCCCTACGGTCCCGTCGTCGTCTGCGGCCCCGGCGAAACGGGCCCCGCGCGGCGTGCGGCGCGCGGTGGCGGGCTGGGTGGGGAGGGTGGGCGCGGCGGCCGGCGGTACGACGACGGGGGCGGCCTCCTCCTCGACGACCCCGGCGAAACGGGCCCCGCCCCGGCGGCGTTTGCGCTGCTTGGGGGTGGCGGGCCGGTCCGGATCGGCGGCGGGGCCGGGGTTCGAGTGAGGTGCCGGTGCCGGTGCGAGGTGGGGGTGGGCATCGAGGGTGCGGGGGGCCGTCGGAGCCGGGTCGGGGACGTGACCGTGGGCGCGCGTCGCGCGGCGGTCCAGGTCCGCCATGCGGGAGCGGAGTTCGGCGCACCGGGCGGTTGCCCGTTCGTGGTCGTCGTGGGCCCAGGCGAGGTCGAGGCGGATCGCCTCGGCCTCCTCCCGGCTGGTGGCGGCGGCGAGCGACCGGCTCAGTTCCGTCTGCCTTTCCACGGCGTAGCGCTGTTCGCGGAGCATGACGTCGAGCCGGTCCCCGAGGGCTTCCCGCGCGCCCGGCCGGGCGTCGGACTCGGTGAGGGCGGCGGCGTGCAGGGCGCGGGCGCGTTCCGTCTCGGGGCCGGCGACGCCGGGGCCGTACCGGGCGGCGAGGTCGTCCAGCAGGGACTCCACCACGTCCCAGGGCGGCAGCTCACGCCCGTCGAGGCAGGCCCGCATGCCGTCCGGGTCCCGGTGCCAGAACACACCGCACCAGCCGCCGCCCTGGTCCAGGCGCGCCAGAAGACCGCCCAGGTGGTCCACGAACTCCCGTATCCGAGCCGGGAGTTGTTCTACTGCCATCGCCCAACTCCCGCCAGACCGGAGCACTCCGGTCCGCTAGGCAACACCAGCCGTGTTACGAACGCGCTACGGGAAGTTTTCGGACTGAACGCAGAGTACGCCGCACCTGGCGGAACGTGACGTGCGGGCCCGTCAGGCGACGGCCTCGACGACCGGTGTGCACCGCCCGGCCAGTTCGTCCATCGACAGCCCGAGGGCCGCCGCCAGCGCGGCCACCGTGAAGAAGGCGGGGGTCGGCGCGCGACCGGTCTCGATCTTGCGCAGCGTCTCGGCGGAGATGCCGGCGCTCGCCGCGACCTCCGTCATGCTGCGGCCACCACGGGCCTCGCGGAGCAGACGGCCGAGCCGCTCGCCGCGTTCACGCTCTTCGGGGGTGAGAGGGGTGCGCACCATGCCCCCATTCTAATACCGCCTTCCACCACCGGCCCCCCATTCAAATACCGGTATAGTAATTGGCATGGTGGAACTGAAGACGGACACGTCGATCGATGCGATGTACGCGGCCGGGCAGGTCGTGGGCCAGGCCCTGACAGCGGTGCGGAACGCCGCCGACGTGGGGGTTTGTCTGCTCGAACTGGACGAGGTGGCACGCGGGGTGCTGCGCGCGGCGGGGGCGGCCTCCCCCTTCCTCGGCTACCGCCCCGCCTTCGCGCCCGTGCCCTTCCCCGCGGTTATCTGCGCCTCGGTGAACGACGCGATCGTGCATGGCATCCCGAACGGCTACCGGCTGCGCGACGGCGACCTGGTCTCCATCGACTGCGGCGCCGAACTGGACGGCTGGGCGGGCGACTCGGCGATCAGCTTCACGGTCGGCACCCCGCGCCCGGCCGACATACGCCTGGTCGAGACGGCGGAGCGGGCGCTGGCGGCGGGCATCGAGGCGGCCGTGGTGGGCAACCGCATCGGCGACATCGCCCACGCGATCGGTTCGGTGTGCCGGACGGCCGGGTACGGCATCCCGGACGGGTTCGGCGGCCACGGCATCGGCCGCAAGATGCACGAGGATCCATCGGTGCCGAACGAGGGCCGCCCGGGCCGGGGCACGCTCCTGCGCCACGGCATGGCCCTCGCCATCGAGCCGATGGTCATCGCGAGCGGCAGGGACGGCTACCACGCGGCCCCGGACGGCTGGACCCTGCGCACGAACGACGGCTCCCGCGCGGCCCACACGGAGCACACGGTGGCGATCACGGAAACGGGCCCACGCATCCTGACGGCACGGTGACCGTGGGCGGGCGTTGGGCGGGCCATGGGCGAGGCCGCCCGGCACGACCCTGGCCCGCGGCCCCACGGCGGGCCATACGGCCTTACGCACAGGAACCCCTAGGCGGGAGCTCGCCGCGCTCCGGTGGGGCGGTAGTGGGCGGGGCGATGTCGGGTGAGGCGGGCGGTGTTGGGCGGGGCCGGGCGCGGTTTCGATGCATCCGAGGATCGAGAGGTTTCGGTCAGCCGGGGCAGAGCCCGGTCTCGGTCATGCCGAGGAGTTCGGCCGCACAGCAGTACGCCACATCCCGATCGCGCCCGTCGCAGGAGCGCCGGCTTCGCCCCGCACGGCCGTACGCGGCTCGGCACATCCCCAACCGCCGCCCGCCGGCACGTGGTCGCACTTCCGGGCCCCAGCATGCACGGAAGCCGCCCCAGCGCACCGGCCACCGCCGCGCCCCGACCCCCGTTCCCCTGACCCGCCACACTCCGGCACCGCACCCTGCCGCTCCTCGGCACCCCCCCGGTCCAGCACCTGCTCCCCCGTCTCTCCTCCCCCACCCCGCTGAAGGTGCCCCCAGCCCCCGTTCATGCGAAGGTTTTACGCATACGCGGCCAGGTGTAACCGGCTTCCGCCCGGGTTACCCGATTCCGGCACGTCGATCAGCGAGGGCGACCCTGCCCGCGCAGGGACGCCGGATGGGAACGCCATGACCAGCGGCTTCAGTGGTGGTCCGGACGACTACGACCCCTTCGGAGAATTCCTCGCCCGTTTCTTCGGCGGACCGCGCCCCGGCCCCCGGCAGATCGACATCGGCCGGCTGCTCAGTCAGCCGGCCCGGGAGCTGGTGCGGGGCGCCGCCCAGTACGCCGCCGAGCACGGCAGCCGCGATCTGGACACCCAGCATCTGCTGCGCGCCGCTCTGTCCGCCG
Organism: Streptomyces sp. M41; assembly: GCF_043673425.1. Lineage (NCBI taxonomy): Bacteria > Bacillati > Actinomycetota > Actinomycetes > Kitasatosporales > Streptomycetaceae > Streptomyces > Streptomyces sp. M41. Next base: position 157,090 of record NZ_JBIMKE010000001.1, on the reverse strand, counting down.
AGCCGACCAGGAGTCTGCTCACCCGGGCCGGCGCGGACCCGGACTCGCTGGCGACGGAGATCGACGAGCGGTCGGGGCCGGCCCAGCACCCGCCGGGCGAGGCCCCGCCGCCGACCTCGCTCTCCCTGACCCCGGCCGCCAAGCGCGCCCTGCTGGACGCGCACGACCTGGCCCGCGCGCGGGGCGCCGGTCACATCGGCCCGGAGCATGTGCTCAGCGCCCTCGCCGCGAACCCGGACTCCGCGGCGGGACACATCCTCAACGCCGCCCGGTTCGCCCCCACGCCCATGCCCCCCGAGGCAGCGGACAGCACCCAGAGCCGTCGCGGCGGCGACCAGCGGCCACGCGTCGACACCGGTACGCCCACCCTGGACAAGTACGGCCGCGACCTCACCGACCTCGCCCGCCGGGGCCGTATCGACCCGGTGATCGGGCGGGACGAGGAGATCGAGCAGACCGTCGAGGTGCTCTCCCGGCGCGGCAAGAACAACCCGGTGCTGATCGGCGACGCGGGCGTCGGCAAGACGGCGATCGTGGAGGGCCTGGCCCAGCGGATCGCCGACGCCGACGTACCCGACGTGCTCAGCGGCCGGCGCGTGGTCGCGCTCGACCTGACCGGCGTGGTGGCGGGCACCCGCTACCGGGGCGACTTCGAGGAACGCCTCAACAACATCGTCGGCGAGATCCGCTCGCACTCCGACCGGCTGATCGTCTTCATCGACGAGCTGCACACCGTCGTAGGGGCCGGAGGCGGCGGCGAGGGCGGCTCCATGGACGCCGGGAACATCCTCAAGCCGGCGCTGGCCCGCGGCGAGCTGCACATCGTCGGCGCCACCACCCTGGAGGAGTACCGCAGGATCGAGAAGGACGCGGCGCTCTCCCGCCGCTTCCAGCCGATCCTCGTCCCCGAGCCGACCACCGCGGACGCGATCGAGATCCTGCGCGGCCTGCGCGACCGCTACGAGGCCCACCACCAGGTCCGCTACACCGACGAGGCGCTCGTCGCCGCCGTGGAGCTGTCGGACCGCTATCTCACCGACCGCCGGCTGCCGGACAAGGCGATCGACCTGATCGACCAGGCGGGCGCCCGCGTCCGGCTGCGGGCGCGCACCAAGGGCACCGACGTACGGGCCATGGAGCGCGAGGTCGAGCAGCTCTACCGGGACAAGGACCAGGCGGTCGCAGACGAGCTGTACGAGCAGGCGACGCAACTGCGTGACCGCATCGTGGAGTTGCGCAAGCGCATCACGGAGGCGTCCGACAACGAGGAGGTCGACGAGGGGCAGCACCTGGAGGTCACCACCGAGGCGATCGCGGAGGTCGTCTCCCGGCAGACCGGCATCCCGGTGAGCAGTCTCACCGAGGAGGAGAAGGACCGGCTGCTGGGCCTGGAGGAGCATCTGCACCACCGGGTCATCGGTCAGGACGAGGCGGTTCGCGTGGTCTCCGACGCGGTGCTGCGCTCCCGGGCCGGACTCGCGAGCCCGCACCGGCCGATCGGCAGCTTCCTCTTCCTCGGGCCGACCGGCGTCGGCAAGACCGAGCTGGCCCGGGCGCTCGCCGAGGCGCTGTTCGGCAGCGAGGAGCGCATGGTCCGGCTGGACATGAGCGAGTACCAGGAGCGGCACACGGTGAGCCGTCTCGTCGGCGCCCCGCCCGGCTATGTCGGGCACGAGGAGGCGGGGCAGCTCACGGAGGTCGTACGCCGCCACCCGTACTCCCTGCTGCTGCTCGACGAGGTCGAGAAGGCCCACCCGGACGTCTTCAACATCCTGCTCCAGGTCCTGGACGACGGCAGGCTGACCGACTCCCAGGGCCGGACCGTCGACTTCACCAACACGGTCATCGTGATGACCAGCAACCTCGGCTCCGAGGCGATCAGCCGGGGCGGCGCCGGGATCGGCTTCGGCAGCGGGGGCGCGCAGGCCGACGAGGAGGCGCGGCGCGAGCGGATCATGCGGCCGTTGCGCGAGCACTTCCGCCCGGAGTTCCTCAACCGCATCGACGAGATCGTCGTCTTCCGCCAGCTCACCCCCGAGCAACTGGAGCGGATCACCAATCTGCTGCTCGACCAGACCCGTGGTCTGCTGCGGGCCCAGGGCGTCTCCGTCGACTTCACCGGTGCGGCCGTCGACTGGCTCTCCGAGCGCGGCTACCAGCCCGAGTACGGGGCTCGGCCGCTGCGCCGCACCATCCAGAAGGAGGTCGACAACCAGCTGTCGCGGCTGCTGCTGGACGGCCGGATCGGCGCCGGTGGCCAGGTCACGGTGGACGTGGAGGACGGACGGCTCGCCTTCCGCACGGAAGAGCTGCCGCCCGCCCCCGAATTGTGACGCACCGCGCCCGGCAGGGCGCTACGACGCGGGCCGTACGACCATCGCCGAGCCGCCGCCTCGCCGTACGGTCTCGGCCGCCGCCAGCCACTTTCCGTTCGGCAGCCGCTGCACCCCGGTGGCGGCGCCGATCTCGGGGTTCTGCCGGAAGGCGTGTCCGATGGCTTCCAGCTCGGCCCGCACCGGGCTGTTCCACAGGCCCGGTTCGAGTTCGGTGGTGGTCTGGTTGCGCTGGCTGGCGCGCGGTGCGGCGATCGCGTCGACCAGCGGGAGGCCACGGTCGACGAGGCCGGTCAGCGTCTGGAGCACGGTGGTGATGATGGTCGCGCCACCGGGCGAGCCGAGTGCCACGACGGGCTTGTGGTGCTTGTCGAGCACGATCGTCGGCGCCATCGAGGAGCGCGGGCGCTTGCCCGGACCCGGCAGGTTGGGGTCGTGGACGGCCGGGTTCGCGGGGGTGAAGGAGAAGTCCGTGAGCTCGTTGTTGAGGATGAACCCGCGGCCCGGGACGGTGATGCCGCTGCCGCCGGTCTGCTCGATGGTGAGCGTGTAGGAGACGACGTTGCCCCACTTGTCGGCGACCGTGAGATGGGTCGTGCTGTCGCCCTCGTACGTGGTCGGGGCCGCCGTACCGCCGGCGTCGCAGGCGGCCGGGTCGCGCGGGTCACCGGGCGCGACCGGGCTCGTCAGCACCGCGTCGTCCTTGATCAGGCAGGCGCGCGAGTCGGCGTACCGCTGCGAGAGCAGTCCCGCCGTCGGTACGTCCTCGAAGGCCGGGTCGCCGACCCAGCGCCCGCGGTCGGCGAAGGCGATGCGGCTGGCCTCGATGTAGCGGTGCAGGTACTGGGCCTTGCTCGCCCTCGAGAGGTTCGTCCGCTCAAGCATGTTGAGGGCCTCCCCGACCGTCGTGCCGCCGGAGGAGGAGGGCGCCATGGAGTAGACGCCGAGACCGCGGTAGGAGGCTTTGGTGGGCGCCTGGGACTTGACCCGGTAGCCGGCCAGGTCCCTGGCGGACAGGTCGCCGGGGCGGGCGTTCCAGCCGGAGGCGGGGTCGACCGGCGGCTTGTTGACCGTGTCGACGATGTCATCGGCGATGTCACCGCGGTAGAGGGCGTCGACGCCGCGCCTGGCCAACTGGGCGTAGGTGCGGGCGAGATCGGGGTTCTTGAAGGTGGAGCCGACGACCGGGAGCGCCCCGTTCGGCAGGAACAGCTCGGCGGTGTCCGGGAAGTGGCGGAACCGGCTCTCGTTGGCGGCGGTCTGCGCGCGGAACGTGGCGTCGACGACGAAGCCGTCCCGGGCCAGCCGCTCGGCGGGCTTCAGCAGACTGCCGAGCCGTTTGCTCCCCCATGTGTCCAGCGCCTTCTGCCAGGTGGCGGGCGTGCCGGGGGTGCCGACGCTCAGGCCGCTGGTGACGGCCTCGGCGAACGGGATCGCCGTGCCGTTCTCCATGAAGAGGTCGGAGCCGGCGCTCAGCGGCGCGGTCTCGCGGCCGTCGATGGTCCGCACGCTGCGGGAGGCGGCGTCGTAGTAGACGAAGTAGCCGCCGCCTCCGATACCCGCGGAGTAGGGCTCGGTGACGCCGAGCGCCGCAGCGGTCGCCACGGCGGCGTCGACGGCGTTGCCGCCGTGGCGCAGCACCTCGATGCCGGCCGCGGAGGCGTCCGCGTCGACGCTCGACACCGCGCCTCCGTAGCCGACGGCGACGGGCACTTTCTCGACGGTGTCGGTGGCGCCCGGCGGCGCTGCCGCCCCCACCGAGACCACGGCGGCCGAGACCGCCAGGACCGACAGTTTCCGCACGACAGGGCGACGCATTCGCACCTCCAGTCAGGAACCGTTCGCGCAGCCTATTCGATCGGCATGCCCCCGTCAGCCCGGCCACGCCAGGCTCCGCTCGAACGGGTTTGCGTCGGCCCGCCAGGCCCTGTCGTCAGATTCCCGTCGTCCGCCCGCAGGGCGGGCGCGGCAGGCGGGAATCTGACGACAGGGCCTAGCATGCGCGCCATGAATGACGACGTGCGCAACATCGTCCTGGGCGTGGTCGCGGCCGGCATCAGCGCCGCACTCGGCTGGCTGGCCCGGACCTACTTGTGGAAGCGCAAGCTGCGCCGCAAGCAGGCGTTCTTCGGGCTGCCCGACAACGCCGAGTCGCTGCTGGTGGTCAACCGCGGGGCCGGCGGACCCGAGCTGACGGTGATGCGGTACGACGTGTTCGCGCTGCTCGAACTGGCCGCCCTGATCAAGGACTGCAACGCCCACGCCCAGATCGTCCCGCACGACGCGGCACGCCAGGGCTTCGGTGAACGCACCGAGTTCTGTGTCGGCGGCCCGGCGTCGAACCGTCGCATGATGGCGCACCTCGCCTCGTTGCTGCCCGGGGTGCGGGTGAACGTCGACGCGGAGCCCGGCCCGGATCGCGGCGCCTTCCAGGTCGGCTCGGAGCGCTACCGGCTGGAGGTCGGCAAGGAGGAGTACGCGCTCCTCGCCCGGCTCACCGTCGGCGAGAGCCAGGGCCCGCGCCCCGTCTTCCTCTTCTGCGGGCAGACCTCGATCACCAACCAGGCCGTCACCCGCTATCTCGCCCGTAATCACGAGCGGTTGACCCGCAAGCACGGCACCAGCTCCTTCGTGCTGCTCCTGAAGGTGGTCAACTCGCAGGCGTACGGCCCGGATGTGGTGGAGCTGGTGGCGGACGTGACACGGACGGCGCAGGCACCGCTGCCGATACCCGCGGCTGCGCGCAATACCCACCGTGCCTCCTGAGGTTCATCACATTCCACTAATCGTTACTGGCACGTAACTTACCGACGGGTTACTTGCGGTAAGGGGGCCCGGTTACCGTTCGGTCACTTTGCATTGACACGAGTGAGGAGTGACTGTGGGAACCCAACGCAAGGCCCTGCGTACGACCGCTGTGGGCGCCGTCTCCGCGACTTTGGTCGCCGGCGCCTTCGGACTCGCCCCCACCGCCCAAGCGGCCCCGAACAGCGTGCGGTTCGTCGACATCGCCGGTGACGGCGGCACCACACTCAAGGCGAACGTCATCACACCGGCCGGCGCCGACGGCTCCCGGCGCTACCCGCTGCTCGTGCTGCCCACGAGCTGGGGCCTGCCGCAGGTCGAGTACGTCGCCCAGGCGCAGAAGCTCGCGAACTCCGGTTACATCGTGGTCAGTTACAACGTGCGCGGGTTCTGGCAGTCGGGCGGCGAGATAGAAGTGGCCGGCCCGCCCGACATAGCGGACGCCTCCAAGGTGATCGACTGGGCGCTCGCCAACACCCCGGCCGACTCGGGCCACATCGGCATGGCCGGTGTCTCGTACGGGGCCGGCATCAGCCTGCTGACCGCCGCGCACGACAAACGGGTCCGGGCGGTCGCCGCCCTCAGCGGCTGGGCCGACCTCATCGGCTCGATCTACTCCGGCCGCACCCAGCACGTCCAGGCCGGCGCGCTGTTGGACGGCGCGAGCGTGGTCGCCGGCCGTCAGAGCGCCGAACTCCGGCAGATCTTCGACGACTTCTACGCCTCGAACCTGTCCAGGGAACAGGACATGATCGACTGGGGGAAGAAGCGTTCGGCCGTCACCTACCTGGATCAGCTGAACCGGAGCGGCGCCGCGGTCATGATGGCCAACGCCTGGGGTGACACGGTCTTCCCGCCCAACCAGTACGCGGACTTCTACGAGAAGCTGACCGGCCCCAAGCGGCTGGAGATGCGGCCCGGCGACCATGCCACCGCCGAGCTGACCGGCCTGTTCGGACTGCCCAACGACGTGTGGAAGAACACCGAGCGCTGGTTCGACCACCACCTCAAGGGCGAGGACAACGGAATCGACCGCGAGCTGCCCGTCCAGCTCAAGTCCCGCTCCTCGGGCGGCTACGAGGGCTACCCGGACTGGAAGTCGGTCGCCGCGACGGACCGGAAGATCGCTCTCGGGGGCACGACCACGATCCGCACGAACGTCAACTCCGGCGCGGACGGCGGGGTCGTCTTCCTGTCCAGCATCCTCGACCAGGTGGCCCAGCTGCCCCCGATGGCCTCGATCCCGCTGATACCCCGACGCTGGGCGGCCGTATGGCAGTCGGAGAAGTACCCGACGGCCCAACATGTGCGCGGCACGGCCGAGTTGCACACCACCGTCACCCCGACCGAGGAGAGCGGCACCCTCGTCGCCTACCTCTACGACGTGGGCCCGCTCGGCCTCGGCAAGCTGGTCAGCAACGCGCCGTACACCTTCCACGGACGCACGCCCGGAAAGCCGTTCGGTGTCGACCTGGAGCTGTTCTCCACGGCCTATGACGTCCCGGCAGGGCACCGGCTCGCCCTGGTCGTCGACACGGTCGACCCGCTCTACATCGAGCACAACCCGTCCGGCGCGCGGCTGACCTTCTCCTCACCGGCGAACGACCCGTCGTACGTGTCGATTCCACTGCGCGAGCAGTGATCTCCGGCCGGCGCCGGGCGGGTATGGCTCTATGACTGCTGCCCCCTGCTGCCCCTGGCTCCAGGGGCCGTGGGGGGATCCCCACCCGGCAGCAGCGTCCCTGGTCGCGGCCGGGGCCACCGCCACGGCCTTGGGGACGGACGGAACATCGTAGTCGAGGTGGTTCGCGGCGAGGATCGGGGCGTGGCGGACGCCGTTCGGCTCGGCATGGGTCGTGCTCCCCGCTCAGTGGTGGAGGATCTTCGACAGAAAGTCCTTGGCGCGCTCGCTCCTGGGGCTGGTGAAGAACTCCTCCGGGGTGCGGTCCTCGACGATGCGCCCGTCGGCCATGAACACGACGCGATTGGCGGCGGAGCGTGCGAAGCCCATCTCATGGGTGACGACGATCATCGTCATGCCGTCCCGGGCGAGTTGACGCATCACCTCCAGGACCTCATTGATCATCTCGGGGTCGAGCGCGGAGGTCGGCTCGTCGAACAGCATCACCTTCGGCTCCATGGCGAGGGCCCGGGCGATCGCCACCCGCTGCTGCTGCCCGCCGGAGAGCTGCGCCGGGTACTTGTCCGCCTGGTCGGCCACGCCGACGCGTTCGAGGAGTTCACGCGAACGCCGGTCCGCTTCCTCCTTCTTGCGTCCGCGGACCTTGACCTGGCCCAGGGACACGTTCTGCAGGACCGTCCGGTGGGCGAAGAGGTTGAAGGACTGGAAGACCATGCCGACTTCGGCGCGCAGCCGCGCGAGCGCCTTGCCCTCGGCGGGCAGCGGCTGTCCCTCGAGCAGGATGGTGCCGGACTCGATGGTCTCCAGCCGGTTGATGGCCCGGCACAGCGTCGACTTCCCCGACCCCGACGGGCCGATGACCACGACCACCTCCCCCTGGCCCACGGTGAGGTCGATGTCCTGGAGGACATGCAGGTCCCCGAAGTACTTGTTGACGTCGCGCAGCTCGATCAGTGGATCGCCAGCCATGCCCAGCCCCAGTCATGTTCAGCTGTGTAGCGGTGGCCGCAAACTATCCAGGCAAGGGTGGACTTAATACGCGACACGCACTTTTCGGGCATAAGCCGTATTTACGTCGCTTTTATGCGACATCACTCCCTGTGGGGCCCCTGAACGGCTCACGCCTCGGCGACTTCCGCGTACGACTGCGACAGCTCGGGGACTCCGCTCCTGGCCCACTCCTGCCCCGAGGCCACGACATCGAACTCACGGCCGGAGGCGAGCCGGACGACCGGCTGGCCGTCCGGCCGGATCTGCCACGCCGCCCCGGGAACGGTGCGCACGATGACCGTGCCGAGATACAGACCGGCGTCGTTGCCCAGCCACGGCAGGATCTCCTCGTCGTCCCGCCAGCCCGGAACCAGCTGGTCGAGCGCCTCCAAGGATGCCGCGGTGTCGTCGAGTTGCACCCCCGCACGGGACGCGTGGGAGCGCAGGAGCTCACATTCGGCAAGGAGTTCGGCGAGGCCCTCGGGGTCGGGGGCCCCGCGCTTCTCGGGTCGATGGCCCAGAAAAGGGATCTTCATACCCTCAGCGTGTCATTCGCACGGCCGAACGCACCACAGGCGCGCGGGCCGCCGATTCCGGTCGAGTTCACGCCGAGTTCGGGCATGGCTCGTTGACGGGTCACGGGTGTCTCTCTAACTTCACGGTGCGTCTCGCGTCTCGTCCGGACCTCTGTCCCGCACACGTCGTGCGTAGGTCCATCCGTGCGCCTCACCGAACTTGTCATGTGCAGTCATACACAGTCCTGAGTGATCGCGAACGGTCATGAACGGCCGTGAGAGATCGTGAATGGTCGTGAGTGGGAGGAGTCGCAGTTGCGCCGACGTGTGTGGAGTTCCGCGGTCGTCCTCACCCTCTTCGCGGTCCTGGTACCGGAGGTCTCCGCACAGGCTGCCGGCGCGCGCAGAGCCGAGCCGCTCCCGCTGGAGCGGCTCTTCGACAACACGGCCGTCAGTGACGACGCCCGGCCCGGCGAGGGCAACTTCGACGGGTCGGGCGCCTCACTGTCGGCGCAGGACCTCGCGGCGGCGGGCTGGACGCCGGGCCACCCGCTCACCGTGCAGGGCGCCCGGCTGACCTGGCCGAAGCGCCGGCCGGGCCTGCCGAACAACGTCGTCGCCGCCGGACAGGACGTCCGGGTGCGAGGCCGCGGCGACGCCCTGGCCTTCCTGGCGGCGGGGACCTCGGGCACCGCCGCCGGCGGCCCGGGGACGGTCTTCTACGCCGACGGCAGCCGCTCCGCCTACCACCTGGCCGCCCCCGACTGGCGCACCGGGCCGCTCGCGACGAAGGCGGTGGCCCTGCCGCACGTCAACACGCCCGACGGTCAACTCGCCGGGCGTCCACGGCTGTACGTCATGACGGTGCCGGTCCTCGCGGGACGCACCGTGACCGCCGTGCGGCTGCCGAACGACCGCGGGCTGCATGTGTTCGCGGTGGCGGTACGGCCCGCCGCCACGGGCTGGACCGGAAGCTGGGCGACCGCGACCGGCGGCTATCCGACCGTGGGGCCGTGGACCGACCGGACGTTGCGCCTGGTGGTGCACACCTCGGTGGGCGGGCCCCGGGTGCGGCTGCGGTTCGACAACACCTTCGCGGCGGCGCCGGTACGGCTCGGCGGCGCCACCGTGGCGGTGCAGGCGGCGGGCGCGGCGGCGCGCGGCACGCCGGTCCGGGTGACCTTCAAGGGCGCGGCGGGCGTCGAGATCCCGGCGGGGACTCAGGCTTACAGCGATCCTCTCTCCTTCACGGTGCCGCAGGACACCAATCTGCTGGTCAGCTTCCATCTGCCCGGGACCGTGCCGGCGGCACCGGTGCACCGGCTCGCCCACCAGCGGTCGTATGTGAGCGCACCCGGCGACCACACGGCGGACAGCGACGCCTCGGGCTATCCCACGGTCCTGACCAGCTGGCCGCTGCTGACGGGCGTCGACGTCGGCGGTGGGCCGGGGTCCGTGGTGCTGCTGGGAGACTCGATCACGGACGGCGACAAGTCCACGGTGGATGCCAACCGGCGATGGCCCAATGTGCTGGCCACACGGCTGTTGGGTCAGAGTGTGGTCCCGCGCTATGGCGTGCTCAACCAGGGGATCTCCGGAAACCGTGTGGTCTCCGACCGCTACCCCGGCGACGGGGTCTCCACGGATACCGCCGGAGTGAGCGCCCTGTACCGGTTCGACCGGGATGTACTGGCTCAGACGTCGGCGCGTACGGCCGTGGTGTTCGAGGGCGTGAACGATGTGCGCTGGGGCACGACCGCGGAACAGGTGATCGCCGGGCTGCGTGAGATCGCCGAACGTGGGCATGCGCGGGGGCTGCGGATGCTGGCGGCGACGATCCTGCCGTGCGAGGGCGAGGCGCGGTGCACCGCCCCGGTCGACGCCGAGCGGATCAAGGTGAACCAGTGGATCCGCTCCGGCGCCGGATTCGACGGCGTGCTCGACTTCGACGCGGTGGTACGGGATCCCGCGCGGCCGTCCCGGATGCTGGCCGCGTACGACAGCGGGGACCATCTGCATCCCGGCGATGCCGGCCTCGCCGCGATGGCCCGGTCGGTGGATCTGCGGGCGCTGGTGCCGTGACGGTGCCGCGCGCCGGGCCGCCCTCGGGCCCGGCGTCCGGGCTCGGGCGGGCTGTGGGGGCGGGCTGAAAGGGTGCCCGGGGTCTAGATGTCCAGGTCGACCACGACCGGGGCGTGGTCCGACGCGCCCTTGCCCTTGCGCTCCTCGCGGTCCACGTAGGAATCGGTGACGGCCTTGGCGAACGGCTCGTTGCCGTACACCAGGTCGATGCGCATGCCTCGGTTCTTGGGGAAGCAGAGCTGGCGGTAGTCCCAGTACGTGAACGGCTGGTCGTACTTGAGGGGGCGCGGGACCACGTCGGTCAGGCCCGACTCGCGCAGCTCGGCGAGGGCGGCGCGCTCGGCGGTGGTGACATGGGTGAGGCCCTCGAAGGCGGCCACGTCGTAGACGTCGTCGTCCGTCGGCGCCACGTTGTAGTCACCCATCACCGCGAAGGGGCGGCTTCCGCCCGCGTCGCCGACGACGGCCGCCTTGAGGGCCTCGAACCACTGGAGCTTGTAGGCGTAGTGGGGGTGGTCCACCTCACGGCCGTTCGGCACATAGACCGACCAGACGCGGAGCGGGCCGCAGGTCGCGGAGATGGCGCGGGGCTCCACGGCGCCGTCGTAGCCGGGGTCGCCGGGGAGGCCCTTGACGACCTCCTTGAGCCCTACGCGGGAGAGCACCGCCACGCCGTTCCACCGGCCGGTGGCGTGGACCGCCGCCTCGTAGCCGAGGTCGCGCAGGGGATCGAACGGGAACTGCTCCTCGGCGACCTTGGCCTCCTGGAGGCACAGCACATCGGTGCCGCTGCTCTCCAGCCAGGCGAGGAGCCTCGGCAGGCGGGCGGTGATCGAGTTCACGTTCCAGGTCGCGATGCGCATGTCTCACAACCTACCGGCCGGGACTGACAACGCGGCCCCGGCCGGGGTGGGCCCGCTCACACCTGCGCCGAGTGCCCCGGCGTCAGGCGCAGATGCTCCGAGCCGCCCAGGCCGCCGATCTGACGGTCGTAGATCGGGCGGGCCAGGTCGGTGAGGAGGGCGTCGTGAATGTCGTAGGCACGCTGCGGCCGTACCTCACGGACGTAGTCGATGACCTCGGAGATCTTGTTCCAGGGAGCCATGACGGGGAGCATCAGCGTCTGCACCGGGTGGTCGGGGACGGTCAGGGCGTCGCCGGGGTGGAACACCCTGCCCTCGTCCAAGAGGTAGCCGACGTTGGTGATGCGCGGGATGTCGGGGTGGATGACGGCGTGCAGCTCACCGTGGACCTGGACGTCGAACCCGGCGGCGGTGAAGGTGTCCCCGTGGCCGACGGTGTGCACGCGGCCCGGGAAGGCGGACGAGATCTGCTCCGCCACCGACTTCAGGGTCCAGATCTCCGCGGCCGGATTGCCCTCCATGGCCGCGCGCAGGCGCGGCTCGTCGAAGTGGTCGGGATGCTCGTGCGTGACGAGGATCGCATCCGCGCCGACGGCCGCGTCCTGCTCGCTGAACCCTCCGGGGTCGAGAACGAGCGTCCGGCCGTCCTTCTCCAGCCGGACGCAGGCGTGCGCCATCTTCGTGAGCTTCATGAGTCCATCCTTACGCGGGCCAGTCGCGGGTGCTTGGTCCTGCGCGCTGTGCCGGTCCTGCACGGCGTGCCGGCGCCATGGCTGCGTGCCGGCCCTGGCTGCGCGCCGGTCCTCGGCGCGTGCCGGGGGCTCACTCCTGGGGAGTGGTCTCCTCCCGGATGACCTGCTGGGCCACCTTGAACGCGCTGTTCGCCGCCGGGGCACCGCAGTAGACGGCCACCTGGAGCAGCACTTCCTTGATCTCGTCCGGGGTGAGGCCGTTGCGCAGGGCGGCACGGGTGTGGAAGGCCAGTTCGTCCAGGTGACCGCCCGCGACCAGGGCGGTGAGGCTGACGCAGCTGCGGGAGCGCCGGTCGAGGCCGGGTCTGTCCCAGATCTCGCCCCAGGCATAGCGCGTGATGAACTCCTGGAAGTCCCCGGAGAACTCGTCCGCCTGCGCCAGCTCCCCGTCGACATGCGCGTCGCCAAGCACTTCGCGCCGGACCTTGATCCCGGCGTCGTACGGGTCCGGCCGCCCCGTCGGCTGCGCCACCACGACGGCGGGCGCTATCGCGGCGACCGGCGCGGGCTGCGGCGTCGCGGCCAGGACCGGCTTGACGGGGACGGCCGGGATGGCGATCTGGCCGGTGGCGTCGAAGCCGGTCTGCCAGGCGGTGGAGAAGTGCCGGACCAGCAGGTCGGTGACGGCGGCGGGCTGCTCGACCGGAACGAGGTGCGAGGCGCCGGGCACGACCGCGAGACGGGCGTCCGGTATGCCGGCGACCAGGGTGCGGGCCTCCGCGGGGCCGGTGACCTGGTCGTCCGACCCGACGAGGACGAGGGTGGGCACGGCGACGCCGGCGAGCCGGGGCCGTACGTCGAAGGAGGCGAGCGCCTCGCAGGCGGCGATGTAGCAGCCGGGGTCGGTGGTGCGCACCATCTGCACGGCCCACTCGGTGATGGCGGGCTGCGCGGCGGCGAAGCCGGTGGTGAACCAGCGGTCGGGCGAGGTGCGGGCGATGGGGTCGAGGCCGTTCGTACGCACGATCACACCCCGCTGCCGGAACTCGTCGGCCGTGCCGAAGCGCGGCGAGGCGGCGATCAGAGCGAGCGAGGCGATGCGCTCGGGGTACCGCAGGGCGAGCTCGATACCGAGGGCGCCGCCGAGCGCGCAGCCCGCGTAGCCGAAGCGCTGCACGCCCAGGCCGTCGAGGGTGGCGAGCAGCCGTTCGGCGAGGTCACCGACCGAGCCCGCCGGGTACGCGGGGGCGCCGCCGTGCCCGGGCAGATCGAACCGGAAGACCCGCCACTGCTGCGTCAGCTCCGGAATCTGCCGGTCCCACATGTGCCATGTGGTACCCAGTGAGGGACCGAGGATCAGGACCGGGGCGTCTTCTGGCCCGTCAAAGCGGTATTGCAGGGTGTTCGTCGGTGTCTCACTCACCCGCCCGACCCTCTCATCTGTCACGACAGCCCCTATGAGCGGGGTCCTAGGTGTATCTGTTCAACCAGGTGGAAGACCTCCCGGGCAGCGTAGCGTTTGAGGCAACGGACGATTTCGCGCCGAGTCTTGCCTTCCTTGATGCGGCGCTCGTAGTAGCCCTGGGTGCGCGGGTCGACCCGCGGCCGGGTGAGCACGATGCGATGGAGCGCGGCATTGGCTTGACGGTCGCCGCCGCGGTTGAGGCGACGGTACTGCCGACGTCCCGAGGAACGCTCGACTGGACTGACCCCGCACAGGGCTGCGAAGGACGCCTCACTGTCCAGGCGTTCCGGGTTGTCCCCCACGGTGATCAGCAAGGCGACGGCCGTCTCCGGACCGACCACCCGCCCACCGGGGCCAGGACCTGTTGTTGCACGTCCCCTTCGGATCCCGGAGCTCGACACGGTACGGGTGCGGAAGTTCGGGACGTAGGTCAGCATCGCCTCGGTTCGCTTGGTCAGCCAGTCCCCGGAAGGGTTCGGCCGGCTCCCCATTGCCGGGTCCGGTAGTTGCCGACCAACCGGCACACGAGGTAGATCGCGAAAGAGATCGTGGTGACGTAGGGGCTGATGGGGATGCTGCTGCCGAGGGTCAGCAGGATGCCGCCCTCGATGGAGGCCAGCGCGAACACCACGCTGAGGACGGGCAGCAGCACCGGCGAGGCGGTGATCCGGGCGGCCGCGGCGGCGGGCGTCACCAGGAGTGTGAGGACGAGCAGCGCCCCGACGATCTGCACGGACAGCGCGACCGCGAGGCCCAGCACGATCATGAAAGCGAACGACAGTCCACGTACCGGCACACCCCGGGCCTCGGCCACGTCAGGGTCGGCACTGGCGAAGGCGAGCGGTCGCCACACGACCGCGAGCGCCACGAGCACGAAGGCCGCCGTGCCGAGCAGCCACGACATCTGCGGGGTGTCGACGGCGACGATCTGTCCGGTGAGCAGGCCGAACTTGTTCGCCGCCCGGCCCTCGTACAGGGCGAGGAAGAGCACGCCGAGGCCGAGTCCAAACGGCATGAGCGTGCCGATCACCGAGTTGCGGTCCCGGGCTCGCGCGCCGAGTACTCCGATCGCCCCGGCCGCGATGAGCGAGCCGACGATCGAGCCGGCCACGATGTTCGCGCCGAGCAGCAGTGCGCCGGAGGCACCCGCGAACGACAGCTCGCTGATGCCGTGCACGGCGAAAGGCAGGTCGCGCATGATGACGAAGACCCCGACGAGGCCGCCGACCAGGCCGAGCGCGATGCCGGCGATGAGGGAGTTGCGGACCAGGGTGAGCAGTTCGCCGTAGTTGTCAAAGTTGAAGATCTCCTGCCAGATCCCGTCGGCGATGGTCATGGCCGTACTCCGTGCGGTGGTTCGGCGTGGTGCGTCGTCTCGGCCGCCTCGTCGGGCGCGCCCAACACCGTGATACGGCCCCGGACACGGATGACATCGACCTGTGTGCCGTACAGCCGGGACAGCGCCGCGGAGGTGAGGACCTCGTCCGGCGTGCCGATGCGGTGGCTGCCGCGGGCGAGGTAGAGAACGCGGTCCACCAGGCCCAGCACGGGGTTGATCTCGTGGGTCACGAAGACCACCGCCGTGCCGTGGGAGTGGCGCCGGGCGTCGACCAGTTCCGTGACGGCCCGTTGATGGTGCGGGTCGAGGGAGAGCAGCGGCTCGTCGCAGAGCAGGATCCCGGGGTCGGTGGCGAGTGCCTGCCCGATGCGGACGCGCTGCCGTTCGCCGCCGGAGAGCAGGCCCACTGGGACGTCCGCGTACTCGGCGGCGCCCACCGCCGCGAGGGTCTCGTCCACCCGGCGGCGTGCTGCCCCAGTGCGCAGGCGAGGGCCGAAGCCATGACCGTCGATGCCGAAGCGGACCAGGTCCCGGGCACGCAGCATCGCTTGCTCGGGCAGCGTCGCCTGCTGCGGTACGTAGGCGATTCGGCGGTTGCCGCGACGGGGCGGGCGGCCCAGCACCGTCAACGTGCCTTCGGTCAGCTGCCGTTGCCCCAGCAGCGCGCGTACGAAGCTGGTCTTGCCCGAGCCGTTGGGGCCGAGCACGGCCAGGAACTCGCCGGGCCACACGTCGAGATCGAGGTTCCGCCACAGCACGCGCGCGCCGTAGGAGAGGGCCGCCCCGCGCAGACTGATCACCGGGGCTCCGGTGTCGAAGGAGTCGGTCACGCTGTCGCGGGCTGGGGGCACGGCGGTCACCGTCTGCCGCCTCAGTTGGACAGTGCGCTGGAGAGCGCGTCGAGGTTGGCGGTCATCCAGCTGACATAGTCCTCGCCGCCGGGCAGGGTCTCGGTCACGGGCACGACGGGGATCCCGGCCGACTTCGCCGCCTGCTGGACCTGCTCGGTCTGCGGGCCGGAGGTCTGCTCGTTGTAGATGAGCGCCTCGACCTGCTGGTCGGAGAACAGGGCCAGCGTCTCCTGCATCGTCCTCGCCGGGACGTCGTCGCCCTCCTCGATGGCCTCGCTGAACTCCTCAGGCGTCTTGTTCACCAGACCGGCGGCCTCGGTCATGTAGAGCGGCACCGGCTCGGTGATGGCCACCGCTTCGCCGTCGTGTTCGGACTTTTTCACTGCGAATTACGAAACACATTCCATGGAATTCGCGACCCCCTACTGGGGATGGAGTTGCATCTCCCTCGTGGCAGGCGCACTTGTTGCGGTGGCGGCCAGGTAGGTGATGCGGAGGGTGCCGGTGGTGTGTTCGCGGTCGACGAGGACGTCGACGCCGTAGACCGACTTGATCAGGTCCGAGGTCAGCACGGCCTCCGGAGCGCCCGCTGCCGCGACCTGTCCGTGGTCGAGGACGACGATGTGGTCGCAGCACCGGGCGGCGAGGTTGAGGTCGTGCAGGGCGACGACACAGGTGACCTCCAGTGAGCGCAGCAGATCGAGGAGTTCGAGCTGATGGCGTATGTCGAGGTGGTTGGTGGGTTCGTCGAGCAGGATCTCCTGCGGTTCCTGGGCCAGGGCGCGCGCGAGTTGGGCGCGCTGCTTCTCCCCTCCGGAGAGGGTGTGCCAACTCTGGTACTGCTTGCCGGTGATGTCGGTCCGCTCCAGGGCCGCGTCGACGATCCGCCGATCGTGCTCGGTCAACGCGTCGAAGCGGCCGCCGTACCGATCGGCACCAGGAGCTGGCCGACGCTGGAGGACGCGCACCACGCCACCATCAGCCGGATGGAGTCCCGGCAGAACGCCTCGCCGCGCTCGGCCATTTCCCGGCCGCGCCGTCCACTGGCGTTGAACGCCTTGAGCGTCGCCATCCCCTGCGCGGCGTCCAGGCTCTCCGCGTAGAGGCCGCGGTAGGACACCATCCAGCGGTCACCGCGCTCCTTGATCCACTTTGCCCCGGCCATCTGGGACGGGGGTGCCAGCAGGGCACACGCGAGTACCACCAGGCCCACCGCCGGGTCGACGGATATCACGTACACCGAGGCGAAGCAGGAGCCCAGGACGGAGGCCACGGCGTGGGCACGGACCGGCCCACCAGAGGGTCGAGCAGTTCGACGGAGTCCACGAGCGTCGACTGCAGATCGCCGGTCCGCATCCGCTGTGCCTGGCCGGGCCCGATCCCCATCAGCTTCAGCGTGATGCGTTCCCGCACCGCCTCCTCGACCCGCGCGTACACCCGGGGCGCCCATGTGTCCTTCAGGACGATGAGGCCGATTCGCGCCGGCTGCAGCACGGCGATAGTGGCCAGGGGCGCGAGCAGGTCGCCCGTCTCGGTCGAGGAGAACACCTCGGACAGCAGATCCGCGATCAGCAGTCCCTGGCCGACATAGGTCGCGGTGATGAGCAGCATCAGCACGACGAGGCCGGCTGTCTCCACCCAGGCCCGCGGTCGCAGTGCCAGGAACAACTTGACGGTCGACCACACGGCCGCACGTCCACGAAGGAAACGTCACCTACGAAATCGGTGATCCCATCAAGGCGGGGCCGAAGGGGTCGGCTGTCGGTCTCACCATCGCCAGACTCGCCGAGAAAACCGTTGTCGTTATCAGTTGACCCTTGCCCGGGCGTGGGGTCGCGAGCGCCAACTCGGCCAGCACTGACGCCCGATCGACGAATTCGGACACCAGGTGACCGCAGCTCCCCTGACCGAGCCCACGCCGTGCGCAATCAAAGACGCGGGACGGTACACGATTTTCTGAATTCAGGATCACCTGTACTGTTGTGGGTGTGCTGACCGTTGCCTCCGACATCGAGGTGCTGGCCAGGTTCGGCCGCGCGCTCGCCGACCCGATTCGCTGCCGCATCCTGCTCGCCCTGAGCGACAATCCCCGCTACCCCGCCGATCTGGCCGACGCCTTGGGCGTCTCCCGGACCCGGCTGTCGAACCACCTCGCGTGCCTGCGTGACTGCGGGCTGGTCGTCACGGTTCCCGACGGCCGCCGCACCCGGTACGAGCTCGCCGACGAGCGTCTCGGCCACGCGCTCGACGACCTGCGTACCGCCGTGGTCGCCGTCGAGACCGACCGCACCTGTGCGGAAGCCGACGAGAAGGGGTGCTGCTGATCATGGCCGCCGGCATATCGGTATCTCTCGTCCCCTCCCCGGCGCGACGTGAGGCGCTGTCCCGCCGCATACGGCTGCTGGTCGCCGCGACCATCACCTACAACGTCGTCGAGGCGGTCGTCGCGATCACCGCCGGGGCGATGGCCTCCTCGACGGCGCTGATCGGCTTCGGGCTCGACTCGGTGATCGAGGTGTCCTCCGCGGCCGCCGTCGCCTGGCAGTTCTCGGCCTCCGACCACGCCGTCCGCGAAGCCCGCGAGCAGCGCACCCTGCGCATCATCGCGGTCTCCTTCTTCGCACTCGCCGCGTATGTCAGTGTCGACGCCGTCCGGGCACTGACCGGCACCGGGGAAGCCGAACGATCCATCCCCGGGATCGTCATCGCCGCCCTGTCCCTCGCGGTCATGCCGTTCCTGTCCGCCGCCCAACGCCGGGCCGGCCGTGAACTCGGCTCCGCCTCGGCCGTCGCGGACTCCAAGCAGACCCTGCTGTGCACCTACCTGTCCGCCGTCCTCCTGGCGGGGCTGGTCCTCAACGCCACCCTCGACTGGTCCTGGGCCGACCCCATCGCCGCCCTCGCCATCGCCGCGATCGCCGTCAAGGAAGGCCGCGACGCGTGGCAGGGCAAGGGCTGCTGCGCACCCACCGCCGGGGTGGTGCTCTCCGCCGCCGCCAAGGCGGACGACGGATGCGACGACTGCCCGCCCGGATGCGACTGCTGCCACTAGCCGGGCCCGCCACAAGGGGCTTCGCTACCGGTCGGAGAGACGGCGCCGCCTCGGGCCCCTGCAGCAACGTTCGTTGGCCTCGCCCAAGCGGCAGCCCTCGCCACTGACGGGCTACGCGGTGCCCTGACACGCGGCAGGAGTTCCGTGGACTGCGGCCATCAGCATCAGACTTCGACCCCCGAGTCCTCGCAGGAGCGGTCAGTCTCCACCGCCACCACGGCGGTGCGCAGATCATCCAGGGCGTGACCGAGACGCTCGTCGGCGATCTCGTACCGCGTACGACGCCCGTCCGGCACGGCCACCACGAGGCCGCAGTCGCGCAAGCATGCCAGATGATTCGACAGCCGGGTCCGGGAGATGCCGAGGGCGTCGGCCAGGTCTGCAGGATAGGAGGGTGCGTCCCGCAGGAGGAGCAGCACACGACAGCGAATCGGATCGGCGAGCGCGCGGCCGAACCTGGCCAGCACCTCGACCTCGGTAGCGACGGTCAGCACCCCACGAGCGTACGCATCGCCGCGGACTCCCATAAGCCTCTAACGTCGAATGAAAACGATTATCATGTGGTGCATCTCGCTGAGCCGAGTGGCCGCCTCGCCTGCGGCGTCCACCGGGCACGCGTTCAACCGACCCCCGGCCCATGGGAGGTGGGCGTCCTGCGCGACGTACCGACGACGAAACCACCAGCGCCACGGCGCACGACACGACAGCGGAAGGCCGTCCTGAGCGCACTGCACTCCCATGGGGGCTTCGCCTCCGCCCAGGACCTGCACGAAGTGCTCGAAGCCGACGGCGTCACGATCGGCCTGACCACGGTGTACCGGACACTTCATGTCCTGGACCACTCCGGGCAGGTCGACGTCATTCGCGAGAGGACCGGGGAACGGCTCTACCGCCCCCGGCCCACCGACGGACACCGCCACTATCTAGTCTGCCGCTCCTGCGGCCTCAGCAGGGCAGTGGAGGCGGACACGGTGGAACGCTGGGCGGAGAACGTGGCCGAGACCTCCGGGTTCGCGGAGGTGGAGCACACCGTGGAACTGACCGGCATCTGCGTCCGATGCCGCGTCACTCCCGCCGTGAACGGCTCGGCCGACTGACTCGCCTGCGCGGCGCGGCGCCCGCCCACCTCGTGTGGACGGGCGCCAGGGGGATCCGTCGGTACGGGACCGGTCAGTGGCCGGCGACGACACCGGACAGTTCGTTGGTGCCCTTCGGCAGGGTCACGGAGTTGAGCTTCTTGCCCGACTCCAGGTCGAAGGAGTGCAGTTGGCGCTTGCCCGGCTCGGAGACGTAGGCCGTGTCGTCGCGGACGAAGAGGGTCGGCCTGGCCTGCTGCCAGTCCAGCGGTTCCGTCCAGTCGTCGACCGCGTCGATCTTCTTCTCGACCTTGCCGGTCTCCGGGTCGATGACGTGGAGGGTGCCGTTGGTGCCGAGCACGAGCGCCTCGCCCTGGGGGCCGCGGGCGAGCGAGCGGAAGGAGTAGCTGGTGCCGAGGTCGACCAGACGCAGCTGCGCCGTACGGGTGTCGATCAGCGAGATGCGGGTGGGCCGCTCCAGCTCCGCCTCCGCGTCGGTCTTGTAGTCACCCAGGAGGACCGGCGAGAGGTCGCTGCCTCGCTGGTTGCCGATACGGCCGTAGTCGTCGGGGGCGTCGACCTTGGTGAACTCTCCGTCCTTGTAGATCAGGACACCGTCCTCACAGCCGACGGCGATCGCCTCCCCCTCCGCGGCGGCTTCCCCGTGCACGCCGGGGCAGTTCTCGGCGCGCTTGATCTCCTTGTTGTTCTTGTCCAGGACCAGAGCGCCGATGCGCTTCTCCTCGGTTCCCAGGGTGCTGAGCAGTTCGCCGTTGGTCAGCTCGATGGCGACGCCGTGGTGGGGTTCGGCGGAGGTGTAGCTGCGGGACTGCGGCTTCTTGCCGTCGGCGAGGCCGGCGGGGTCGAAGACGTTCACCTCTCCCGTGCCGTCGGTGAACAGGACCGTCTTGCCGCCGTGCTGGACGACATGGCCGGGCTTGGCGCCCTTGAACTCGGCGTCCGTGAAGGTCTGCCGGGCGGCGTCGAACACACGGAAGCCGCTGTCGGTGGAGATGACGACATGGTCCTCGTCGCCCGCGGGGTTGACGCGGTTGAAGCCCGGCAGTTCGACCGTCTTGGCGAGCTTCAGGGTCTCGCCGTCGAGGACGTACAGTCCCCCGTCGTACGACGCGACCAGCGGGTTCTTCACCGCCACGGCCTCGCTGCCCTTGGCCTGCTTCGGCTTGGCGTCGGAGGAGGCGTCGTCGTTCCCGCCGCAGGCCGTCAGCGCCATGGCCGCCGCCAGGGCGAGGGCCGTGCCCGTGAGCGCTCTGGTGCTTGTCGACTTGTCCATCTGCGTGTTTCCTCTCCGGCCCTCGTGGGGCGGTTTTCCGGGTGGGGGTGGGGCGGTTCGGCGTCGAGTACGCCGGACCGCGGGGAAGTTCGTTCAGTCGCCGGTGAGGCCCTCGGTCATGGCCGAGGTGTTGGCGCGCATCATTTCCAGGTAGGTGCCGGCGCCCTTGCCCTTCTCGGTCAGCGACTCGGAGTACAGCGGGACGACGTCCACGTCGCCGCCCATCTCCTGGCGCAGGACCTCGGCCAGCCGGGTGGGCCGGGAGGAGTCGGCGAAGACGGTGCGTACGCCGGCCTCCTTCATGGCCTGTGTGAGGGAGCGCAGGTCGGAGGAGCTGGGTGAGGCGAGGGTCGTGCCGCTGGGGATGACGGCGCCGATCACCCGGAAGCCGAAGCGGTCGGCCAGGTATCCGAAGACGTGGTGGTTGGTCACCAGGGCACGGCGGTCCTCGGGTATCGCGGCGAAGGACTTCTCCATCCAGGTGGTGAGGTCCGTGAGTTTGCCGTCGTAGCGTTCGGCGTTGTCACGGACGGCCTTCTCGCGCACGCCGTCGACGTGTTCGACCACCTGGTCCGCGATCAGTCCGGCGGCTTTGCGTACCCGGTCGGGGTCGGTCCAGAAGTGCGGGTCGGGTTCTCCCGCCTCCTCGTCGGGGCCGCCCTCGTCACCGGTGTGGAAGGTGAGCGGGTCGACCGCCTCGCCGGCCGCGAAGGTGGCCACGCCCGACTCGCGGGCGGCCTCCACGTGCCGCAGAACGTTCTCTTCCA
Organism: Streptomyces sp. M41; assembly: GCF_043673425.1. Classification (NCBI taxonomy): domain Bacteria; kingdom Bacillati; phylum Actinomycetota; class Actinomycetes; order Kitasatosporales; family Streptomycetaceae; genus Streptomyces; species Streptomyces sp. M41. Next base: position 135,324 of record NZ_JBIMKE010000001.1, on the reverse strand, counting down.
GACCCAGCCCGTTGTAGACGACCAGGTCGGCGTTCTCCAACTCGCCCGCCTGCACGGCCGACAGACCGAAGGAGTGCGGGTCCGCGTTGGGCTTCATCAGGACGCTGACGTCCGCCTCGCCCCCGACGATCTCGCGGGTGATGTCACCGAGGATGTTGGTCGTCACCACGACCTTGGGCCGGTCGTCACCGCCCGCGCAGCCGGTCGCCGTGCCGGCGAGGACGAAGAAGCTGATCAGGGTCAGGACCAGGGCGCGGACCCGCGCCGCCTGTACGCGCACGCTCATCGTCCCGTCTCCGCCATCAGGTACGGCCGGATGTCCAGGTCGAAGGTACGGGCCACGCGGAGGCTGTCGTTGTAGTCGATCTCGTGCACGCGCTTGCCTTCCGGGTCGTTGAGGTAGGCCCGGCTCCGGTCGATCTCGATCACCGGTGCCGTGCCCGCTTCGGTCGCGGTCTCGGGGACGTCCTGAAGCAGCCGGCCGGTGACCGCGGACTCCTTGCCGTCGGCGATGTCGTAGCCGTGCAGGGCTCCGTCGGTCTCCAGGACGACCAGCGGGGCGCCCTCGCCTGCGGTGTTGGCGGCGACGACCGTGCCGGTCCTCACCCGCGTCCAGGCACGCTCGGTCACGTCCAGGACCCAGACGGCGTTCTTGCCGGAGGGTGCGGTGAGCGTGGTGCTGCCCGCGCGGTGACGGAATTCCCTGGCCCGCTCTTGCTTCGGTACGTCCTCGCCGTACGGGATCCTCTCGGCGGTGAAGGCGCCGTCGTCCTCACGCACGAGCAGGGCGCCGTCGGCACAGCCGAGGACGAGGCCGCGGCGGGTGACGGCGTCGCCTCGCGGCTCCTCGCAAACGGCCTCCGGTGAGGCGACCCGCTTGCCCGAGCGGTTCAGCACGACGACCCTCGCGGGGTCCTCCCCGCCCTGTGTGAGTGCGATCAGGTGCTCCTCGTAGGGCACGACGGCCCCGGTGTAGGAGCCGGGAAGCCCGACCGGGGTGCCGATCGCGCCCTTCTCCAGACCGGCGCGGGGATACGCCTTCGCGCGGCCGTCCACCGCGGTCACGACGGTCACGCCGGCGTCGCTGCGAACCAGGGCGTCGGTACCGCCCGGCAGGTCGCCGACGTCCCGGATCGCCGCCCGGTAGTAGTGCACGTGGTCGCCGTGGTCGACCATCCATGCGCCGCTGTCGAGGACGTGGGTGCCGTTCGTGCCGTGGAAGTAGCCGAAGCGGCCGTCCGTGGTGAGTTCGGTGACGCCTGTTCTCCGGGCGGTCTCGTGGACCTTGCCGCTGATCAGGTCCAGGACCCTCGTGTCGCCGGTACCGGGATCGCCGAGCACCAGCCGGGACTGCTGCTCCGCGGCCTCGGTGGCTCCTTCGACATAGCCGTGGGGTGTCGCGGAGGAAGGGGAGCCGGGCTTGGAGGACTCGGTGTCGCCGCCGCTCGCGCAGCCCGCGGTCAGCAGGGCGAGAGCCAGGAGCGCCGACACCGGGGATATGACGTCTCTTCGGACGAACAAGGGAGATCGCCTCAGTCAGGTTTCGTTCGGTCGGGTCGTGGGGGTGGTCGGGATGCCCGTGGGAGTGGGCGTGTTCGCAGTCACGACGGAGGTGGGGGTCGTCGCAGTCACCACGGAGGTGGGAGCGTTCGCAGGCACCGCGGGAGTGGGGGCGGGGAGTTCCGCGAGGCGGGCGCGGCGTCGGTGGCGCACTCCGGACACCCGATGGGACAGGAAGAACAGGCTGACCGCCAGGGCGGAGACGGTCGCTCCGGCCGCGGTGCTCAGATGCCACGAGAGCAGCAGGCCGCCGAACGTGGCGGTCGCGCCGATGGCCGCCGCGAGGAGCATGACGCCGCTCACGCTGCGCGCCCAGGGCAGGGCAGCCGCCGGTGGGGCGATGAGCAGGCCCAGGACCAGCAGCGTTCCCACGATGTGGAAGGAGGCCACGATGGCCAGGGCCAGCAGTCCGAGCAGCACGGCGTGGGCCAGGCGGGGGCGCAGGCCGAGCGTTCGGGCCTTGCGGGCGTCGAACGCCAGGGCCAGGAAGGCACGGTGACCGACCACCGCGACGGTCAGCGCCAGCAGCAACGCCGCCCCCAGAAGCGCCAGGTCGCTCTCGCGTACGGCGAGGACGTCGCCGAAGAGGAACCCGGTCAGGTCGACCGCGAACGACTGCGACCTCGACACGATGATGACGCCCAGGGACAGCATGCCGACGAAGAGCAGTCCGATACCGGTGTCCTGGGACAGTCTCGGCGCACGGCCGAGGGCGGTGACGCCGGCGGTCATGACGGCCGCGCTCACCAGCGCTCCCACCATGAGGTTGCCCCCGAGCAGCGCGGCGACCGCGACTCCCGGCAGCAGTCCGTGGGACATGGCGTCACCGAGGAAGGCCATCCCTCTGAGCACCACCCATGTGCCGGCCAGGGCACATATGGCCGACACCAGAATCCCGGCCCACAAGGCCCGCTGCACGAAGGTCACCTCGAAAGGCGCCGTCAACCACTCCATACGATGACACTACAATGACAACCATGTTCAATAACAATCACCGTGAAGCCCCGGCCCCGGAGAAAGGGAGCCCGCGCATACGGGTCACCGACCTGGACGCCGGCTACCCGGGCAGACCCGTACTACGCCAACTCACCGCGGAGATACCGGCCTTGGCCATGACGGTGCTCGTCGGGCCGAACGGGAGCGGGAAGTCCACCCTGCTCGGTGTCCTCGCCGGCGTGATCGAGACCACAGCCGGACAGCTCCGGTATTCCGGAGGCCGTCCGCCGGCGTTCGTGCCGCAGCGCGGTGCCGTCGGCGACGCGCTGCCGCTCACGGTGCGGCAGACGGTGGAGATGGGGCGCTGGGGAGAGCGCGGCCTGTGGCGGCGGCTGACCGTACAGGACAGGACGGTGGTCGACTCGGCCATGGACCGGCTGGGCGTCGCCGACCTCTCCGGCCGTCAGCTCGGGGAGTTGTCGGGCGGTCAGCGCCAGCGCGTGCTGATCTCGCAGGGCCTCGCCCAGCGGTCCGACCTCCTGCTGCTGGACGAGCCGACCACCGGACTCGACCCGGAGGCCCGCGAGCGGATCGCGGCGCTGTTGACGGAACTGGTCGCCGACGGCACCACCGTCGTCCAGGCCACGCACGACCTGGAAGCCGCCCGCGCGGCGGACGCCTGTCTGCTGCTCAGCGACGGACGGCTGGTCGCACGGGGCACACCCGAGGAAGTGCTCACCGCCGAGGCCCTCGCCCGGATCTGGCAGCCGGCGTGAGGCGGGACGGCCCACTCGGCGTCGCCGTTCGGCGCTCCCTGCCTCGCGCGGCATGAGCCCTATCCATCGGGGTCCCGCCGCACCGTCTGCCGACTTCGACAGGTGCTTCCCCCATGGGCGATCGCCACGAAGCGGTCCACGCCACCCCACACACCACCGGGCAGCCTCAACCGTGCGCCTCGCCGCTCCAGTACCCCGTGGGGCAGCGTCGGCCTCGCCATACCGTCGGGCGCGAGGCATAGGGACCGGGGAGTGGGTACTCGACGGAGTCCACGAGCGTCGACTGAAGATCGCCGGTACGCATCCGCTGCGCCTGGCCCTGCCCGATCTCCATCAGCTTCAGCGTGATGCGTTCACGCACCGTCTCCTTGACCCGCGCGGACACGCGCGACGCCCACGTGTCCTTCACGACGATCAGGCCGATCCGCGCCAGCTGCAGCACACCGATCGTGGCCAGCGGCGCGAGCGGGCCGCCGATCCCGGTTGATATCAGGCGACAGGAAGGCGGGCTGTGACGCCGACTGCACCGGCACCCGGTCGCCAGCCCGCGCGGCCCGGAGCCGGGAACCAGGCGGGCTCGGCGTACGACTTCTGTTTCGAGAGTGTGCCCGCGGTCCACGGCGGCGGCCACGAGGATCGCCGCGCCCTCGCGGCTCGAACGGTGGAGGAACATGTCGCGGACGACCGACCCCGAGCTGACCATCGGCGTGTTGTTGTTCGAGGATGCGGAGGAACTGGACGTGGTGGGCCCCTGGGAGGTCCTGGGGTTCTGGGCCGCGCACGTGGCCGGCCGTTCCGTGCGGGTGGTGACCGTCGCAGCCGGGGATGCGGAGGTGGTCCGGTGCGCCAAGGGACTCAGGCTCCTCGTCGACCACTCGACGGCCTCGATGCCACCGCTCGACGTACTGGTGCATCCGGGCGGTGACGGAACCCGCGGGCTGATCCGCGACGAGGAGCACCTGGCGTGGCTTCACGCGCTGCACGGTGAGGGCACCCTGCTGGCCAGTGTGTGCACCGGCTCCCTGGTGCTGGCCGCAGCCGGGCTGCTGACGGGACGGCCGGCGACGACCCACCGCGAACACCTCGGCAAGCTCGCGAAGCTGGACCCTGGTATCGACGTACGCGAGGAGCGCTACGTCGACGACGGGGAGGTCATCACGAGCGCCGGCGTGTCGGCCGGTATCGACATGGCTCTGCATCTGGTCGCCCGCCTCGACGGTGCCGAGGCGGGCGAGTTGACGCGCTCGGGCATCCAGTACGAGGCTCCGGCCACCGCCACGCCGGGAGCCTGATACCGCCTCAGCGCTCGACGGTGGCGGCGGGCGCCTGGCGCTCCGCTGCCCGCGGACTGTCCTCATACGGCACTTCGGGTGCCTCGTCGGGTGCTTCGTCGTCGGCGAGGGGCCGGGCGTCGTAGGTGATACGGACGACCCCGTCGGCATGCCGGTCCGTGCGGGCGCGGACTCCGAAGACCTTGCGCAGCAGTTCGGGCGTGAGGACGTCCAGGACCGGTCCGGCAGCCACCACCGTGCCCTCGTGGAGGACCACCAGCTGGTCGCAGAGGCGGGCCGCGAGGTCGAGGTCGTGCAGGACGGCGAGGGTGGTGATGCCTGTGGCCCGGATCAGGTCGAGGAGTTCGAAGCGCGCCCTGATGTCGAGGTGGTTGGTGAGTTCGTCCAGGACCAGCAGGTGCGGTTGCTGGGCGAGGGCCCGGGCCAGCAGGACGCGCTGGCGTTCGCCTCCGGAGAGGGTGGTCTGGTCCCGGTCGGCGAACGGCCGTACCCCGCACCGGTCGATCGCCTCATCGACCGCACGGCGGTCCTCCTCCCCGTCCCGCCCGAGCAGCCCGTGGTGCGGAGTGCGGCCCAGGGCGACGATCTCGGCGACCGTGAGTCCGCTGGTGTTGCCGCCGGTGTCCTGGAGCACGGCGGCGGTGCGGCGGGCCGCGGCGCGGGTCGACAGGGACCACACGTCGTCCCCGCCGACCCGGACGACTCCGCCGGCGGGGCGCAGCGAGCGGTAGACGGCACGCAACAGGGTGGATTTGCCGCTGCCGTTGGGGCCGACGAGGCCGACGATGTCTCCTGGGCGGACCTCCAGGTTCACGTCCCGCAGGATGGGGGTGCGGTCCAGGGCGAGGTGGAGCTGGTCCACGGTGAGTTTCATACGGTGCGCCTCATACGTTGTCCAGGCCCTTGTTGCGGCGCAGCAGCCACAGGAAGAAGGGGGCGCCCAGCAGGGCGGTGAGGATGCCCAGGGGCAGTTCGTTGGGGCGGTTGACGGTGCGGGAGAGGAGGTCCACGAGGACGAGGTAGATCGCGCCGAGCAGCGCGGTCAGCGGCAGGAGTCTGCGGTGGTCGGCGCCCAGGGTGAGGCGGACGAGGTGCGGGATCATCAGGCCGACGAAGCCGATGCTGCCCGCGACCGCGATGACCGTGCCGGTGAGCAGGGCGCTGATCACCAGCAGCAGGGCGCGCAGCCGGTTGACGTCCACGCCGAGTGCGGTCGCCGACTCGTCCCCGGCCAGCAGGGCGTTGAGGCGCTTGCCGAACAGGGCGAGCAGCGCGGTGCAGACGAGTACGACTACGGTCACGGCGGGCAGTTGGCTCCACTGGGCGCCGGCCACGCTGCCCAGCATCCAGAACATGACCGTCCGCAACTCTGTCGGTGTGGCCTGGAGTTGGATGAAACTGGTCGCCGACAGCAGGACGTATCCGACGGCGACACCGGCCAGCACCAGCCGGGTCGGTGCGAGTCGGCCCGCCCGTCGGCCGAGGGCGAAGACCAGCACACCGGCCGCCAGCGCACCTACGAAGGCGGCACCGGAGACGCCGATCCCGCCGAGGGCTGCGCCGCCCAGGGTGATGACGAGGACGGCGCCGAGGGAGGCGCCGTAGGAGAAGCCCAGGACGATGGGGTCGGCAAGCGGGTTGGAGACCAGGGTCTGGAGCACCGCGCCGGTCACGGCGAGTCCGGCGCCGACGAGTGCGGCCAGGACGACGCGTGGGGTGCGGAACTTCCAGACGATCTGGTCCGTCGCCGGATCGCTCGTGGCGCCCTGCCCGGTGACGTGGTGCACGACGACGCCCCAGACGTCACCGACGGGGATGTTGACCGCGCCGATGCTGATCGCCACGATCATGGTGGCGATCAGCACGGCCAGCAGGACGAGGGAACCTCCCCATACGCCGAGACGGCTCAGAAGGCGTCGGGGTGCAGCATCTTTGCGATCTTCTCCACGGCCAGGTCGTTGCTGGGGCCGAGGTACATCGAGTCCGACAGCGTCACGTACTTGTTGTTCTTGGCCGCGGGCCACTGCGGGAACTCCTTGAGAAGCTTCTTGGCGTACGCACCCGGGTTCGGGTCGTTGTATCCGATGACGACGAGGGCGTCGACGTCGGTGGCGGCCACCTTCTCCTTGCTGAGGTCGGCGAAGGACGTCTTGGAGGCGTTCTCGAAGGCGTTGGAGCCGCCGGCCTTGGCGAGGATGTCGTTGTAGATGCCCTTGGCGACGACCGAGCTGAAGTCGTTGCCGCCCATGGCCATGTTGGAGAAGAGCACCATGACCTTGGGCTTCTTCTCGCTCTTGACCTGGTCCGAGACCGCGGTGATGTTCTTCTCGGAGTCGGCGATCAGCTTCTCGGCCTTGTCACTGACGTTGAAGACCTTGCCCATGTCGCGCATCAGCTGGTAGCTGTCGGCGATGGTCATCTTGGAGGTGTCCTGGTCACAGCCCTGCGGGGAGACATAGGAGTTGGCGCCCGCCTCCTTGAGCTGGTCGCGGGTCGCGAAGCCGTTCTTCTCGTCGTAGCCGTACGCGGTGGTGGACAGCACCAGGTCCGGGCGCAGGCCGAGCATCGCCTCTCGCGGGATGTCGAAGGCGTCGTTCTGCTTGACGTCGCCGGTGGGCAGCTTCTTGATGGCGTCGGCGCGGCCCGGTACCTCGGACATGCCGTACGTCTGCTGGTTGGCGACGATCTTGTCCTGGAGGCCCAGGGACAGCAGAGTGGAGACCTCGGCGACCGAGGCGCCGTTCATGACGACGACCCGGCTCGGAGCCTTGGTGAACTCCTCGGTCACTCCACAGTTGTCGAGGGTGACGGGATAGCCGGACTTGGCGCCGGCAGCCTTGTCGGTGCTCTTCGAGTCCTTGGAGTTCTCCGAGGACTCGGCGCATGCCGTTGTGAGCAGACAGAGGGACGCGACCAGGGCGACGGCGACCGGCCGTTGCTTCGACATGCGGGCTCCTTGGGTGCGGAGTCGTGTGTGACTCAGGTTCTGTCGTAGTAGTCGGATGATGTTGGGGGCTGGTTCCCGGCGGTGCCCGACTAATCTGCGGATCGGCCGACTTGGGATCGTGTCGCCGCCCGGGATCGGTTGTCGGGCGCGGGCAGGGCGCCCGACGCGACGCAGTGGTCCAGGTAGCGGAAGAACACCATGCGGTCGACCGGCGTGGAGTCGACGCCCGCGCCCCGCAGGCCGGTCCGCACGTTGTCGGCGAGGATCCGTCCCAGGCCGAGGCCGGTCGAGGCGTCGGGGGTCGGTGTCCAGGAGTCGAAGAAGGCCAGCATGGCGGCGGCGTCCGGCGCGGAACGCGGCAGTCGGGCCCGCCACTCGGCGAGCGGCAGGACCTGGCACGGGTAGCCGTACTCCGCCAGCCAGGCGTAGACGTCGGTCAACCGGACGGGAGCGTCGGCGGCGTGATTGAACACCCGTGCCGTCGATACCGGTTGAGTGAGGGCGAGATGGACGACGGCCGCCGTCACCTCGTCGACCGGGTTCCAGGTCTCCGCCTCGAACAGTTCGGGGACGATCCCCTCCGGTACGCCCGCTCTGAGCACGCTCCACAGGAAGTCCCGCTCGTTGACGTGCCCTGTGGCGGCAGGTCCCACGACCCGGCCGAGCCGGTGCACAGTCACCGGGAAGCCCCGTTCGACGGCCTGTTCCAGGAGCCGTTCGGAGGCCCACTTGGACTGCTGGTAGCCGTAGCGCAGTCCGGGGTGTGCGGGCAGGAAGTCCTCCGGTACCTCGGGGGCGAGGGAGCGGGGCGGGGCCACGGAGAGGGTGGAGACGAAGTGGAGGGGGATCGCGCGCTCGGCGGCCATCCGCAGCAGCTGCCGGGTCGACTCGGTGTTGGCGCCGCGCAGGGTGGCGTACTCGCGCATGATGCTGACCGTCGCCCCGTTGTGGAAGATCGCGTCGCAGGTGGCGGCCAGCTCGTCGAGCCGCGCCTCGGTGAGGCCGAGTCGGGGCTGCGCGAGGTCGGCGGGTACGGCGGTGATCCGGCCGAGCGCCGAGCCGGACGGGAGGACCGCGTGCGTCCGCAGGGCGGTGTGGACGCGGGCGGTCGCCTCGGCCTCGTCCTGCGCGCGGATGGCGCAGACGATCTCGGCGCCGGTCCGTTTCAGCAGTTGGGCCAGCAGGTGGGCGCCGACGAAGCCGGTGGCACCGGTCAGCAGGACGCGGTTCGGTTCCTGGGGCGGGCGCGGGCCGTTGCCCGGTCGCAGGTCCGGGGCGAGTGCGGCGTCGGCGAGCAGGGTGGGCGGCAACTGAGGTGCGGGCTCCTCTGGCTGGGCGTCGGGCCGTGCTTCCTGCCGGCCCAGGTGCCGGGCCAGTTCCGCCGGCGTGGCGTACTGGAAGAGCCAGGCGACCTTGAGGTCCCGGCCGAGTTCGACGCCGAGGCGGTTGGCGGCCTGGATGGCCTGGAGGGACTGTGCGCCGAGGTCGAACACGTCGTCGTGCGGGCCGACCTGGGCTCCTCCCAGCACCTGTGACCAGACGCCGGTGACCGTACGCAGGAGGGTCCCGTCAAAGCCGTGGTCCTCGGTGGCGGGTGCCGTGGCGAGGGCGGCCAGGCGCGCCCGGTCCGTCTTTCCGGAGGACGTACGGGGCAGCCCGTCGAGGAACTCGATGACGGACGGGATCATCGCGGCCGGGAGTCGTGCCCGGAGATGGTCCCGGATGCCCGCGGCCGTCGGGATCCTGGTGCCCGCGACGAGGTGGGCCGCGAGCCGGCGCGTGCCGTCGGGGAGCACCACGCCCACGACGGCCGCGTCCCGCACGTCCGGGTGGGCCAGCAGCGCGTTCTCCACCTCGGCGGGCTGCACCCGGTGGCCGCTGATCTTGAACTCGTCGTCGGCCCGGCCCCGGAAGCGCAGTTGGCCGTCGCCGCCGACCTCGACCAGGTCGCCGGTGCGGTAGGCGCGGGGGGCGCCGGACAGGCCGGGCAGCCCGGACAGGGGTGCGAACCTGGCGGCGTCGTGCTCGGACGCGTCCCGGTAGCCGTCGGCCAGGTTGTCGCCCAGCAGATACAGCTCGCCGTCGACCACGGCGGCCCGGGTACCCGGCAGCGGCAGACCGATCGGGACGTCGCCGGCTGCGAGGGCGGAGTCGTGGAGGTCGGCGACGGTGGCCACGACCGTCGCCTCGGTCGGCCCGTAGGTGTTGAAGAGGCGGACGGACGTGCCGACGGCCTTGCGCCACCGTTCGACCCGGTCCGCGAGGGCCGCCTCGCCGCCGATGACGACCGTACGGACGGACTCGGGCACGGCGGCCGAGCCGGTGGCGACCGCGTAGGCGATCTCGTGCCAGTAGGCCGTGGGCAGGTCGAGGAAGCTGACCCGCAGTCGCTGGCATTCGCCGAGGAAACCCGCCACCGAGTCGGTCATGCCGTCGGAGCGGATCACCAGGGTGGCGCCCGTGCACAGCGTCAGGAAGATCTCCTCCACGCTGGCGTCGAAGTGCAGCGGCGCGAACTGCAGGACCCGGTCCTCGGGGCGCATCCCGTAGCGGTGGCCGGCGCCGGCGACGAAGCGGGCCAGCGCGCGGTGGCCGGTCGCCACGCCCTTGGGCCGCCCGGTGGAGCCGGAGGTGTGGATGACGTAGGCGAGGTCGTCCAGGTGCGGGGCCGTCGGCGGGGCGGACCTGGGCTCGGAGTTCCCCGGGTCCGGGGTGTCGAGCCGGAGGACGGGGTGGGGGGTGTGGCGGGCGGTGTCCGTCTCTCCCGTGGTGAGGACGAGGGCAGGGCGGGCGGAGGCAAGCAGTCCGGTGGTGCGGCTCACGGGCGCGGCGGGGTCGAGCGGGCAGTACGCCGCCCCGGACAGCAGGACACCCAGCAGAGCGGTGACCGCGTCGATGCCGCGGGGCAGGGCGACGGCGACCAGATCGCCCCGGCCGATGCCCCGCTCCGAGAGGCGCCGGGCGATCTCGCACGCCGAGCCGAACAGCCCTGCGTAGGTGAGGTGTTGGCCGTCGTGCTCCACGGCGATGGTCCGCCCGCGCCGGGCCGCGTGGTCGGCGATCAGCGCGAGCACCGGGCGCTCGGGGCGCGGCAGCGGTCCGCCGTCGAGGAGGACGGGGGCGGTGGTGTGCGCGGAGTCCGGGGCCAGGACGCCGAGCGGCTCGTCGGGGGCGGCGACGGCCGCGTCGAGCAAGGCAAACAGGCGCCGCTGGTGCGCGGTCACGTCCTCGGCGTCGTACAGTCCCGGGTTGCCGTCGACGGCGAACCTGAGGCCGCCGCCCTCGGAGCGGTCGTAGACGTTGAAGGCGAGGTCGTCGACCGGCCCGGCGGAGACGTTGTGGACCGTGCTGCGATGACCGGCGAAGCGCAGGTCGTACTCGAACGGCATGATGTTCACGCCGGGGCCGGACAACCGTCGCTGTCCGCCCACCAGTTTGAGGTCGCGGCGCAACTGCTCGTAGCGGTAGCGCTGGTGGGGCAGGCCGGAGCGCAGCTCCGCCGAGACACGGGCCACCAGGTCGCGCAGGGTGTCGGTGGCCGAGACCTTCACCCGCAGCGGCAGGATGTTGCGGACCATGCAGGGCACGCGCAGCGAGACGGAGCCGAGGCGGCCCATGGCGGGGACGCTGAGGACGATCTCGGGGGCGCCGGTCATGCGGTGCAGGTGGGCGGCCGTCACGGCGAGGACCACCTCGGACCAGGTCACCTTCAGGTCCCGGGCTCCGGTCCGCAGGGCCTTCGCGCGCTCGGGGTCCAGGTCGGCCACGTGCCGGTGGAAGGTGCGGGCGGGCAGGGCGGTACGGCCGGCCGGGCTCGCCACGTCGGGGCGGTCCGCGTAGCGCTCGGTCCAGTGGGCGCGGTCGCGGGCGCGGCGTTCGGAGGCACGGTAGGCGGTCTCCTCCTCGCGCACCGCGGCCAGGGTGCCGAAGCCGCTGTCCCCGATGGGCTCACCGGCCAGGAGCGACGTGTAGACGTCGGCGACCCGCCTGGCCACCAAGGACAGACCGAAGCCGTCCAGGGCGATGTGGTGCACGCGGTGGTACCAGAGAAAGCGGTCGTCGGCGAGGCGCAGCAGGGCGTGCCCGAAGACGGGGCCGCGGGCGAGGTCGACCGGGCGGTCCATGTCCTCGGCGATCCAGGCCAGGGCCGCGGCGAGCGGGTCGGACTCGGCGGTCAGGTCGGCCCGGTGCAGCCGCCAGCCGTCGGCCGGGGCGGGGACCTCGTGCGCACGGCCTTCGTCGTCCACGACGAAGGCCACGTTCAGCGCCTCCGTCTCGGCGACGACCTGATGCAGCGCGGTGTCGAAGACGTCCCCGTCCACCGGGCCGTCGATGAGGACGTACTCGGCGGTGTTGTAGGCAGGGCTGTCCGGGTCCAGGCGCTGGCCGGTCCAGATGCCCTCCTGGGCGGCCAGCAACGGGTTTCCCGAGACAGTGGAGCCAGTGGTGGCGCGGTCAGTCGTCTGCACGGACCGCTCCTGTCCGCTCGGAGAGCAGCTGCCACCAGTCGGCGAACGTCGCGCGTTCGGCGAGTTCCACGAAGGTGACCTCGACGCCCGCCTCCCGCCACTGCTCGATCAGCGTCACGATGCGCAGCGAGTCGAGACCGGCGTCGAACGGGCCGCCGTCCAGGTCGACTTCGTCGGGCTGCTGGTAGAGGTGTTCCGCGAGGTCGGCACGGAACGTCTCCAGGGTGAGGGGAGAAGCCATGGTGTGGGTCTCTTTCGAATAGCTCGGCCGAATGGCTGGTGGGAGGCGATCAGTTGACCTTGCGCTCGGCGTCGCCCCAGAAGCGGTCGCGCAGTTCGCGGCGCAGGATCTTGCCGCTGGGGTTGCGCGGCACGTGCTCGATGAACTCGTAGCGGGCGGGGAGCTTGAAGGCTGCGAGCCGGGGGACGAGGAAGGTGTGCAGGTCCCGGGGGCTGGGCCGGTCCCCCTCGGCGGGGACGACGAAGGCGTGCACGTACTCGCCCCACCGTTCGTCCGGAGCGCCGACGATGACGGCCTCGGCGACACCGGGGTGGTGTTCCAGGGCGTTCTCGATCTCCGCGGGGTAGACGTTCTCGCCGGCGACGAGGATGGCGTCCTTGATGCGGTCCCGGATGAAGAGGTAGCCGTCGGTGTCGACGTATCCGGCGTCGCCGGTGTGGACCCAGCCGTCGACGAGCGTCTCGGCGGTCTTGTCGGGCAGGTGCCAGTACTCGACCATGTGCGCGGGCGTGGCCAAACACACTTCGCCCACGGCACCGGCGGGCAGCTCCCGGCCCTCGTCGTCGATGACCTTCACGCGTACGCCGGGATACGGCCGGCCGGCCGCCTGCATCAGTGGGGTACCGCGCAGGTGGGCGGCGGGAGGCAGGCAGATGGCGGTGTTGCCGGTCTCGGTCAGGCCGTAGATCTGGGCGAACTCGCAGTCCAGGACGGCGAGGCTCTCGGTCAGCAGTGCCTCGGAGATCGGGGAGCCGCCGTAGACGGTCTTGCGCAGAGTGGTGAAGTCCTTGGCGTCGACGCCGGGCTCGCCGAGCATCATGCGGAGCATGGCCGGGACGACGCAGGCGGTGGTGATGCCGAGGTCGCGGATCAGGTCGACGGCCTGACGGGCGGCGAAGGCACGCATCGCGACCGCGGTCGTACCCGCGTTGAAGTTCTGGGTGGCCCACCACAGGCCACCGATGTGGAAGCCGGGTATGCCGATCAGGGCGATGTCTCCCGGCCGCCAGTCGATCCAGTCCACGCCCGCCTCGGCCATGGAGTCCGCGATGGCGAAGAAGCTGCGGTGGGCGAGGACGACGCCCTTGGGCAGTCCGGTGGTGCCGCTGGTGTAGAGCTGGGCGATCGGTGTGTCCCGCGTGGCCTCGAAGGTGCCGACGTCGGTGACAGCATGCGTCGCCCGCCACGCAGGGAAGCCGTCCTCGCTGTCGAGGGCGACGACGATCTCCGGCGGCTCGGTCGGCATGGCGTCGACGATGCGCCGGAACTCCTCCCCCAGGAACAGCATCCGGGTGCCGGAGTCCTGGAGGATGTGGCTCACCTCGGGCGCCGTCAACCGCCAGTTCACCGGGACGAGAACAGTGCCGGTCTTGGCGCAGGCGAACAGGATCTCGTAGTAGTGCTCGGACTCCTTGCCGAGGTAGGCGATCCGGTCACCGGGCTCCAGACCGGCGGCCCGCAGGGCGTGCGCGATGCGGTTGCTCTCCTGGTGCAGCGCGCCGTAGGTGAGGGTGCGGCCCTCGCAGAGTACGGCCGGGATGTCCGGCTGCCGCTCGGCGTGCAGGCGGGCGGTTTCGACCAGGGTGCGGGGGCGGGTCGGGAGCGGCGGGGTGGGTACGGATTCGGTTTCGGCCAGTGCCGGGGACACGTCCATGCAGGGGCTCCGTCCTGTTCGTCCGTGAGGTGTTCGTCCGTGGAGTGCTCGTCCGTGGGATGGGCTGTGCTCTGGGTGGGTGCGGCGGCGGGTTCAGCCGATGTTGACGAAGGCGAGCGTCGCCTCGCCGTCGCAGCGGCCGCCGGCGGCGTCCCAGTACCGGTGCACGGTCTGGGCGTGCAGGAAGGGGTCGGCGCCGCCCGGCGCGCGCCGGGTGACCGACCGGAACTCCATCTCCCCCGCGAAGGAACGGGGGTTGACCGGCCGGCGGAACTGGGAGGCGAAGCGGGCGATGAGGATGTCCGGCAGCTGGTGCCGCCAGAAGTCGTCGAGGGTCCAGTCCTCGAAGCCCGTCAGCAGCTTCTCCTGTACGGACTTGGCGACCAGGTAGTACATCATCTGGTTGTAGGCGATGTTCACCTCGACCGAGTTCAGGTGGCCGGTGTCGTCGATGTAGCAGGACTCCGGGATGGCGAACTCGCAGCGGGCGGAGGAGAGTCCGTCGCTCGCGGTCACGACGGCCGACAGCAGGTATTTGCAGTGCGCCTTGTACGGCACGAGGACCCGCGCGAGCAGTTCCTCGTCCGTTTCGTGAGCGGCCCGCGGTTCGGCCGCCGGGTCGGCGGTGGCGGTCATGCGGTGGCGATCCCGTCGTGCAGCTTGCGCTCGTCGTGCGCGGTGACGCGGTACGACACCGTGGGCTCCGGTGTCGTGGTGTGCCGGGCGCGGTGGATCAGGCTGCGGTTGTCCCACACCAGCAGGTCGCCCTTCTCGAAGCTCTGCAGGTGGATGTTCGGGTGCTCGAAGCTGTCGTCGTACTGGCCGGTCGCCTCGAACAGCCGCTTCAGAAGCTCTTCGTCGATCGCCTTGGCCTCGGCGTCCTCGATGCCGACGGTGAAGCCCTCACTGATGTAGAGGACGGTCTCGCCGGTCATCGGATGGGTGAAGGTGGTCGGCTGGCGCACAGCGGGGGTCTTCCGCTCGACCTCCTCGATGATCTCCGATATAGGGCGGTAGACGTCGTGCGGGCGGATCTTGAAGTACTTGCGCACCGAGTGCGTGCAGTACGTGTTCTCGATCTCCTTCTTCAGCTCCTCGGGCAGCCGCTTGTAGGCGGGGCCCATGTCGATGAAGTAGGTCCCGCGGTTCTTCTCCGGGATCACCTGCGGGTAGATGAGGGTGATACCGAAGGGGTCGGGCATGAACTGGTAGTCGGCGTGCCAGAACTTGCCGGTCTTGGGTACGCCGATCTGCTTGCCGTTCTCGGGCACGTTGGAGGAGACGAAGACCTCCGGGACCTCCGGGTGCTGGTACATCGGCTCGTAGTAGGTCTCCGGGCGGCCGAGGCGCTTGCCGAGTTCCAGGAAGGCCTGCGGGGTGAGGTCCTGGTTCTTCAGGACGGCGATCTTCTTGGTGTAGACGGCCTGCTTGAGGGCCTCGACGTCGGCGTCGGAGGCGGTGGTGTGGTCGAAGTCCTCGACGATGGCGCCCAGGGTCGCGCCGGGCTGGTCGGTGATACGCATGGTGGGAAGTCCTTCCTGGTGAGGTGCTCGGACGGTGTTGTACAACCGGCCACTGGAGTACGGCCGTTGCGCTTGGCGCTTCAGGCAACCTGCCGGGCCTCGATCAGCTCTACGGTCGCTGCGAGCGTCAGGTCGGGCTGGAGCTCGCTGTCCGGGACGATCACGCCGAGATCGCGTTCGATGCGGATGCTGATCTCGACCATCGTCAGTGAGTCGACGTCGAGTTCACCGAAGGTCGCGTCCGGCCTGATCTGGTCGGCGGGGGTGTCGTGCAGCCGGCCGAGGATGTCGACGAGCCGTTCGTAGGTGGTGCTCATGGGGGTGCTTTCCTCTCCTGTCGTGGGGGTGCTGTGCGCTCCCTGTCATGGAGTCCTGTGCTCTCCCTGGTGGTGCGGTGGGGCCGGCGTCGGCAGCGTGGGCCAGGTCAGTAGGCAGGAGCCCCAGGTGAGGCCGCCTCCGAACGCTGTGAGCAGCAGCCGGTCGCCGGGGGTGAGCGTCCGCCGGGCGGCCGCGTCGGCGAGCGCGAGCGGGATGGACGCGGCGCCGGTGTTGCCCACGGACTCCACGTGCGTGACGCAGCGCTCCCGGGGCAGTTCGAGGTCGTCGGCGACCGAGCACAGGATGCGTAGGTTGGCCTGGTGGGGTACGAAGTGGTCGACGTCGTCGGTCTTCCAGCCGGCCTTGCTGAGCACGGTGCGCGCCGACTCGGTCATCCGGGTCACGGCGTGCCGGTAGACCTCCTTGCCGCGCATCGCGAAGTGCCGGTCGGTGCGGCTGGTTCCGTCGAGTGTCACCGGCTGCCGGGAACCGCCCGCCGCCACCATGATCATGTCTTCGTGGGCGCCGTCGCTGCCGAGGTCGAAGGGGCCGACCGCGCCGGGCTCGTCCGCGTTTCCGGCGCGCAGTACGACCGCCCCGGCTCCGTCGCCGAAGATGATGGCGTTGGCACGGTCCAGCGGGTCGACGATGGTCGAGTAGGCGTCGGCGCCGATGAGCAGTACGCGTCGGGCGACCCCGGCCGTGATGAGTCCGGCGGCGGTGGCGAGGCCATAGACGAAGCCCGTGCAGACGGCGGCCACGTCGAACGCGGCCGCTCCGGTCAGGCCGAGCCGGGCCGCGACGAGCGGCGCGGTGCCCGGGCAGGTGCGGTCGGGTGTGGTCGTGGCGACAACCACGGCGTCCACGCCCTCCCCGGCCACGATGCCGGCACAGGCGAGCGCGCGGCGGCCCGCCTCGACGGCGAGGTCGGATGTGGCCTGGCCGGGTTCGAGCACATGACGGGCGCGGATGCCGGTGCGAGTGCGGATCCAGGTGTCGTCGGTGTCGAGCCGTATCGCGAGCTCGTCGTTGGTCACCACGCGGGGCGGCACCCAGGCACCGACTCCGCACAGGACGGCGGCGGGCGGCACGGCGGGCACGGCTGGGCCGACGGCGGCGTAGGACATGGGCGTACTCCAGGCGTGAACGGGATCCGGCACTCGGGTGTGCCGGGAAGCGGCTCTTGGATGGGGCTCTTGGGAAGCGCGGCTGGTGGGCGGTGGCTGTCTGTCCGGCGGGACTTGGGTGCTCGGCGGCCGGGTGGGCCGTCAGGTTCGTGATGGCCCGGTGGGCGGACGGGCACAGGGCGGCCCGGTAGGGCTTCCTGTTCCCAGGTGCGTCGTCCGGCGCTGTGTCATCCGGCGGCACTCCGGCGCATGGCGGCACGGTGGGCGCGAGAGCGACGGTCCGGGGAGGGGTTCCGGGGCGTACTCGTCCGGCGCGTCGTCATCTGGCGGGACTCCTGCGCACGGCCAGAGTGGCGAGCGCGCCGCAGGCCAGTGCGGCGGACATGACCAGGACCGCCGTGCGGATGCCGTCGAGGAGCGCGTCGGCGTCGGACTGCTGGCCTATCCCGCCGGCCACGGCGACCAGTACGGCCAGTCCCACCGCCCCGCCGACCTGAAGGGTCGTGGACGCCACCCCGGAGGCCACACCCTGGTCACCCGCCGCCACTCCCGAGGAGGCGGCGATCCACATGCCGGTCCAGGCGGCTCCCTGCCCGATGCCGATCAGCACGATGCCCGGCAACAGTGCCGGATAGCCTCGGTCGGCACCGAGCGCGAGCACAAGCGCCACCGCTCCTACGGCTCCGAGTCCCAGGCCCCCCGCCAGCATGCGGCGCACGCCGAGGACGGACACGGACCGCTCCCCCGCCTGCGTGCCGAGCGCAACCACCACGGCGGGGACGAGGAAGGCGAACCCGGTCGCGAGCGCACTGTAGCCGTGCACCCGCTGGAAGTAGAGGGTGAGGAAGTACGGCAGCGAGCTGAACGCCGCGCTGTACAGGGCCGTCACGCCCATCGCCGCGAGCAGACCTCCGTGCCTCAGCAGCCGCTCGGGCACCAGCGGATCGCGCGACCGCCTCTCCACCACGGCGAACAGGACCAGCAGGACGACTGACGCACCCGCGCTCGCGAGGGCACCCGAGCTGAGCCAGCCCACGGCGGGGGCGTGCACCAACAGGAAGACCAGCAGCGTCAGTCCGCCCGTAGCGGTCAGCGCACCCGCGACGTCGAAGCGCCGTGAGCGGTCGCGGTCGCCGTCGGCGGGGAACAGCCGGTACCCGGCCAGGGCGATGGCGCCGGCCACCGGGACGTTGACGAAGAACACCGACGTCCAGCCGAACGCGTCCACCAGCACTCCACCGAGCAGCGAGCCGAAGCACAGTCCCCCAGCCCCGGCCGCACCCCACAGCGCCAACGCCCGGTTCCTGACCGGGCCTTCCTCGTACAGGGTGTTGATCAGAGCCAGCGTGGCGGGGAACAGCAGGGACCCGCCGACGCCCTGCACGGCCCGGACGGCGATGAGCACCGAGGGCTCCTGGGCGAACCCGCCCACGAGAGACGAACCGGCGTACAGCAGCGCGGCGGTGACGAACATACGGCGTCGGCCCAGCAGGTCGGCGGCCCGCCCGCCCAGCAGCAGGAAGCCGCCGGTGCTCACGACGTACGCGCTGACAACCCACTGCAGATCGTGGTCGGAGAAGCCCAGTTGCTCGCCTATGTCGGGCAGCGCCACATAAACGATGTTGTAGTCGAGGGCGATGACCAGCTGCGCAAGCGCCAGCACGAGCAGCGGTATCCCGAGCCGTTGACGATGCGATACCCGGGCCGGTTCGGTCACGGACAACTGCATCCACCCCTCTGCCTCGGGAAACGGAACGGATAATTCAAATTCGGTCGACTCGATATAGACGAACACTGCGCCGACCACACGCGCCAAGTGCGGGAAATACTCACCCACATACGCGATGGACAGATCAGGCGTTCGATCTTTTTCAGTCACCATAGCACCGTCAACGCGCCTTGGGAACGGCTGAATTGAGCGGTCAGTCATCCGGAAGGGAAATAGAAGAAGGCAGCACTGAGGCCCGACAGTCGCCGACTGCCGGGTCAGTTGAAATAGGGACGGACGGAATTACTCGTGCTTTGTTTTCTGCGTCACGCCTCCCCCATGAGACGGCGGACCTCTGTGATCAACGCAACCAGGGCGCGCCTTTCGGGCTGAGTGGTTTCAGGATGCCACAGGTCCACGAGCAGACAAGTGCGCGGGCGGACTCCGTCGTTGCGCGCCTTATGCTCGAACGAGTAGTCGAAGAGCAGGCAGTGACCCTCGTCCCAGCTGCGGGTCTCACCTGCGACCGTGATGCTGCACCCGTCCGGGATGTCGACCGCGAGGTGCAGGTTGATGCTGAAATTCCACAGATCGCAGTGCGGCGCGATGGCTGCGCCGGGCAGCAGGGTGGAGAAGTGGCATTCGAGCAGCGGACAGATTTTTCCCGTCTCGACGGCGAACTCCCTCAGCACCCGGTGGGCGGTGGGCACAGCGGCAGCCGAATCCGGAACCAGACGTCCACCGCGATAGAGATAGAGGGCCTGCCAGTTCTGCTGCCGCGTCAAATAGTGCTCGTAGTCGGAGAAGGCTTCCCGGCGATCGGCCCACGCCACCGCGAGCTCATCCTTGATCGCCGGGTGATTCGCCTCCAGCTCTTTCACGAACGGCGCGATTTCGGAATGGCCGTGGGGATCGTGCCAGGGCACGGGCGAGATTCCCGGAAGGATCCATTTGGCCCCCTTCTGCGAGGGGTGCCGATCACCACCTCCGCCCAGGGCCAGCATCTCCTCCACGCGCGCGATCGAATCCGTCCCGTACTCCGCGCGGATGGCGTCGAACGCGTTGTCCATCTCGGGTGTCATATGAGCCTCCGGGAGAGCGGAGAGAGGAAGCCGGGCCTCCCGTCACGCGACCCGGGCCCCCTCACCGGACGCCGCTTCTCCTGTGTCGTGAACGTCCGCGGTGTCATCGGCGTAAGCCTCCAGCGTCTGGGTCCCGTGTCCCTGTCCGGCTCCGGCTGCGGCTCCGGAGGGGTGATGCACTCACCTGCCGAACTAGTAGTCGGACCGCGAGGGCAGCGAGTTCCCGTCACTTTCAGTCAGTTGGGCCCGCCTGCGCGCCGGATGGGGTCCGGCCGTCAGCGAAGCAACGTCGACCGACCGATCGCACGCGGAGACCAGCAAAGGGTCGTCGGTCGCCACCAACAGCGTGACCGGCAATCCGAGCAGCAGTCCGGCCGTCTCCGCGCGCTCCCGCGCGTCCAGTCCGAGAGTGGGTTCGTCGGCCAGCAGAACCCCCGCACCCGCCAGCACCTGCCCGAGTGCACGGGCAAGGAAGAGCCGCCGTAGCCGCCCTCTCGTCAGCGTGCCGACGGGACACTTCAGGATGGGAACGATGCCCGCTCTCTCGGCGGCCCGGACAGCCAGCGCCGGGCCGAGAGCGCGGGCCAGGAGGGCACCGGCCTCGACCGTGGGGCACGGTACGGCCGTACCTCCCGGCATCCAGGCCACGGCGCGGCTGCGCCAGGCCCGCTCGGCGGCTGTCCGGACACCCCGCCCACCGACCCGGACTTCCCCGCGCGCATCCGGGGCAAGACCCGCCACCGCGCGCAGCAGACCGGTGCGCACACCTGCGGGCAAGCCGGTCAGCGCGACGCGTTCACTCGCGTTCATCCGCAGATCGACACCGTCCACCGCGCCCGGGTGCCAAGTCCGGAGCATCACCCCATGCATCCTCACATCGAGCGCGGCGATGACGTCGTCACGGTCGTCGATGGGCCGCGGGGAAACCGGTTCGAGCACTCGGGTCCGTCTCACACCCAAAGAGTCGTGCGGTGCGGCCGATGAGTTCCCGCGACGGCCACAGTCCGCGACGGCTGCGCACGCGGGCGAAACCCGGCCGTCGCCTCGGCCGCATCCCCGGGCCTCGGTCGGCCCACAGGCCGTTCATGGAGGCACGGGTGGTCAAGGGGCGCCGCAACGGCGGTGAGGGAAAGTTCACGACGGCCTGCGGCACCGCGCACGGCACGGCATCGCCTTACCAATGGTTCGCACGACGGCAGTCACGGCGGGCGCCCGTCCCGGATGGTTCGTACGCTCGGCAGCCGGCACGCGCCCTGGCCACCCCCGCGCAACTATCGCCCCTCAGTACACAGCACAGCGTCCGCCACCGGTGATCCGTGCCGACCGTCGGTCAACACCGGGCACGGCGCCGGTGACGGCGCATGGCACGCGGGCCGGATATCGCCATCTCGACCAGGGCGTACAGCAGCCCGCTCAGCGCCAGCCCGCAGGCCGAGCCGACCAGGGCGCCGTACCTGCCGGCGACGAAGGAGCCCAACCAGCCGTAGCCGCCCGCGAGTACGAGGAGGGTGGCGGCGGTCAGGGGCCACGACCCGCCGGTGCGGACACGGTCGGTCATGACTTTCCAGACGCCGCCGGCTCGTCGTGTCTCCGCTGTCTCCCAGGGCCAGGGCGAGTGAGTCGCGCTTTCGGCCCCGGGTGTGACGACTCCGGATGTTCCGGCCATGTGACGCCCCCCTCTCCCGCTTGGTTCGTGGCAGCCCGACCGCCGACCCCGCGGCGGGCTCCGGAGGGGTCCCTCCGCCGGAAACGGGCACGGAAACCGCCGGTTGGACGGCCGTCAAGGACCGGGCGGGAAGGGGCGCGCTGTGACGGCGTGAGCGCTCAGGCCATCGCCACTCCGTCGAGCTTCCCGGACTTCGCGTCTTCGATCAGGTTCGTGAACTGGTCGGCGCTCATCTGCACCCGCTGCCCGAAGTCGTCCGTGAGGACGACACGGCGGTCGGCCGGGGCAGCCGGGTCGACGAACAACTCAGGGCATCCGCAGTTGCAGTTGCCGCAGAACGTCGCCACCGGTTCGAGGCCGGTCAGCCCATCGATGTCACTCATTGGTTCCCACCCTTTCGCTCTCGGGGCGCCCACCACGGCGACCGCCCGGAACCGGACCCGAGACACATCCCGAGGCCATCCTGGTGATACCCACTCCGCCCGAACACCAGTCGCAGGACGAGAATGTGTCATCTCACTGCGCTTGTCGGGAACTTGATGGCCCATCAACCCGACTGCTGCAAGGGGCGGTACGGCCTCCCGGTGGTCACGGGCGCAGGCCACACAGGAACGCCCACCGCGGCGGTAACCTCGGCAGCGTGATCAGCCATTCCCGTGGCGCCGGTATCGCCGAGGTGAGAACCCAATCGGTACTCGTCATCCTGTTCGACGGTGTACAGCCCCTCGACGTGGCGGGTCCGGTGGACGTGTTCTCCTTCGCCGGAAGCGCGAGCACGCCTCCCTACGTCATTCGTACGGCTTCACTCGGAGGCGAGAGCGTACGATCCGCCGGCGGTCTGCAGCTGGTTCCTGATCTTGATCTGGTGGACGTCGAGGATCCCGACCTGCTTCTCGTACCTGGCGGGCCGGGTGTGAGAGAAGTCGACAGCCGACTCGTGACCTGGCTGCGCGAGCGTGCTCCTCACGTGAGACGCCTGATGTCGGTGTGCACCGGGGCGTATCTCCTGGCCGAGGCCGGCCTGCTCGACGACCGCCGGGCGACGACTCACCGGGATGCCTGTGAGTACCTCGCGAGCAGGTTCCCCTGTACGTGACGCTCACCGTGGCGCTCGTGGCGGCCGTCACCGCCGCGATCTCCATCGGGACGGTCACCGTCCCCGCAGAGGACATATGGCATGTGATCCTGCGTCACATCATGGGCGACCCCCCGCTTCAGAACCAGATCGTCTGGGAGCTGCGGCTGCCGCGCGTCCTGGTGGCCGCGGTGGCCGGCGCCGCCCTGAGCGTCATCGGGGTCGGTCTGCAAGCGCTGGTTCGCAGTTCGCTCGCGCATGTCCGCGCGGGAGGCCGCACGCCGGCGCGCGATCGTCACCCAGAACACCGTGCTCGGTGCCGAGTTCTCCGTCGAAGAGGTCGTCGCCATGGGCCGCACTCCCCGCAAGGGGATGCTCGACCGGGACGCGGTCTCCTGCCGCGACCGCGTCGCCGTCATGTCGGAGGGCCGGCTCGTGGCGGTCGGGGTGCCGGCCGAGGTCCTGACGCCCGGCCTCGTGCACGACGTGTTCGGCGTGCGCGCGGTGCTCGGCACCCACCCGATCACCGACCGCCCCCGCATCGCGGTCGCCTCCAGCACCCATCGACCACTGCGCCACCAGAGCAACTGAGGGAGTACCCACCATGCAGGTCGCGATCGTTCTCTATCCCGGTTTCACCGCACTGGACGTCATCGGCCCCTACGAGGTCCTGGGCCGTCTCCCGGACAGCGAGGTCGTCTTTGTCGCCGAGCGTCCGGGGCTCGTCCGCAACGACCTGGGCAGCCTCTCGGTCGATGTCGTCGCCTCTCTCGCCGATGTGCCGAATGGTGCTCGTCGGCGGCGGCCCGGGGCAGGCGGAGCAGATGTCCGACCGGAACCTGCACGAGTGGCTGCGGACCGCCGACCGGACCTCGGCGTGGACGGCGTCCGTTTGCACGAGATCCTTGATCCTCGCCGCCGCGGGAGTCCTCGGCGGTCGGGCCACGACCCACTGGGGTGCCCTTGAGCATCTCTCCGAGTTCGGTGTCACGCCGACGAACGAGCGGGTCGTCGTCGACGGTCACTACGCGACCGCGGCAGGCGTCTCGGCGGGCATCGACATGGCTCCGACCCTGGCCGGCGGCCTGATGGCGGGCGACGACGTGGCACAGGCCCTCCAGCTCCTCATCGAGTACGCACCGGAGCCGCCCAACTGTTCGCGCTGTTCCCGCACAGCTGACTGCCTGACCGACTGCCTGCTCGGGGCGCGCGCAGCCGTGGCGCCGCCCCGTCAGGAACCGCCCGTGCTCGGCGGGGTCACCTTCGCCACCGCCTCGACCGCTCCTTCGTGCTCGAAGTGCAGCGTGAACGCCACGTACTGGCCTGCCTCCCATCCCTTGTCCGCGCGCAGCGTCACATTGAACCTGCCCGGGGCCATGGCGACCGTCTCTCCGGCCGGGACGGCGATCGAGTCGAGCTCCTGGTCCGTGGCGGTGTTCTCGGTGAGCATGCGGTGACCGTAGAGGGCGGGGGTGCCGGGTACGGCTTCCGTCGTCACCTTCAGCAGCCGGTCGTCCGAGCCACCGGAGTTGGTGAGGCGGAAGTACGCCGAGGTCTCCGGCGTATCGCCGTACGACAGCCAGACGCGGCCGTCGCTGACAGAGATGTCCGGCGGGCTGCCCGCGTTGCCCGTACTGACCCAGGTGGTCAGGGCACCTATCGCGATACTGCATGCGGTCACGGGTGCGAGAGCGGCGAGCAGAGTGTCGTTGAGCCGGCGGCGGGTGGGCCGCCAAAGGGAAGATCCGGTCACAGGACACCCCCGTGGGCCGTGCGTGCGGTGGTCTTACTGCTGGCCGGCCGGGCCGACGGCGTCCGGACCGGTGACGGTCGCCAGGCGCGCAGCCGCAGGCTGTTGGCGACGACGAGGACCGAGCTGACCGACATGGCGGCGGCAGCGACCATCGGGTTGAGCAGGCCCACCATGGCGAGCGGCACGGTCACGACGTTGTAGCCGAAGGCCCACAGCAGGTTGGCGCGGATGGTGCCGAGGGTGCGCCGGGCGAGCCGTACGGCGTCCGCCAGGGCTTCGATGTCGCCGCGTACGAGGGTCACGTCGGCGGCACCGATCGCCGCGTCCGTGCCGGAGCCCATGGCGATGCCGAGGTCGGCTCCGGCCAGCGCAGCCGCGTCGTTGACGCCGTCCCCGACGACCGCGACCCGGTAGCCCTGCTCGCACAACTCGCGTACGAGGTCGGCCTTGTCCTCGGGGGTGCAGCGGGCGTGCACGTCGTCGATGCCGAGTGCGGAGGCGACGGCCCGCGCGGGCGCCTCCCGGTCGCCGGTGGCGAGCACCGGCTTCACGCCGAGGCGGCGCAGCCGGTCCACGGCACGGTAGCTGCCGGGGCGGACGACGTCCCCGATCTCGATGAGCGCCTCTGCCACGCCGTCGACCCGGACCACGACGGGCGTGTGCGCGGCGGCCTCCGCCACCGGCAGCGCGTCGGCCAGGTCGGCGGGCAGCTCGCAGTCCGGCGCGATGACCTCCACCAGCCGACCCTCGACCCGCCCGCGGACCCCCCGGCCCGCCGTCGCCGCGAAGTCGGTCACGTCGGGCAGCCCTTGCCCCTGCCCGGCGCGGGTCGCGTACGAGACGATCGCCCGGCCCAGCGGATGCTCCGAGCCCTGCTCCACCGCGCCGGCCAGTCGCAGCGCCTCGTCCCGGCCGAGTCCGCCCGCCGCCGCGGTGACCCGGGCGACGCTCATGTGTCCGGAGGTGAGGGTGCCGGTCTTGTCGAGGACCACCATGTCAAGGTGCTGCAACCCCTCCAGCGCCTGCGGACCCGCGACCAGGACGCCGAGCTGGGCACCCCGTCCGGTGGCGGCCATCAGCGCGGTCGGCGTCGCCAGGCCCAGCGCGCAGGGGCACGCCACGACCAGGACGGCCACACACGCGGTGACCGCCGACTGCGGATCGGCCCCCGCCCCGAGCCAGAAGCCCAGCACGGTCACGGCCAGGGCCAGCACCACAGGCACGAACACACCCGCGACCGAGTCCGCGAGCCGCTGCGCCTTCGCCTTGCCGGCCTGCGCCTCCGTCACCAGCTTGGTGATGCGCGCGAGCTGGGTGTCGGCGCCGACCGCCGTGGCGCGTACGAGGAGCAGCCCGCCCGCGTTGACGGCGCCGCCGGTCACGGCCGAGCCCGGCTGGACCTCGACCGGTTCGCTCTCTCCGGTGACCAGGGACAGGTCCACTGCGGAGGAGCCCTCCGTCACCTCCCCGTCGGTGGCGACCCGCTCACCGGGCCGGACGACGAAGACCTGCCCGACGCTCAACTCCTCGATGGGCACGAGCCGTTCGGATCCGGCGGCGTCCCGTACCGCGACCTCCTTGGCGGACAGCTCGGCGAGGGACCGCAGGGCGGCTCCGGTGCCACGCCGGGCCCGTGCCTCCAGATAGCGGCCGGTGAGCACGAACAGCGGGACGCCGACGGCCGCTTCGAGGTAGACGTGCGCCATGCCGTCGGAGGCTTCGGGTAGCAGGCTGAACGGCATCGTCATGCCCGGCTCGCCCGCCCCGCCGAGGAACAGCGCGTACGCCGACCAGCCGAAGGAGGCGACGACGCCCAGCGAGACGAGGGTGTCCATGGTCGCCGTCGAGTGCCGCAGCCCGCGCAACGCCCGGATGTGGAACGGCCACGCGCTCCAGACGGCGACCGGCGCGGCCAGCGCGAAGCACAGCCACTGCCAGTTGCGGAACTGCCAGGCGGGCACCATCGACAGCACGAGCACCGGCACGGACAGCAGCGCGGTGATCAGCAGCCGCTCGAGGTCCAGCCGGGTCGCGTCCTCGGGCCCTGACTCGGAGTCGGCCCCTGACCCGGACCGGGACTCGGTCTCGCGGTCCCCGCGCCGCGGCTTCGGCGGCTCGGGCAGCGCGGCCGTGTACCCGGCCTGCCCGACCGCCGTGACCAGTTGCTCCGGGCTTACGTCGGCCGGGTGCACGACGCGGGCGCTCTCGGTAGCGAGGTTGACCGTCGCGGTCACGCCATCAAGCTTCCCGAGCTTCTTCTCCACCCGCCGTACGCAGGCCGCGCAGGTCATCCCGCCGACGTTCAGGTCGGTGGTGACCAGTACGGGAGCGTCTCCCACAGGCGCGGGTGTCTTTTCCGCAGCCATCAGCCGCCGCTCCCGTGATCCATGTTCATGCCGTCCATGTCGTCCATGTCCGTGGCGCCGCCGTCCCCCGTCTTTCCGTCGCCCCCAGTGCCGGTCCCGGTCTCGGTGCGGTGCATGCCGGGTGCGACGGGCCCGGCCTGGGCACCGACGGCGTACGACACGGTGAAGACCAGGGCGAGCAGCAGGAGGAACCCGCACAGGGCGGGTGGCGGTACGAGTCTGCGCAGGACCGCGCCTGCCCCTGGGGACGAGGACGACTGCTCGGGTTCTTCCATCACCGGCCTCCTGGTGCCTGTCGGGCGGACCGGACGAAGTGTTCACCACGGGTTCCGGGCCGGCCGTTACGTTTCAGGAGTCGGGCCAGGTGGCGTACGGGTTCCCGCGTCACTCTATGGTGTGCATCACATCAGCCCCACGGTCCCAGCCGGTGTCGCCCTGCCACAAGGACGCGATCCGGACAGCTCGCAGGGGCGGTTCCGATCGGCTCGGAATCAGCAGGAGGGAATCTCTCGGCCGTGCCCGGGCACGGCCGCAACCCGAGAACGATGCGTAACAGGTCATAGGCACGTGATGCAGGACATGCCCGGGCGGCGTAGCCTCTGAACGGCCGTAACAGGGCCATGGGTACGTGGCCCGCTCCCCCGGCGGAACCGGTCTCCGGCGCCGGCCGAGCACAGCCCCCTCTCAACCCCGTGGGAGACGCCATGATCCAGAGCAAGGAACTCCTCGACAGCCTCACCACCAGCGGACCTCTCGGCACCGACCTCCTCGCCCGAGCCGTCGATGTGCTCTCCGACTGCGAAGAGGCCGTCACCGCGTGTGCGGTCGGCATGCTCGCCCAGCAGCACGGCGACATGCGCGCGGCGATCGCCCACCACATGGACTGCGCCGACGTGACGGCCGCCACCCGCCGCCTGTTGACCCGGGGTGCTCCTGACCGCACGCTGCTCACGGCCCAGGTCGAGGCGGACCTCATCGCCTGCCAGGTCAACCACGACCTGTGCGCCGCGCACGCGGCACACCATGAGCACTGCCGCATCTGCTCGGAGGCCACCGGGCAGGCCCTGGACGTGTGCCGGGAGATCCTGGCCGCCGTCCGCGCGTGACGCGGACCCGGGCCGGCATCTGCTCGCCGGGGCCGGCCGCGTACGGGCCGAGCCGTCTCAGGCTGCTCCGCCACGCCGGCTCCTGAACCACCACACGCCACCGGCTAGGGCGAGGACGGCCACGCCGATACCGACCGGCACGGCGACGGGCATGCCGTCGTCGTCCTGGGTGGCGTCCGCCGCCGGCGTGGCCGACGCCTCCTGCGCCGCCGCCTCGGCCGGGGCGGGGCTGGAGGGCGCGGTGCTCGTCGGCGCCTCGGTGGGGGTCGGGCTGACGGACTCCGCGCCGGGTGCGGCGGCCTTCAGCTCCAGCCGCGGCGCGGGGTGACCGTGCCCGTGCCCGTGGTCGTCGCTCTCTTCCTCCTCCTCGATCCAGCGGTCGATCTGGCCGTCGCTGTAGGTCTGGAGCGTCTTGAAGATGAGCGTCTTGGCGTCGGGCAACTGCCGTACGGTCACGACGTACTCGGCGTCCGTGCCCACGGCCAGCTTCGGCCCGGACACCGTGTAGCCGCGGCCGGTGGGGGTGAGTTTCCAGCCCTGCGGGCCGTCCTTGTAGGTGATGTCCTGCGGGGTGATGCCCTCCGGCAGGATCACCTCCAGCTTGCTGATGCCGGCGGAGGCGGACTCCGACGCCGCCGTGAAGGTCAGCGCGACGTTCTGGTCGAGCGCCCGCGCATCCTTGGCTTCGACCTCCGCGTGGGCCGCTGCCGGCCCCGCGGTGGCGACGACCACGGCGAGCGCGACCGCGCCGAGGACGCCGGTACGGTGCAGCCTGCGGGCCCGGATCGATGGGGGCATCGGTAACTCCCTCATGGTGGGTGGCGCTGTGTCGCGGTGGTGCGACGACGGCCACGAACGACCGGAAGCGGAGTCCCGGACGGGCCGTGTGCGGAATATGGCCGCGGTCCGGCGCCGGGGCGGGCGCGCGACCGGAAACCATGTCGCGCGCCCGCCCGGAACGCGGGGCTTCCCGGCATCAGGCCACGGCGCACTCGGCACGGTGAACGGAACCGGACTCGTCCGCCACCATCCCGGCCAGCGCCAGCCGGGCGCGCGAAACCCGGGAGCGCACGGTGCCGACCGGGCATCGGCTCGCCTCCGCGGCCTCCGCGTACGGCAGCCCGAGCAGCTGGGTGAGGACGAACGCCTCGCGACGGTCGCCGGGCAGGGAATCGACCAGCTCCATGAGGGCGATGCCCTCGTCGAAGCCCGGCAGGTCGAGAGGTTGGGTGCGTTCGACTGCGATCTGCCAGTCATCCATGTCGGCCGTCCTCGGCCGGCACGCCGCCCGGCGCAGGCTGTCGGCGACCGCCCGACGGGCGATCGACAGCAGCCAGGTCCGGGCCGAGGAGCGGCCCTCGAACCGGTGCAGCGCGCTCAGCGCACGCAGGAACGTCTCCTGGGTGAGGTCGTCGGCCGCGGTCGCGTCGTCGGCGAGGGACGCCACGTAGCGGCGTACGTCACGTTGGAGGGCGCGGACGAAGCGGTCGACCGCTTCGGTGTCGCCGCCGGCGGCGGCGAGCGCCCATGCGGTGACCGTCTCGTCGGTCACGGCGGGCAGGGCAGAGGTCATGGTCTGCGTGGTCCCTTACTCGAATCCCGTCAGCAGGCCGGGCCGGAGAAGACCGGAGCCCGGCGGCGGTACGGGTGGGGAGGTCCGTTCGCGCGGACGCGCGCACGGGAACACGCCGTCGCATGAAGCGCGGCGGCGGTGGTCCGGCTGTCAGAGGACAGCGACCGTCCCGGGGGGACCGCGGGTGGTGAGCGAGTGGACGAGGAGCGCCTGCCGCATGCGCTGACGAGGGTGGGGATACGGCCGGAGGGCCGCCGGACGCGGCAGGGGACGGAGCACCGCGAGCACGAGTCGCAGCGGCACGAACGCCCGGTCGGCACACGCGCGCAGCAGCGCGAAGGCCGCGCGTTCTCCCTGGGCCAGCCACAGCCCGCACAGGACGGCGGCCAGTACGTGGGCGGCGAGCATGCCCCAGGAGGCGGTGCCCGTCATCTGGCTCATGTCGTGCATGCCCGGCATGGACGCCATGTCATGCCCCACGGACGTACCGGCGCCGGTGTCGCCGTGAGCGGCGGCGGCGTGCATACGGTGCGTCAGCCCCGCCTGTACGGCGATGTCGTAGGCCCGCGCCGCCTGGGCGGGGGTGGGATTCGGGCCGCACAGCAGAAAGGCGACCCATTGCCGCACGGACTGTGTGCCGCCCCCTGCGGACGCCGCCGACGTATGACCGCCGGAGTGCGGCTGTGCGAGGGTGAAGCCGACGTGCAGGCACGCCTGGATGGCGACGGTCAGCGCCGCGACCGTACGACGGCGGCGCTCCTGGGCGCCGAAGACCCAGCCGACGGCAGCGACCGCGGCGGTGCCGGACAGCAGCATCCACCAGGGCAGCCCGGCCCCCGACATCACGGCATGTCCGACAGTTGCGAGTACGACACAGACGGCTGCGAACACCGCGGCCCGCACCACTCGCAAAGGCCCACTGACAGACATGACGGCTCATCCTGGCATCCGCCGACCGGAGCCAGACACCCGGGGACGCCACTGGCGGGACGGACGGGACGCGACGGGTGAACGGGCCGGAAGTGCGCGCCGATCCGACCCTCTCCGCCCCGACGTGAAGTGACCGCGGTCACAGCCCACTCCGGGAACTCAGTACGATGCCGGCTCGACTCCTGTAGCGGCGGCCCAGGCCGACGCCCCCACCGGGACATGAACTCGGCCGCCTCCGGGCCCCGGAGGTCGAGGCATCAGCCGCGGCGGGCTCGTCGTGCATCTGAACATCGGCGCGTACGGCGCCCTGGCGCTGGAGTGGCCTCGTGGTTACAGCAAGCGGACTTCGCTGGATCCTGACTCTGGCGTTCGCGCTTCCCGTTCTCTACGGGGTGTGGCGCGTTCTTCTGCCCCGAACCGGCCTCGACGAGCGGGTGGATCACGCCCTGCACGCGGCGATGGGTGTGTGCATGGTCGCGATGACCTGGCCCTGGGGTATGGAGTGGCCGGCCGTTCCTCAGGTCGTGCTGTTCTCGCTGGGCGGGTTGTGGTTCCTCGCCGCGACGCCGTTCCGTGCCGGCGACCGCTCCCGGGGCGGGGCGGCACTCGCGGCCTGGCCGCATGTCGTGATGATGGGGGCCATGGCCTGGATGGTGGCGGCCATGGGATCCGCCCATACGACGTCCGGCCACGGGGAGTCGGGCGGCGTGCATGACATGCACGGAATGGAGATGTCGGGGGACTCCGGGGTCGCCGCCATGAGTTTGACCGGGACCGGGCCGAGGGTGACGGCGGCTCTCCTCGCCGCCGCCCTGGCGGTCATCGGTCTGATCTGGCTCACCCGCACTCTGGACCAGGCCAAAGATCGGGCCGAGGGCGGGGACGACCGGGTGGCCGAGGGCGGCACCGTCTCTGTGGACACAAGCGTCGCTGTGGCAGCGAGTGTCTCCGTGGACACCGGCTCCGAGGGCGCTCTGGCTCACGCTTGTCATGCCGCGATGGCGCTGGGTATGGCGGTGATGTTCGTCCTGATGGTGTGACGTGACCTCGGCACGGCTCACCGTGGGCGGGACGCTCACCATGGTCCACGCCCTTCCGTTCTTCCGTGTCGGCCACCGAGTCAGGCTCCCGCCCGGCGGCCGACGACGAGAAGAAGTACCTGTCAGGCCGCGACCGTTTCGGCCACCTCGTACCCCGCTTCGACGATCGCCGCACGCAGCAGCGCGTCGTCCAGGTCCGTGCCGCCGACGGAGACCGAGCCCGCCGCCACGTCGACGTCCACCTCGTGCACACCGGGAACCTGGGACACCTCCTCCTTGATGCTCGCCGCGCAGTGCCCGCAACTCATGCCGGTGACGAGGTAGTGCTTCCGTGCCATGGAGCAACTCCTGGGTGTCGGTGAGGCGTCCGTTCGCCTCGAAGTACGCAGGCACCGGCCTGGGTGTTCAATCCGGTGCCGTCCGCATGCCTGTCGTTCAGTCAGTCGTTTCGGACTCCGACCCAGTTCCGTGCCGTGGCGCGCGTCACCTGGGTGGCGTAAGCCACGACACCTGTCCGCGCCGGTCGTGCCCGTCGCGCCGGTCAGCCTCCGGAGGTTCCGGCGGTCGTCCGGCGGCTCCGGGCGGCACCGACAGCGAGGTCGATCGCAAGGAAGGCGGCCAGGGGGATGCCGAACAACGGTATGACCCACCCGATGAGCGCGACCACGACGATGCCGACCGCGACGCTCCAGGACGGCATGCCGCGCCAGCCACCGCGGGCGGGCGGAGTTCCGAGGAAGGTCCGGCGGTCGGCGCGCGTGGGACGGCGCTGCCACCACATGCGGTAGCCCCAGAGGATCACGCAGATCAGGCCGATGGCCAGCAGGGCGAGCACGATCTGGTTGACGATGCCGAACAGCAGGCCCATGTGCCCTTGGACGCCCCAGGTGGTGAGCTTGGCCAGAAGGGGCCAGTCGGCGAAGTCCACCCGGTCGACCACCTTCTCGGTGGCGGCGTCGACGGCGACGGTGTCGCGTCCGACGGGCCAGAGGTTGCGGGTCTGCGACACGCTCCAGGCGCTGGCGCCGTCCTCCGGCACGCTGATCGAGACCGGGCCGTCGATGCCGTTGTCGCGAGCCGCTTTCAGGACGCCGTCGATGTCGCTCGGGTCGGCGCTCTTCGGGGCCCCGGAGTCGGCACCGGAGGCGTCCGCGCCCGTCAGGGCAGTGTCCACGTAGGGCGTGCTGGACTTCAGCGAGTCCAGGGCCTTGCTGAAGTTCTCCCCCGCGTAGGTGGACCAGGTCAGACCGGTCGCGGAGAGGAACAGCATGCCGAGGGCGATCCACACACCCGTCGCGGCGTGCCAGCTGCGCGTGCGGCGTACTCCGCCCTTCTTCGCGCCCGTTTCGGGAAGCAGCAGACGCCGGGCGGTCCGGGTGCCGCGCCGGCGCCGCCACCACAGGACCAGTCCGCCGAGGACGAGCACCCACAGCCAGCTCGCGGCCAGCTCCGAGTACAGGGTGCCGACCTCACCCAGGTGGAGGTTGCTGTGCAGGACGTCCAGCCAGGTCGTGAGAGGAGTCGAGGTCCACCAGGTGGTCAGCTGGCCAGTGACCTCGCCCGTGTAGGGGTCGACGTAGACCGTGTGCGCCTTGTCACCGAGTTCGGGGAGTGCGAAGTCCACCTGCGTGGTGCTCTCGCCGCTACCCGGACGCACTGCGGTCAGCGTGCCCTCCGGGTGCTCGGCACGGGCACGGGCCACTTGTTCGGAAAGGGGGAGGGCGCTGTCACCGGTTTGCGCGACGGTGAGTTCCTTGCCGTAGACGAGCGAGTCCAGCTGCGGCGTGAACGCGTAGAGCAGCCCGGTCACGGCGGCGACGAGCAGGAACGGCGCGACCATGACGCCGGCGTAGAAGTGAAGTCGCGTCAACAGCGCGCCGAAGCCCTGCGGTTGCCGGGCCGACGGGGCCGTCGCGGTCGCGGTGGCCGTCGGGGGCGCCGTGGTGGTCCCCGCTGTCGCCGTCGCTGTCGCCGTCGCTGCGGCCTCGGTGCTTTCGTCGGCCGATCCATCCGGTTCAGGCAGATCGGATCTTTCGGAGTTGACGGACATCAATCTCACCTCATGCTGTGTCGGCGGTGCGCGAGACACCGGAATCCGTGCAGGACAGCCGACGCCCGGCGGACGACCCGCGAGTCACTCCACCGCCCCGTTTTCAGCCGCTGTCCTGAAGTAGTCGGATGGACGGCCGCTGGAGTTCCCGCCCGCACCCGAATTTCTCCGAGCCCCCTACGGCAGGCTCCCGGCACCGCCGCCCATGGCGTCGTCGGACCGAGCGCACGGCAACCTCAGATGGTCGTTGGGCAAGGCGCTCTGGTTCCCCGGGACGGGAGGGACAATCCCCACGTGGGAAATCACGGTGTCCAGGGCTCCCCGACCAGACCGCGGCGTGCCACGATGACGCCACCGGGCCACGTAGGAATTCGCCTTCCCGAGCGTGGCCCGGCCCGTGCCCGCTGACCGCCATGTCGCCACACCCCGCTCCGGTCCCGGTACGGGCGCCGGCCGGCGGGCTCAGGCCGGCACCGCTGACGTCCCGGTCGGCGCCGGGCGGTGCCGGCGGCCGGGCAAGAGGCCTTTCACCTGGGGAATCACAGCGACGCCATCGCGGCGATCTGCCGCCCGACCGGCAAGGGCGCGAGATCTGACCGCCGGACGGTGCGGAGCGCCGTCGTGGAACGGACGCTGTCAGGCGTGACGATGCCCCGCACCTGGCACGTGTCGGCATCGCGTTGGGATTCGACCTGCCGCCACTCGCTACCAGTACACATCACCACCGGCCTTATTGGACACTGCAGAAGGCCGGGTTCAGGGTGAAGCTGGAGGTGCGTGCGTACGCGCGGCTGGAGAGCGACCTGCTGGCCAAGAAGTTCGACGCCGCCGTCGTCTCCCGCAACATGATGCTCGACACCGGCGACCCGGTGAGCGTCCTGGCCAGCGACTACGCCTGCGACGGCTCCTACAACCTGTCGTTCCTGTGCGACAAGAACGTCGACAAGCTGATCGCCGCCGCCCAGACGGAGGCCGACACCGCCAAGCGGCAGGACGGCGCGATGAAGGCGGAGGCCGCGATCCTCGGCACGGACGCGGAGATCCCCCTCGTCCACCTGAAGGTCGTCACGGGCATCGGTACGTCCGTCAAGGGCGCGATCCTCGACCCGTACGAGCGTCAGTTCGTCGGCACCGGGACGCGGTCCTGAAGTCCATAGCCGCACCCCCTAGCCGGTACGCCGCCGCCCTGCGCTCCTTCGCGCGGGGCGGCGGCCCCACGTTGCTGTGGCGGGCCGCGCTCACCGCCGCCCTGGTGTGCGTGATCGGCCTGCTGCCCTGGCTGTCGCGCACGGACCCCGCGCTGACCGTGCTCAAGGCCCGGTCGACAGAGCGCGCCCCGACCCCCGAGACACTCCGCGCCATCCGCGAGCAACTCGGCCTGGACAACGGCCCGTTGGCCCTGCTCTGGCACTGGCTCGGCGGACTGGCCCTGCTCGGCGCGCTCGCGGTGACGGCGACGGGAGGGGTACGGCTGCCCCGGCGGCGGCGCTGGAACCCGAGCGCACCCACACCGGCCGCCCAGCGGAAACCGGAGGCGGCCCCGGAGCCCGACCGACCCGCCGGGTCCTGGCCTCCGCCGCTCCCGACTCCTCCCCCACCGCCCCCCGCTGACGGACCTGACTCCCTGGCTGATGACCGATGACTGCGACTGACGTGTTCACCCGCCTCCTGCGCCGCCGCGCCACCACCCCCAAGTCCCCCCGGGAGCAAACCTGGAGACACCTCTCCCCGCTCCTCAAACTGCTGATCCTCACCCAACTCGCCTTCAACATCGGCTTCTTCGCCGTCCTGCCCTTCCTCGCCGAGCACCTCGGCGCCGGCATCGGCATGGCGGGCTGGATGGTCGGCTTCGCCCTCGGCCTGCGGACCTTCAGCCAGCAGGGGCTGTTCGTGGTCGGGGGCTGGCTCGTCGACCGGTACGGGGTGCGGCCCGTCGTCCTCGTGGGCTGTGCCCTGCGGATCGCCGGGTTCGCGTGGCTGGGCTTCGCCGAGGCGACCTGGGCGGTGATCGGCTCGGTGCTGCTGATCGGCTTCGCCGCCGCGTTGTTCTCCCCGGCGGTCGAGTCGGAGGTGGCCAGGCAGGCGGTGGTGTGGGAGGAGGAGGGCCACGGGTCCCGTACGCGGGTCCTCGCCCTGCTCTCGGCGGCCGGGCAGGCCGGGTGCGTTCGTCGGCCCGCTGCTCGGCGCGCTGCTGCTCGCCGTGGACTTCCGTACCGCCCGTCTCGCCGGGGCCGGGGTCTTCGTCCTCGCCGGGCACGCCTGGCTGATGCCGCAGCACATACCCGGCCGGGTGCGGGTGACGGAGAAGGGCGGCCTACGGCTGGTGCTGCGCAACCGCCGCTTCCTCGCCCCGGTAGCTGCCTACGGCAGCTACCTGCTCGCCTACAACCAGCTCTACCTCGCCCTGCCGGACGAGGTGGAGCGGGCCACCGGCTCGCAGACCGCGCTGTCCTGGCTGTTCGCCCTGTCGTCCCTACTGGTGGTGTGCGCGCAGCTGGGGGTTACGCGGTGGGCGGGCGACCGGCTCGACCTGCGCCGCTCCATGGCCGTCGGACTGCTGCTCATCGCGGCAGGGTTCGCGGTCGTCGCGGCGGCCCGCCCGGCGGGCTGGACGGGCCTCGCCGGGCTGCTGCCCGCCGCCGGGTACGTCGTCCTGCTCACCGTCGGCCAGATGCTGGTCGTGCCCCCCGCCCGCGCCTGGGCGCCCGACCTCGCCGAGGAGGGCCGGCTCGGCCTCTACACCGGCGCGCTGTCTTCCGTCTCCGGCGTCATCGTCCTCGTCGGCAGCTCGGCCACCGGCTCCCTTCTCGACGCGGGGCTTCCGGCGGCCGTGCCGTGGCTGGTCCTGGCCGCCGTACCGGTCATGACGTTGGGGCTGCTGCCGCGAAAGTGACGAAGTCGGCCCAGGCGGCGGGGGCGACGGCGAACTGGGGGCCCTGCCGGTCCTTGGTGTCGCGGACGTGGACGGCGGTGGCGCAGGGGGCGACCTCGACGCAGTCGCCGGAACCGCCGCTGCTGTGGGTGGACTTGTGCCAGGGGAGAGCTACTTCGACACAGTCGTCGCCGTCACCGCTGCTGTAGGTGGACTTGCGCCAGGAGAGGGCGACTTCGACGCAGTCGTCGCCGGAGCCGCCGCTGTAGCTGCTCTTGAACCAGGCCAGGTCGGACGTGTTCATAGTTCCCCTCGCATCCGCTGCAACAGACTCACGGAGTCCTTGATGGTGAGAGCCTGCGAACGCATCCTGGCATACCGCATCTTGAGCATGCTGACCACCTTTGGATCAGCCACGAGCTGGCCGCTCTCCTGCCCCTCGCAGTACGCGTACCACTGGTTCTCCGGGGTCTCCAGGAGCCGCATGGGCCCGTCCAGCCCGGCATGAGTCTCCTGGATCTGCGGCATGATCTGGAACTCGACGTTCCGAAGCTCCGCGGCCTCCAGTACATGGTCGACGAGTTCACGCGTCACCTCCGCCCCGCCCGTGCGCCGCAGCAACACCCCCTCCTCCAGGATGAACCCGAACGCCGTGTTCGGCCGCTCCCGCAGCAGCCGCTGGCGTTCCGCCCTCGCCGCCCACAGTGCCTCGATCTGCCCGTCGTCCATAGGCGGGAGCTGGTTGGTGAACAGCGTCCGCGCGTACGCCTCCGTCTGCAACAGCCCCGGCACCAACCGGCATTCGTACGTGTACAGCGTGATCGCCGCCGCCTCCAGCCGCGCCCACTGCCGGAACCATGCCGCCAACCCCGGCTGCCGGGCGACCCGTTCGAGAGTCTTGCGCAACACCCCCGTGTTCCCGGTCGCCTCCTCCGCCCGCTCCACGAAGGCGACATCCGGCATCCGCCGCCCCAACTCCACCGACGCCACCGTGTGTTTGGAGTACCGGACGATCTCCGCGAACTCCTCCCGGCTCAGCCCCGCGTGCTCGCGCAACGCCTGAAGCGCCGCCCCGAACGTCCGCAGGCTGTCCGCCCCGTCCGGCTCCCCGCCACCCCGTACGAACGTGTCCTCGACCACCCTCGCCCCACCTTCCGCTCACACCCCGCTTCCAACTCGCCCATGGTTACTGGCTGTTATCGGTGCTGTCCAGTCCGTGACCGCGTACTCTCGCGCGGAGTACGCGGCTCCGGCCTGGTGAAGGGGGTGCCGGGGAGTCCAGATTGGGCGCATGACAGCTCCGTCCACCCGCCAGGACCCGGTTACCCTACGTGTGTTCACCTCTGTGCGGAGGTTCAGCGCCACCCCGCTGGGCGCCCGACTCGCACGGCGCCACGCCATAGAGCAGCTGCGCGCGTGGGACATCGAGCCCGGGTCCGGAACGGACCCCGAGGGGACGGTCGCCGCGATCGTCGGCGAGCTGGCAGCGAACGCCGTCACCCACGGGCGGGTACCCGGCCGGGACTTCGAACTGCGGCTGTCCCTCGTCACGGGGAGCGTGCGCGTCGAGGTCACCGACACCCGCTCCGGGAGCCGGCCCCCCGCTCCGGGTGCCGTGACAGCTCCCCCGCCGCTGGACGAGTGCGGACGCGGCCTGTTCCTCGTCGAGGCGCTGGCCGACAGGTGGGAGGTGCTGGAGCGGGAGCCGCTCGGCAAGACCGTTTGCGCGGAGGTCGATGTGCCGGGCTGGAGTTCACTGGTCGGGCGGGTGGCCGGGAAGGGGTGAGGCCCCGCCCCGGCCACCGCTCACTCCGCCGACCCGGCTCCCCGCCGCTTCCTGCGTACGGCGAACAGGCCGGCCGCGACCGCGACACCGGCGGCGACACCGGTGACCGCCACCCCGTCGCGGTCCAGGAAGCCGCCGGCCTCGTCACGTGCCTGCGCGGCAACGGGCGAGGGTGAGGGATTCGCCGGTTCCGGCAGCTCCCGTCCGGCGCACGCGGAGGGGGTCGCCGGGACCGCCGCGTTCTTCTTCACCTCGAAGTAGAACCGGTTGGTCTGCACGTCCCCGTCCGCCGCCAGTACCTCGTAGGTGAGGGTGTTGACGCCGACGGGCAGCCCCTTCACCGCCGCGCACACGGTGGCACCGGGTGCCACGACGGGCTCGCCGAGGGGCACCGTCCTGCCGTTCGGGCCGGTCAGGGAGACACTCGGCACGGTCCCGCCCAGCAGTTGTCCGAACTTCAGTGAGACGACCTCGGTGCCGGGCCCGACCTTGGAGCCGGGGGACGGGGTCGCGCTCAAAAGGGCGGTGTGGGCGTGGGCCGGTGCACCGCCGCCGGTGGCCAGCGCACACACGGCCGCGCACAGCACGGCCGGTGCCCTCAGCCCGCTCAGAACTCGAAGTCGGCGCATGCGATGCGGTTGTCCTGGGCTTCCGCGGGGTGGATCACGATGGCGCGCGCGTTCTCGCCGGTCTTGCGGTCGTTGTTGACCGTGGTCATCCCCATGCCCGTCTTGTCGGCCTTGAAGGCGAGATGCACTTCGTTGGGCGGCATCGTGGAGCCGCCCTTCTCGAACTGGAAGTGGTCACCGCCGTTCTCGGCCGAGCACTGCTGGGCATGCAGGTGCGACATGTAGGAGGCCCCGGGCTTCAGACCGGTCAGCTTCACGGTGACGGTCGTACCCTTCGCTCCCTGCGCGAGCCACGCCGTTCCCTTGACGTCGTCCAGTCCGGGGGGCCGGGTGTCCAGGAGCTTGAAGGAGCCCTCGACGAGCGTCGTGTCGGGCAACTCGTAGGCGGGTGTGGCGGACGGGTCGCCCATGTTCATCCCGTCCATGCCATCCATGTCGTCCATGGACTTCGAGGAGGACGGGGAGGCGGAGGACTTGGCGCCCGCGGCCTCGGCCGAGGAGGCGTCGTCGGAGTCGCCGCCGCAGCCCGACAGCAGAGCCGTCGTGGCGAGCAGGGCGGCACAGGCGAGGGCGGGACGCGTATGCGGGCGGCGCGGGCGCGGCGCGGGGACGGGGACGTGCGGCTGAGGGAGGCCGGGCGTGTGGTCGCGCTCGGTCATGCCGTATTCGGACATGCCGGACGCGGTTGTGTGGTCGTACATGAAAGGGAACTCCCGATCGTTACGCGGAGGCTGCTCCGCCGGGGCGGGCAGCATGGGCTGAGAGGATCCGGGCGGCGCGGGCGAACAGGCGTCCGGCCGTCTGCCCGCCTCCCCGCCACGTGGCGTCACGCGATCCGTGGGGTCCAGGAGAAGGGGAAGGGCGGGCCGGTTGACGAAGGATCAAGCGGTCGCGGTGGCCCTCGGCGGACCACTACGTGTCTCAGCCAGGCGGGGGCGGCCCGCCCCTGCCGCGCTCGGGCGGCGACGGCCTGTCGAGGGGCGGTCGCGTACCTCACCGTCGTACCGAACAGGACGCGCAGGGCGCGGACGAGGGGTGCGAACAGCCAGCCGGCCAGGGCAAGGCCGATCCTGTGGACCGCCGACTCTCCCTGCCACAGCCACAGCCCGCACACGACGGCGGCCAGCAAATGGCCCAGGAGCATCCCGGCGGACGCTCCGTGGTTCAGGACGGCGAGGCCTGAGGATCCGGGCTCCGCCATGGTCATGTGGGCCGTGGGGCTCGCGGACCCGCCGACAGCGTGGGCGTGGGAATGCGCCATGTCGTGCGCGCCCATGTGTGTCATGGGCGCCGCGGGTGAACGGGTCACCGCATGGGCGAGACCGAAGAACAGGTGCAGCAGCCCCTGCGCGAGAACGGTGGCTCCCACGACGGCCGGTGCCCCGCGCCCCTCCCACGTGAGCCACCACGCTCCCGCGAACGTCCCCCCGAACGCGAGACCCATGCTCCACCAGGGCGGCACGTCACCGGAGACCAGCGAGTGCCCCAGTCCGGTCGCCGTCAGGCACACCACGGCGAAGACGGCCGCGCGCGTCAGGCGCAGGATGTCGACGCCGCCGCCGGTGGGCATGGGGACTCCTCGGGACCAGTGAGCTTCCCCTTCCATACGGACGGCGAGCCCCCGGCGTTCAACTGGCCGCTACCGCTACTCCGCCACCGGATACGGCACGAACGTGCTGCTGTCCTGGTCGATCCGCAGTGTGCGGCCCAGTGGGGGTGTGGCGCGTTGCGGGCAGTCGAGGCGCTCGCAGACGCGGCAGCCCATGCCGATGGGGGTGGCGGCGGAGGGGCTGGTGAGGTCGAGGCCGTCGGAGTAGACGAGGCGGTGGGCGTGGCGGATCTCGCAGCCGAGGCCGATGGCGTACGTCTTGCCGGGCTCGCCCCAGCCGCCGCGGTGCCGGGTGATCGCGCGGGCGGTCCACAAGTAGCGCTGCCCGTCCGGCATTTCGGCGATCTGGACATGGATGCGGCCGGGCGCGGCGAACGCCTCGTAGACGTTCCAGAGGGGGCAGGTGCCGCCCGCCCGGGAGAAGTGGAACCCGGTCGCCGACTGCCGCTTGGACATGTTGCCGGCCCGGTCGACCCGGACGAAGGAGAAGGGGACGCCTCGCAGGCGCGGGCGCTGGAGGGTGCTGAGGCGGTGGCAGACGGTCTCGTAGCCGAGGCCGTAGCGGTCGGTGAGGCGCTCGATGTCGTAGCGGAACTCCTCGGCGGCCGCATGGAAAGCGGTGTACGGCAGGATCAGCGCGGCGGCGAAGTAGTTGGCGATGCCGATACGGGCCAGACCGTGGGCGGGCGTGCCGGGCTCGAAGTCCTCGGCGGCCTGGCTGCCGAGTTCGTCGGCGTACTCCAGCAGGGCCA
This sequence comes from Streptomyces sp. M41, assembly GCF_043673425.1. NCBI lineage: Bacteria > Bacillati > Actinomycetota > Actinomycetes > Kitasatosporales > Streptomycetaceae > Streptomyces > Streptomyces sp. M41. Next base: position 94,484 of record NZ_JBIMKE010000001.1, on the reverse strand, counting down.
GCTGAGTCGCCATGCGGAATGCCCGCTGGCCGGGGCGCAGGCGAGAGGACATGTGGAGGGTGCGGGTCGCGGCGTCGTAGTGGTGGAGGCGGTCGCCGGAGTCGGCGGACAGGCGGACGCCGTGCGCGTCGGCCAGTCTCGCCGTGAGGGCGCTGATGATCTCGCCCGGCCGGACACCGATCTCGTCGGCGAGGCGTTCGGCGGCGAGGTCGGTGTCGTGCAGGTAGTTCTGGCGGCGGTAGAAGAAGTCCCGGATCTCCTCATGGGGTGAGCGGGGTGATCCGGGTGCCTCGGCGGTGGCCTCACGGCCGTCGTCCGCTCCCGCGAGGCGCTCGGACAGGAGCTGGTTGCGACGGCCCAGGTCGAGCAGGACCTGCGCGACGGCGGGCATGCGCGAGGCCAGTTCCGCGAGGTCGGTGGGCGACACGCGGGACTCGGTGATCTCCCCCGCCAGCGCCTCGCGCAGGTCCGCCACGAGCCGGGTCGTGTCGCGCTCGGAGAAGAAGTTCGGGTCGACACCGAAGGTCTCCGTGAGCCGGAACAGCACCGGCACGGTCAGGGGACGGGAGTCGTGCTCCATCTGGTTCAGATAGCTCGGCGAGATCCCGAGGACGCGGGCCAGCTCCGCCTGGCTCATCCGGCGTTCCTCGCGCAGCCTGCGCAGCCGCGCGCCCGCATAGGTCTTGCTCACCCGCGCTCCTTCACGCTCCCCGCGCTCTCCTGGGGCCGCTCTCTCGTGCCCGCTCCCCGGTGGCGGTTTCGGCCAGCGTACGCGAGAACTCCCCACCGCGACCCTTCGCAAGGTTGGCAAAACGCGATCAGAAGATTCGCAAGACTTGGCAAGCATCCACGGTTGATGGCACTCAGTGCCAGTGCCAGAGTGTGAGTGCGGCCCGCCGGACCCGGCAGACACCGCCCGGAACCGGGGCGCGATTCATGCCCTGACGTCGGAGATCCCGGCAAACGGCGGCTACCTCTACCGGCAGCATTGCTCACCTTCCCCACTCGGGGTAACGGCGGGCCGCACCACAGAAACGACACGCAGTGCCACCCACCGCCGAGGGCGGTACGGCATTGGCATCCGCGACAGACCGAGGAGACGGTGACAGTCATGGCAGACGCGAGGACTCAGGCGGCCGAGGAGCTGGTTCAGCGCTGGGCCACCGACCCCCGGTGGAAGGGCATCGAGCGCACCTACAGCGCCGAGGACGTCGTCCGGCTCTCCGGCAGCGTCCGTGAGGAGCACACCCTGGCCCGGCGCGGGGCCGAGCGGCTGTGGCGCCAGCTGCACGAGCTCGACTACGTCCACGCGCTCGGCGCGCTGACTGGTGGCCAGGCGGTGCAGCAGGTCAAGGCCGGGCTCCAGGCGATCTACCTGTCCGGCTGGCAGGTCGCCGCCGACGCCAACCAGGCCGGGCACACCTACCCCGACCAGAGCCTGTACCCGGCCAACTCGGTGCCGCAGGTGGTGCGCCGGATCAACAACGCGCTGCTGCGCGCCGACCAGATCGCCACCGCCGAGAACGCGGGCGACACCACCGACTGGCTGGCGCCGATCGTCGCGGACGCCGAGGCCGGTTTCGGCGGCCCGCTCAACGCCTTCGAGCTGACCAAGGGCATGATCGCGGCCGGCGCGGCCGGCATCCACTACGAGGACCAGCTCGCCTCCGAGAAGAAGTGCGGCCACCTCGGCGGCAAGGTCCTCGTCCCGACCTCGCAGCACATCCGCACCCTCAACGCGGCCCGCCTCGCGGCCGACATTGCCGACACACCCACGGTGATCATCGCGCGTACCGACGCGCTGGCCGCCAACCTCATCACGAGCGACGTCGACGAGCGCGACGCCGAGTTCGTGACCGGCGAGCGCACGGCGGAGGGCTTCTACCGGGTGCAGAACGGCATGGCGCCGGTCATCGCCCGCGGCCTGGCCTACGCCCCGTACGCCGACCTGATCTGGGTCGAGACCGGCACCCCGGACCTCGCCCAGGCCCGCGAGTTCGCCGAGGCCATCCACGCCCAGTACCCGGACCAGATGCTGGCCTACAACTGCTCGCCTTCGTTCAACTGGAAGGCCGCGCTGGACGACGACCAGATCGCCAAGTTCCAGCGTGAACTGGGCGCCATGGGCTACAAGTTCCAGTTCATCACGCTGGCCGGCTTCCACTCCCTCAACCACGGCATGTTCGACCTGGCCCGCGGTTACGCCGATCACGGCATGACCGCCTACGTCGACCTGCAGGAGAAGGAGTTCGCCGCGCAGGCGCAGGGCTTCACCGCCGTCAAGCACCAGCGCGAGGTCGGCACCGGCTACTTCGACCTGGTCTCCACCGCCGTCAACCCCGCTTCCTCCACCACCGCGCTGGCCGGCTCCACGGAAGAAGAGCAGTTCCACTAGGCCGGTTCGTCGGCCGCGGGTGCGGCCGTACCTCGGCCGAACCGGCCGCCCGTGGCCGGGCATCCCGCGTTGCCCGGCCCCACCGGTCGAGCGGGGGGCCGAACGACCGTCTCCGTCCGCCCCTCCGCTCCCACCCTCGCTCCGTCCCTCAGGAGAGCCCGATGTCCACCACCGCACTGACCCACCGTGTCCGTGTCCTCGCCGCTCCCGGTCACCGGCACGACGAGATCCTCACGCCCGCCGCCCTCGACTTCGTCGGCCATCTGGCCGCCGCCTTCTCCGAGCGCCGCCGGGACCTCATGAAGGAGCGCCGCAGGCAGGTGCTGCGGCTGGCATCGGGCTCCCCGCTCGACTTCCCCATGGTCACCTCCGCCGTCCGCGCCGACCCGACCTGGCAGGTCGCGCCGCCCGCGCCCGGCCTGACCGACCGCCGCGTCGAGATCACCGGCCCCCCGGACCGCCGTATGGCCGTCAACGCGCTCAACTCCGGCGCCAAGGTCTGGATGGCGGACTTCGAGGACGCCACCGCCCCGCTCTGGGACAACGTCGTCGGCGGGCAGCTCACCCTGCTCGACACCATCGAGCGCCGGATCGACTTCACGTCCGCGGAAGGCAAGGAGTACCGGCTCGGCGAGAGCGACCAGCTCGCCACGATCATGGTGCGGCCGCGCGGCTGGCACCTCGACGAGGAGCACCTGGAGTTCGAGGGGGGCCCGGTTCCCGCCGCGCTGGTCGACTTCGGCCTGTACTTCTTCCACTGCGCCCAGCGGCAGATCGACGCCGGGTACGGCCCGTACTTCTACCTGCCGAAGCTGGAGAACCGCTACGAGGCCCGGCTGTGGAACGACATCTTCGTCCTGGCCCAGGAACTCCTCGGCATCGCGCGCGGCACGATCCGCGCCACCGTCCTGATCGAGACGCTCACTGCCGCTTTCGAGATGGAGGAGATCCTCTACGAGCTGCGTGAGCACAGCGCGGGTCTCAACGCGGGCCGTTGGGACTACCTGTTCAGCCTGATCAAGACCTTCGGTCACCGCACCGACTTCCTTCTCCCCGACCGGGCGAAGGTGACGATGACCGCCCCCTTCATGCGCGCCTACACCGAACTCCTGGTCCGCACCTGCCACAAGCGCGGCGCCCACGCCATCGGCAGCATGTCCGCCGAGGTGCCCGGCAAGGACCCGGCCGCCAACGAGGCGGCGCTCGCCAAGGTCCGCCTCGACAAGGAGCGCGAGGCCGAGGACGGTTTCGACGGGTCGTGGGTGGCCCACCCGGGCCTGGTGTCCGTCTGCCGTGAGGTGTTCGACGGGGTCCTCGCCGAGCGGCCGCACCAGCTCGACCGCACCCGCGACGACGTCGAGGTGACCGCGGCCGACCTGCTGTCCGTGCGACGGATCAGCGGACCGCCGACCGCCGAAGGCGTGCGCACCAACATCGCCGTCGCGCTGCGTTACTTCGCCGCCTGGCTGCGCGGCCAGGGCGCCGTGGCCCTGTACGACCTGATGGAGGACGCGGCCACCGCCGAGATCGCCCGCGTGCAGATCTGGCAGTGGCTGCGTCACCGGGTCATCGACCGGGAGACGGTACTGCGGCTGCTCGACGACGAGATCGTCGCGCTCGGCGCCGAGTACCCCTGGGCGCCCGTCGACGAGATCCGCGCCCTGTTCGAACGGACCGCGCTGGCGGGCGAGTTGCCGCTGTTCTTCACCCCGGACGCCTACAGCCGTCACCTGGTGAAGCGGGCGGAGGCCGGAGCATGAGCGGGAACATCACGCGCGTCGGCGTGGTCGGCGGCGGGCAGATGGGCGCCGGAATCGCCGAAGTGTGCGCACGGGCCGGACTCGACACCGTGGTCTGCGAAGTGGACGCGGTCGCGGCCCGCGCCGCCCGGGACCGGATCGCGGCGTCGCTGGAGCGCGCGGTGCGCCGCGGCAAACTGGAGGAGTCCGCCGCACAGGACACGCTCGCCCGCATGGTCTTCACCGGCAGCCTGGACGACCTCGCCGACCGGCAGCTCGTCGTCGAGGCCGTCATCGAGAACCCAGATGCGAAGGCCGAGATCTTCGCCGCCCTTGACAAGATCGTCGAGGCGGAGGACGCGATCCTGGCGACCAACACCTCCTCCCTGCCGATCATGCGGCTCGGCATGGCGACCAGCCGGGCGGACCGGGTCGTGGGGCTCCACTTCTTCAACCCGGTGCCGGTGCTGCCGCTGGTGGAGGTGGTGACCTCCCTGCACACGTCCCCGGAGACGGTCACCACCGTGCAGGACTTCGCCACCGGACTGCTCGGCAAGACAGTGATCCACTCCCGGGACCGGGCGGGATTCGTCGTCAACGCCCTGCTGATCCCGTACCTCCTGTCGGCGGTCCGGATGGCGGAGTCCGGCTTCGCCACCGCCGCCGATATCGACACGGGCATGGAGCTGGGCTGCGCCCACCCCATGGGCCCGCTGAAGCTCGCCGACCTCATCGGCCTGGACACCGTCGCCTCGATCGCCGAGTCCCTGTACGACGAGTTCCGTGAGCCGCTCTACGCCCCGCCGCCGCTGCTCCAGCGGATGGTGGAGGCGGGACTCCTCGGCCGGAAGACGGGCCGCGGGTTCCACACCTACGACCAGGACTGAGGGCCTGGTACGACGCGGGCTGAGGGGCCCGCGGGCCGCAGGGATGAGGGTCCCGCGCGGCGAGAACAGGGGAAGGGCGGGAAGCGCGAGTGCGGCGCTTCCCGCCCTCCTGCGTCCCGGCCTCCGCGTTCCCGCACCCCGTGTTCCCGTGACCCACCTCACACCATCCGGATAGTGGACGACCTGCTCTGCTCAGATGCGACACCCCGTAGGCTGGCCTGCGCAGCTGGTTCGCCCCGTCCGCCAGGCGGGATGCGTCGTAAGAGGGAACCCGGTGGGAATCCGGGACTGCCCCGCAGCGGTGAGCGGGAACGACCGCCGTCATACGCACTGGGTCCGACGTACCGGGCCTGGGAAGCGACGGCCAGTAGATGTCCTCCGTCACGGAGGGCGTGCCCGCGAGTCCGAAGACCTGCCAACTGCCCGTGCGCGGACCATTCCGTGCGCGGCATCCCGGTGACCTCGAGGGCGGGTCGGCGTACATACCAGACGGACGAACCGTGCCTTTGCCGCGCACGCTCCGGTCCGTCCGGTTTCGTCACCCCTTCGCGCTCTCGTCCCGTCGCCGGGATCTCAGGGATTCATCTCGCGAAGGAGATCTCCGTGACCAGCAAGCCCGCAGCCGCGGCAACACGGTCCACCGTGTACGGCTACCCCCGCCAGGGACAGAACCGGGAACTGAAGAAGGCGATCGAGGGCTACTGGAAGGGCCGCGTCACCGCGGACACCCTCCGCTCCACTGCCGCCGACCTGCGCCGTACCAACTGGCAGCAGCTGGCCGAGGCCGGCATCGACGAGGTCCCCACCGGTGACTTCTCGTACTACGACCACGTCCTGGACACCACCGTCATGGTCGGCGCGATCCCCGAGCGCCACCGGGACGCCGTCACGGCCGACACCCTCGACGGCTACTTCGCCATGGCGCGCGGCACCCAGGACGTGGCGCCGCTGGAGATGACCAAGTGGTTCGACACGAACTACCACTACCTGGTGCCGGAGCTGGGCCCGGACACCGTCTTCACGGCCGACTCGGCCAAGCAGGTCGCCGAACTCAAGGAAGCCCTCGCCCAGGGCCTGACCGCCCGCCCCGTCCTGGTCGGCCCGGTCACCTACCTGCTGCTCGCCAAGCCCGCCCCCGGCGTGGCCGCGGACTTCGAGCCGCTCACCCTGCTGGACCGCCTGCTGCCGGTGTACGCCGAGGTCCTCGCCGACCTGCGCGCCGCCGGCGCCGAATGGGTCCAGATCGACGAACCCGCCCTCGTCCAGGACCGCACCCCGGCCGAGCTGAACGCCGCCGAGCGCGCCTACCGTGATCTCGGCGCCCTCACCGACCGGCCGAAGCTGCTGGTCGCCTCGTACTTCGACCGGCTCGGCGACGCCCTGCCCGTCCTGGCCAAGGCACCGGTCGACGGCCTCGCCCTGGACTTCACCGAGTCCGCCGCCGCCAACCTCGACGCGCTCGCCGCCGTCGGCGGACTGCCCGGCAAGCGCCTGGTCGCCGGCGTGGTCAACGGCCGCAACATCTGGGTCAACGACCTCGAGAAGTCCCTCGCCACGCTCGGCACCCTGCTCGGGCTGGCCGACCGCGTCGACGTGTCGTCCTCCTGCTCCCTCCTCCACGTGCCGATCGACACGGCCCTGGAGCGGGACATCGAGCCGCAGATCCTGCGCTGGCTGGCCTTCGCCAAGCAGAAGACCGCCGAGATCGTCACCCTCGCCAAGGGCCTCGCCCAGGGCACGGGCGCGATCACCGCCGAACTCGCCGCCAACCGGGCCGACCTGGCCTCCCGCGCGGGCTCGCCGATCACCCACGACCCGGCCGTGCGCGCCCGTACCGCCGCCGTCACCGAGGCCGACGCCCGCCGCTCCCAGCCGTACGCCGAGCGGGCCACCGCCCAGCGCGCCCATCTCGGCCTTCCCCTGCTGCCGACCACCACCATCGGCTCCTTCCCGCAGACCGGCGAACTGCGCACCGCACGCGCCGACCTGCGCGGCGGGCGGACCGACACGGCCGGCTACGAGGAGCGCATCAAGGCCGAGATCCAGGAAGTCATCTCCTTCCAGGAGAAGACCGGGATCGACGTCCTCGTGCACGGCGAGCCCGAACGCAACGACATGGTCCAGTACTTCGCCGAGCAGCTCACCGGCTTCCTCGCCACCCAGCACGGCTGGGTCCAGTCCTACGGCACCCGCTACGTCCGTCCGCCGATCCTGGCCGGCGACATCTCCCGCCCCGAACCGATGACGGTGCGCTGGACGACGTACGCCCAGTCCCTCACCTCCCGCCCGGTCAAGGGCATGCTCACCGGACCGGTCACCATGCTCGCCTGGTCCTTCGTCCGCGACGACCAGCCCCTCGGCGACACCGCCCGCCAGGTCGCCCTCGCCCTGCGCGACGAGGTGAGCGACCTGGAGGCCGCCGGGACCTCGGTCATCCAGGTCGACGAACCCGCGCTGCGCGAGACCCTGCCCCTGCGCTCCGCCGACCACCCGGCCTACCTCGCGTGGGCGACCGAGGCGTTCCGGCTCAGCACCAGCTCTGTGCGGCCGGACACCCAGATCCACACCCACATGTGCTACGCCGAGTTCGGCGACATCGTCCAGGCCATCGACGACCTCGACGCCGACGTCATCAGCCTGGAGGCCGCCCGCTCCCACATGCAGGTCGCCCGCGAACTCGCCGCCCACGGCTACCCGCGCGAGGCGGGGCCGGGTGTCTACGACATCCACTCGCCGCGGGTGCCGAGCACCCAGGAGGCGGCGGAACTCCTGCGCACCGGACTGAAGGCCATCCCCGCCGAACGGCTCTGGGTCAACCCCGACTGCGGCCTGAAGACCCGCGGCTGGCCCGAGACCCGCGCCTCCCTGGAGAACCTGGTCGCCGCGGCCCGCACGGTGCGTGGCGAGCTGTCCGAGTCCTGATCCGCACATCCCGAGGGCCGGGGCGCCACAAGCGCCTCGGCCCCGACGAGCAGTACCGCCACGGCCACAAGCACAAGGGGGTTCATCGGTGAGGCACAAAGCGCGAGAGGTCATGGTGGACGGCCGGCCCATGGTCGCCGTGTCGGCGAAGGACTTCGAGAGCCTGCTCGCCATGCGCAGACAACTCGGCAGCCAGACCGCCAAGATGCGCGCGCTGCGCGACGCGCTCGTCGACATGACCGAGTTCCTCGATGGTCTCGCCGCGGAACTCGACGGCGAATCCCCAGCCGAACCGCACGATGCCTTCCCGCCCCTCGGTCCTCGGCACCGCCAGGCGGCGCTCGTGGCCGAGATACGGCGACGGGCCCATCGGGTACGGGCCGTCACCGGCGCGGGACGCGCCTCGGACCCTCGTCGCCCCCGCACCCCAAGGCCGACTTAGGTATACCTAACTTCACTCGCCAACACAACATCTGGGGGTGGCTGGACTCAGCTCGTTCTAGATGTAGTGTTGATCGTGCTGGTGGTTCGCCAGGCACCTCTGTGTCGGCGAGGCAAGAGGGAACCCGGTGGAAATCCGGGACTGCCCCGCAGCGGTGAGCGGGAACGACCGCCGTCATACGCACTGGGCCCGACGTACCGGGTCTGGGAAGCGACGGCCAGTAGGTGTCCTCCGGTCAGGAGGGTGGGCCCGTGAGTCCGAAGACCTGCCACCGGTGCGTACGCCGACGACACGGCGCACGCGCTCCGAGGCCCCGAGGGAGGGCCACGTGGCAGTCGCACGGCCCCGGGTCAGGCGTGGCGTACAGGTTTCCGCCGCCGCCCGGCTGTTCGCCGTACGCGCCGCGACGCTCCTCCCCTCCCGGTCCTCGGACGGACGACACGGGAACGAGCGAGAGGAGGCGGTGGTCGATGAGTGGTCTCGTGTACTTCTCCAGCGTCTCGGAGAACACCAAGCGCTTCGTGGAGAGGCTGGGCCTGCCCGCCACGCGGATCCCCCTGCACCCGCACCGCGACGGCATGCCCCAGGTCACCGACCCGTATGTGCTGATCGTGCCGACCTACGGCGGCGGCGAGCGCGCGGGTGCGGTCCCCAGGCAGGTGGTCCGCTTCCTGAACGTCGAGGCCAACCGGGCGTTGCTGCGCGGGGTGATCGCCTCGGGCAACACCAACTTCGGTGCGGACTACTGCCTTGCCGGGCGGGTCATCTCGGCCAAGTGCCGGGTCCCCGAGCTGTACCGATTCGAACTGCTGGGCACGGACCGCGACGTCCGCGCCGTGAGGGAAGGACTTCAGAGGTTTTGGACACGACGCTCCTCGGCAGCGGCGTGATCACCGCGCAGCGCGAGTCGGTCGGCACGCGCAAGGACTACCACGCGCTGAACGCCCTGCTGAACATGTACGACTGCGACGGCCACATCCAGTTCGACAAGGACCGCGAGGCCGTACGCCAGTACTTCCTCCAGCATGTGAACCCGAACACGGTGGAGTTCGGGTCACTGAAGGAGAAGATCGACTATCTGATCGAGAACGACTACTACGAGGAAGCCCCGATCCGGGCCTATGCCTGGGAGTTCGTGGAGAGCCTCCACCAGCAGGCGTACGCCCACAAGCACCGCTTCCGCACCTTCCTCGGCGCGTTCAAGTACTACACCTCGTACACGCTGAAGACCTTCGACGGCTCCCACTACCTGGAGCGCTACGAGGACCGGGTCGTCGCCACCGCCCTGTATCTCGGCGCCGGTGACGAGCAGTTGGCCTCCCGGCTGGTCGACGAGATGATGACCGGCCGCTTCCAGCCCGCCACCCCCACCTTCCTGAACGCCGGCAAGGCCCAGCGCGGCGAGCTCGTCTCCTGCTTCCTCCTCCGTGTCGAGGACAACCTGGAGTCCATCGGACGCGGCATCAACTCCGCGCTCCAGCTCAGCAAGCGCGGCGGTGGAGTCGCCCTGCTCCTGACGAACCTGCGCGAACAGGGCGCCCCGATCAAGAAGATCGAGAATCAGTCCTCGGGCGTCGTCCCGGTGATGAAGCTCCTTGAGGACTCCTTCTCGTACGCCAACCAGCTAGGCGCACGCCAGGGCGCGGGCGCGGTGTACCTGCACGCGCACCACCCGGACATCATGCGGTTCCTGGACACCAAGCGGGAGAACGCGGACGAGAAGATCCGCATCAAGACCCTCTCCCTGGGTGTCGTCGTCCCGGACATCACCTTCGAACTCGCCAAGCGCAACGAGGACATGCACCTGTTCTCGCCCTACGACGTCGAGCGCGAGTACGGCAAGCCGCTGTCCGACCTCTCCGTCAGCGAGCACTACGACGACCTGGTCGCCAACCCTCGCATCCGCAAGACCACGCTCAGCGCCCGCGAGTTCTTCAAGACGATCGCGGAGTTGCAGTTCGAGTCGGGGTACCCGTATCTGCTGTTCGAGGACACGGTGAACCGGGCCAACCCGATCCCGGGCTGGATCAACATGTCCAACCTGTGCTCGGAGATCCTTCAGGTCAACACGCCCAGCACCTACGACGCCTCGCTCGGCTACGAGACCGTCGGCAAGGACATCTCCTGCAACCTGGGCTCGCTGAACATCGCCGCCGCGATGGCCTCCCCCGACTTCGGCGCGACCGTCGAGACGTCGGTGCGGGGCCTGACATCCGTCTCCGACCAGTCGGACATCGACGCGGTCCCGTCCGTGGCACACGGCAACCGGCTGACGCACTCCATCGGCCTCGGCCAGATGAACCTGCACGGCTACCTCGCCTCGCAGCGCATCCACTACGGCAGCGAAGAGGGCGTCGACTTTACCGACATGTACTTCTACGCGGTCGCCTATCACGCGCTGCGTGCCTCGAACCGGATCGCGATCGAGCGCGGCACGGCCTTCGACGGGTTCGAGACCACGGCGTATGCCGACGGCTCGTACTTCGACAAGTACACCGAGCAGGCGTGGGAGCCGGCCACCGAGCGGGTGCGGGAGGTTTTCGCCGACGCGGGTATCCGCATCCCCACGCAGGACGACTGGCGTGAGTTGAAGCGGTCCGTCCAGGAGCACGGCATCTACAACCAGTACCTCCAGGCCGTGCCGCCCACGGGTTCCATCAGCTACATCAACGACTCGACCGCCTCCATCCACCCGATCGCCGCCAAGGTGGAGATCCGCAAGGAGGGCAAGCTCGGCCGCGTCTACTACCCGGCGCCGCACATGGACAACGACAACCTGGAGTACTTCCAGGACGCGTACGAGATCGGCTACGAGAAGATCATCGACACGTACGCGGCGGCCACCCAGCACGTCGACCAGGGCCTGAGCTGCACCCTCTTCTTCCGCGACACGGCCACCACCCGCGACCTGAACCGGGCGCAGATCCACGCCTGGCGCAAGGGCATCAAGACCCTCTACTACATCCGGCTGCGCCAGGAGGCCCTGGAGGGCACCGAGATCGAGAACTGCCTGTCCTGCACCCTGTGACGCCCTCCGCCCCACCGCACGCGAAAGCACCGACGATGACCACCACCCCGGCACCACTGACCGAACTGTCGGTCACACCCCCGTCCTACCGCCACGACCCCGCCGCCCGCCTGCGCCCGGTCAACTGGAACCGCGTCACCGACGAGAAGGACCTGGAGGTGTGGAACCGGCTCACCGCCAACTTCTGGCTGCCCGAGAAGGTTCCGCTCTCCAATGACGTGAACGCCTGGCAGCAGCGGCTCACCGCCGCGGAACGCACGCTCACCATGCGGGTGTTCACCGGTCTGACCATGCTCGACACCGTGCAGGCCACGGTCGGCGAGATCGTGCAGATCCAGGACGCGCGCACCGAGCACGAGGAGGCCGTCTACACCAACATCGCCTTCATGCAGGCCGTGCACGCCCGCAGCTACTCGTCCGTCTTCTCCACCCTCTCCAACACCCCGGAGATCGACGACGCCTACCGCTGGGCCGTGGACAACGACGTCCTCCAGCAGCGCTGCAAGACGGTTCTGAAGTACTACTACGGCGACGACCCGCTGAAGCGGAAGGTCGCCTCCACCCTGCTGTCGTCGCTGCTGCTGTACGCGGGCTTCTACCTCCCGCTGCACTTCTCCACCCACGCCCTGCTCACCAACACCGCCGACATGATCCGCCTGATCCTGCGCGACAAGGCGGTGCACGGCTACTACTCCGGCTACAAGTACCAGCGCGGCCTGGAGAATCGGTCGACGGCCGAGCAGGAGGAGATGCGCGAGTTCACGCACGCACTGCTGGAGGAGCTGTACCAGCTGGAGCTCCAGTACTCGGGCGAGCTGTACGAGCCGCTCGGGCTGATGGACGACGTGGCCGTATTCGTCCGCTACAACGCCAACAAGGCACTGATGAACCTCGGTTACCCGGCTCGCTTCGGGGCGGACGAGACCGAGGTCAACCCGGAGATCCTCGCGGCGCTGTCGCCCGGCGCCGACGAGAACCACGACTTCTTCTCCGGGTCCGGCTCCTCCTACGTCATGGGCAAGGCGGAGGACACCGCCGACGACGACTGGGACTTCTGAGAGGCACTGCCATGACCTCCTCCTACGGCCCCTGTGTGCTGCTCAAGCACGGTGAGATCTTCCTCAAGGGACACAACCGCCACCGCTTCACCGAGCGGCTGCACGACAACCTGCGCGTCGCGCTGCGCGGGATCGGCGGCTCGACGTGGATCAAGACCGCCCAGAACGTCACCGTCCTGGGCGGACAGGTCCCGCAGGAAGCGCTGGTGGAGCGGGCGCGCAGGGTGATCGGCTTCAACTCCGTCGAGCCGGCCGTGCGGGTGCCGAGCACTCTGGAGGAGATCACCCGGGCAGCTGTCGAGGCGCTGGGCGGGCAGCGGCCGGGCAGCGGGTTCGCCGTACGGGTGAAGCGGCGGGACAAGCAGTTCCCGCTGACCTCGTCCCGGGTGGCGGGGCACGTGGGAGCCCGGGTCCTGGAGGAGGTTCCCGAACTGCGCGTCGATCTCACCCGGCCCGACATCGTGCTGGCCATCGAGATCGACCGCAAGGAGACGTACCTCTCCTGGACCCGGCACCCCGGCTTGAGCGGCCTGCCCGTCGGTTCAAGCGGACGCGCCCTGGTGCTGCTGTCCGGCGGATTCGATTCCCCGGTGGCCGCCCACCGGGCCATGAGGCGTGGCCTGACCTGCGAGTTCGTCCACTTCAGCGGGGCTCCCTACACAAACCCGGCGTCCGTCTACAAGGCGTACGCCCTCGCCCGGGAGCTCAACCGCCACCAGCCGCCCGGCCGGCTGCACGTCATCGCGCTGGGCAAGGCCCAGAAGCAGCTGGCCGTGGCCGGTGCGGGCCGACTCCAGGTCGTCGCCCAGCGGCGGCTGATGGTGCGCGCCGCCTCGGAGCTGGCCGCCCGTACCGGGGCGCAGGCCCTGGTGACGGGCGACAGCCTGGGGCAGGTGGCGAGCCAGACGCTGGCCAACATGGTCGCTGTGGACGAGGCGTCGACCCTGCCTATCCTGCGTCCGCTGATCGGCTGGGAGAAACAGGAGATCATCGACGAGGCCCGGTCCATCGGCACGGCCGACATCTCGGTCCTGCCCGACGAGGACTGCTGCCAGCTCCTCGCCCCGCCCCGGGCCACCACCCGGGCCGAACTGCCGCGGCTTCGGGCGGTGGAGAGGCGCCTCGACCTCGACGAGGTCACCGAGGCCCTGCTCGACAACGTCCGGGTGATGGTGCCCGGCGATGACACCGCCCCTGAGGAAGAAAGCGCGACTTGCCGGCATCCGGAGGTGGCCCGATAGCAGAATCACTCCGCGAGGAAAGCACGACAAGGTCGGGTTCTCAATTCCTTGGAGACCCGCTCCTCAGGCATTTCCGCGGCACCACCGGGCCGGTATCAGCAGGTGGACAACCCGTTCTGCCGCCGCCCCCGTACCAATACCCTTCCCATATGGCTCTCGGTATCCCCAGCAAAAGGACAGACAGCGCGGTCTCCATTCGCGATCTACTCGCGCGCGGAGGCCGCTCCTACTCCTTCGAATTCATGCCGCCGCGCAGTGCGGCGGCCGAAGCCGGACTCTGGAACGCGATCCGCCGGCTGGAGAGCCTGTCCCCCACTTTCGTCTCGGTGACCTACGGTGCCGGTGGGTCGACGCGGGGCCGGACCGTCAACGTCACAGGGCGGATCGCTCAGGAGACCACGCTCACTCCGGTCGCCCATCTCACCGCGGTCGACCACAGCGTCGCCGAACTGCGCAACATTCTCGGCCATTACGCCGACCAGGGCGTTCGCAACATTCTCGCCCTGCGCGGAGACCCGCCCGGCGATCCGCTCGGCCCCTGGACCAAGCATCCGGAAGGCGTCCGGTTCGCCGCCGAACTCGTCAGCCTGATCAAGGAGTCCGGGAATTTCTGCGTCGGCGTCGCCGCCTTCCCCGAGATGCACCCGCGCTCCTCCGACTGGGACAGCGACATCCGCCACTTCGTCGAAAAGTGCAGGGCCGGCGCCGACTACGCCATCACCCAGATGTTTTTCGACGTCGATGGCTATCTGCGTTTCCGTGACCGCGTGACGGCAGCCGGCTGTGAGACACCGATCATCCCGGAGATCATGCCGGTCACCACCATCCGCTCGCTGCAACGCATTCCCACCCTCTCCACCGCGGCCTTCCCGGCGGAGCTGGCAGAGAAGATGCTTGCCGCACAGGAGGACCCCAGATCGGTCAGGGCGCTGGGAATTAACCATGCCACCGAGATGTGCCGCCGTCTGCTCGCCGAAGAAGCTCCCGGACTGCACTTCATGACGATGAATTTCTCCACAGTGACGACAGAGATCTATCAGAAACTTGGGCTCCATGAATGAACACGTCCCAAACTCGCCCGTGGGAATCCGTCGGCCGTCACTGGTCGGGATCGTCAACATCACCACGGATTCGTTCTCGGACGGAAACAGGTTCCTCACCACCCAGGCCGCGGTGGCGCACGCGCACCGGCTGCGCTCGGACGGCGCCGACGTCATCGAACTCGGGCCTGCTGCGAGCCACCCGGGAGCCGAGAAGGTGACGGAGGCCGAGGAGATCCGACGGCTGGCCGACGTCATCGATCAACTCGTCGACGAGGGCGTCCCGGTGTCGGTCGACTCGTACCAGCCCGGGACTCAGCGCTTCGCCACCGCACACGGCGCCAGCTATCTCAACGACATCCAGGGCTTCGGCGATCCGTCCCTGTACGAGGAACTCGCCGCCACCGGCTGCCGGTTCATCGTCATGCATTCCGTACAGCGTCACGGCCCCGCCACCGAGGTACGGACCGATCCCGACGAGGTGTGCAGGGGAATCGAGGAGTTCTTCACCGACCGCCTGGCGGCGCTTGAGGCAGCCGGCATCGGCCACGACCGGCTGGTCATCGATCCGGGACTGGGCTTCTTCCTCGGCAGCGATCCCGAGCCGTCGCTGCGGACCCTGGCCGGGCTCGAACGGCTCAAGGCCCGCTTCGACGTGCCGGTGCTGATCTCCCCCTCCCGGAAGTCGTTCCTGCGGACGATCACCGGGAGGGCTGTCTCCGGGATCGGGGCGGCGACCCTGGCGGCGGAACTGTTCGCCGCGCGCAGTGGCGCTGACTACATACGCACGCACGATGTAGCCGCCCTCCGTGACGCGCTCACAGTGTTCGAGGCACTGGAGTCGGCCAAGGAGGGCGGCTGGTGACCGGTCCTGAGTGCTGTGGTCCTGAGTGCTACGGGGCCGTCGGCACCGCCCGCTGCCCCGGCCCCGCGTAGGAGGCGAGGGGCCGGATCAGCGCGTTGTGGGCGAGCTGTTCGGTGATGTGGGCGGTCCAGCCGGTGATGCGACTCATCACGAAAATCGGGGTGAAGACCGGGATGTCGAAGCCCATCAGGTGGTACGCGAGGCCGGCCGGGTAGTCCAGGTTGGGGTGGATGCCCTTGCGGGTGAGCATGGCGTGCCGCAGGGCCGCGTGCAGGGTCGCCTGCCGGGTGACCTCGGGGTCGGCGGCGCGGGCGACCAAGCGGTCGAGGGCGTCCTGCATGATCGGGACGCGGGAGTCGCCGTGCTTGTAGACACGGTGACCGAAGCCCATGATCTTGCGCTTGGACGCCAGCGCCTCGTCCAGCCACGTCTCGGCCCGCTGCGGATCGCCGATCTCCAGCAGCATGTGCATCACGGCCTCGTTGGCGCCGCCGTGCAGGGGGCCCTTGAGGGCGCCGATGGCTGCGGTGACCGCGCTGTAGAGGTCGGAGAGGGTGGAGGTGACCACGCGTGCGGTGAACGTCGAGGCGTTGAAGCTGTGTTCGGCGTACAGCGTGAGGGAGATCTCGAAGCAGCGGACCACATCGGGGTCGGGCACGCTGCCGAAGGTCATGTGGAAGAAGTTCTCGGCGTAGCCGAGGTCGGGGTTCGGGGGGATCGGGTCGAGGCCGCGGCGGCGGCGCTGGTCGGCGGCCACCACGGTGGGCAGCTTCGCCAGCAGGTTCAGGGACTTGGCGCGGTTGGCGGCGAGGCTGCCGTCGTCCTCGGTGGGGTCCTCGGCTCCGAAGAAGCTGACGGCGGTGCGCAGGACGTCCATCGGGTGGCAGGTCTCGGGCAGCCGGTGCAGCAGCTCGGAGGTGGTGCGGTCCAGGGGGCGCAGCGCGCGTTCGCGGGCCTGGAAGTCCGTCAGTTGGCGCGGGTCGGGGAGTTCGCCGTACCAGAGCAGGTACGCGACCTCCTCGAAGGAGCGGTGGGCGGCCAGGTCCTGGACCGGATAGCCGCGATACGTGAGGGAGTTGGTCTCCTGGATGACGGTGGAGATCTCCGTGGTGTCGGCGACGACACCGGCGAGACCGCGATGGATCTCGGGCGCGGTGGTGGACATGAGTGGATGCCTTTCCGGTGCGTCAGGTGCCGGGCGGGAGGGTGAAGTCGAAGACGGACGAGTCGAAGGCCGAGTACTCGTCGTAGCCGAGGAGTTCGTAGAGGCGGGAGCGCGTCTGCATGCGCGGCAGCAGGGACTCCTGGGTGCCCTCGGCGGCGATCGTGCGCAGGCCGTCCTCGACCGCGCCCATGGCGATGCGCAGCAAGGTCACCGGGTAGAGCGCGATGTTGTAGCCGAGGTTCTCCAGCGTGCGGACGTCCAGGAGCGGGGTCTTGCCGAACTCGGTCAGGTTGGCGAGCAGCGGCACGTCCACTGCCTTGCGGAACGCCTCGTACTCGGAGACGTCGGCGAGGGCCTCGGGGAAAATCGCGTCGGCGCCCGCGTCGACGTACGCCTTGGCTCGTTCGATCGCCGCGTCCAGGCCCTCCACCGAGCGGGCGTCGGTGCGGGCCATGAGCAGGAAGTCCGGGTCGCGGCGGGCGTCGACGGCGCCCTTGATCCGGCGGACCATCTCCTCGCTGGGGGTGATGGTCTTGCCGTCGAGGTGGCCGCAGCGCTTGGGGTTGACCTGGTCCTCGAGGTGGAGGCCGGCGAGGCCCGCGTCCTCCAGGAGCTGGACCGTGCGGGCGGCGTTCATCGGCTCGCCGAAGCCGGTGTCGGCGTCGATGAGGACGGGCAGGTCGGTGACCCTGGTCGTCTGCTGGGCGCGTGCGGCGATCTCGGTGGAGGTCGTCAGGCCGATGTCGGGCAGGCCCAGGTCGGCGGCGAGGACGGCGCCGGAGAGGTAGACGGCGTCGAAGCCGGTGTCCTGGATGAGGCGGGCGGAGAGCGGGTTGATCGCGCCGGGGACGCGCAGCAGCCGGCCGGAGGCGAGCTGTTCGCGGAAGGCGCGGCGGCGGTCGGCGGACGTGGTGCGGGTGTGCAGCAGCATCAGAACAGGCCCTTCGGCAGCTTGGCGTCATAGGCCGCGACGGCGTCCGTGTCGACGGCCGGAAACAGGCCGTCCAGGTCGGTGGCGGTCAGCTCGGCGAGGTGCTCGGCGGCGTCGAGGAACGCGTCCTGGGCGGCCGGGGTGACGATGCCCTCGGCGAGCGTGCGGAACTTGCCCGCGTAGGCCGGCCGGTCGAAGGGGCGCGCGCCGGCCGGGTGGGCATCGGCCACGCCCAGCTCGTCCTCGATGACCGAGCCGTCGTCCAGGGTGATCACCGCGCGTCCGCCGAAGGCCCGGCGGTCCGGGTCGGGGTCGTGGTAGCGGCGGGTCCACTCGGGGTCCTCCACCGTGGTGATCTTCTGCCACAGCTCGACGGTCTCGGGGCGGCGGGCGCGCTCGGGGGCGTAGGAGCGCTCGTGGTGCCAGGTGCCGTCCTCCAGCGCGACGGCGAAGATGTACGGGACCGAGTGGTCGAGGGTCTCGCGGCTGGCGGTGGGGTCGTACTTCTGCGGATCGTTCGCACCGGAGCCGATGACGTGGTGGGTGTGGTGGCTGGTGTGCAGCACGATCGAGCGCACCCCGTCGAGCCGCCCGGCCTTCTCGCGCAGCCGTCGGGCCAGGTCGATGATCGCCTGGGCCTGGTACTCGGCGGAGTGCTCCTTGGTGTACGTGTCGAGGATCGCGCGGCGCGGCTCGCCGGGCTCCGGGAGCAGCACCGTGTAGTCGGACTCCGGGCCGTTCAGCATCCAGGCCAGGAAGCCGTCCTCACCCTCGTAGATCGGCGATGGCGAGGTCTCCCCGCGCATGGCCCGGTCCACGGCCTCGATGGCTGCCTTGCCCGCGAAGGCGGGGGCGTACGCCTTCCAGCTGGAGATCTCGCCCTTGCGGGACTGCCGGGTGGCGGTCGTGGTGTGCACGGCCTGCTGGATCGCCTGGTACACGGTCTCGGTCGGCAGTCGCAGCAGGGCGCCCAGGCCGCCGGCGGTGGCGGCGCTGAGGTGGGCCACGTGGTCGATGCGGTGCTCGTGCAGGCAGATGCCCTTGACCAGCGCGACATGGATCTCGTACGCCGCGATGGCGCCGCGCAGCAGGTCGGCGCCGGTGCGGCCGGTGTGCTGGGCGACCGCGAGCAGGGGCGGGATGTTGTCGCCGGGGTGGGAGTAGTCGGCGGCCAGGTAAGTGTCGTGGAAGTCCAGCTCGCGCACGGCGGTGCCGTTGGCCCAGGCCGCCCACTCCGGGGAGACACGGGCGGCGGCGCCGAAGACCGAGGCGCCGGGCGTGCTCGCGCGGTGGGCGGTGGCCTGGGCGCGGGCCACGGCGACCGGGCGGCGTGTCAGGGAGGCGACGGCGACCGAGGCGTTGTCGATCACCCGGTTGACGGCCATACCGGCGCTGTCGGCGTCCAGCTCCTCGGTGGCCGTGGCCACGGCGGCGAGCTTCCAGGCGAGCTGCTCCTCGCGCGGCAGGCGGTCGGCGCTGGGACGGACACGGACGTGGTGCTCGATCACGGGACTCCTTGTGGGCTGTCGGGCCGAGTGCTGTCGGCGGTCCTGTCAGGTGCCGACGTGATCGAGACTGCCCGCCCGGGCGTACCCGGGCCACTGCTCCAATATGTGGAATCCGTACAGCACGGAGCTGCGAAACTGCGAATCTTGCGAATTCTGCGGATGCTATGTTCACAAGAACCGTGGCCGCGGGGTGACCACCGGACGGCTCGCGACAAGGAGGTGCACCATGGCCCGACGCCCGGCCGACCGCAAGGTCTACGCCCACGCCAAACTGCGTCGGCTGCGCCGCGAGGCGGGCATGAACCAGGTCGACATGGCCCGCGCCCTCTCCATCTCCACCAGCTACGCCAACCAGATCGAGCAGAGCCAGCGCCCGCTGACCGCACCTGTGCTGCTGCGGATCGCGGAGGTGTTCGGCGTCGACGCGGAGTTCTTCTCCGAAGCGGAGGAGGACCGGCTGACCGCCGATCTGCGCACCGCACTCGCCGACGAAGCGTGCGGGGTGCCGCTGCCTGCCGGTGAGGAGATCGCCGAGGCCGCCCGTGACCACCCGGAGGTGGCCCGTGCCCTGGTCGCCCTGCACCGCCGCTACCGCGACACCGCCGAACAGGCCGCCGCGCTCGCCGCGCCGGGTACGGGTGGCGGTGGGCTGCTGCCCCCGGCCGAGCCGCACGACGAGGTACGGGACTTCTTCTACGCGCACCACAACCACTTCGAGCCGCTGGACACCGAGGCCGAAAGGACGACGGAGTCGCTCGGGCTGCGTCCGGGCCGCGCCGCCGACCCGCTCGCGGCACGCCTCGCCGAGCAGCACGGGGTGCGGGTGGTCCAGGCAGCCGCGGGCCGTTCCGCCGACGCCCGCCGCTACGATCCCGAGACCGGGCTGCTGTTCCTCTCCCCCTGGCTGAGCGACGGCCAGCGCGCCTTCCAACTCGCCACCCAGCTCGCCCTACTGGAGCTCGGCCCGCTGCTCGGACAGCTGGCCGACACCGCAACGGAACTCACCTCGCCCGAGTCGGCCTCACTGGCCCGCATCGGCCTGGCGAACTACTACGCGGGCGCCTTGCTGATGCCGTACACCTCGTTCCACACCACCGCCGAAGGTGTGCGCTACGACATCGAGCTGCTGTCCGCTCGCTTCGGGGTCGGCTTCGAGACGGTCTGCCACCGCCTGAGCACCCTGCAACGCACCGGCCGCCGAGGCGTCCCCTTCTCCTTCCTGCGCGTCGACCGGGCGGGCAACATCTCCAAACGGCAGTCCGCGACCGACTTCCACTTCTCCCGGCTCGGCGGCACCTGCCCGCTGTGGACGGTCTACGAGGCGTTCTCCGCGCCTGGCCGGATCCTCACCCAGGTCGCCGAAATGCCGGACGGCAAGCGGTACTTCTGGATCGCGCGCACCATCACGCGGGGCGGCTTCGGGCATCACGCCCCGCGCGCCGAGTTCGCCGTCGCGCTCGGCTGCGAACTGCGGCACGCACACCGGCTCGTGTACGCCGAGGGCATCGCCCTGGACGACCCGCGCGCCGCCACCCCGATCGGGCTCGGCTGCCGGATCTGCGAACGCCGCGACTGCGCACAGCGGGCCCGGCCCCCGGCCGGCGGGCGTCTGGCCATCGACCCGGACCGACGTACGTACGTGCCGTATCAGGTCGAGGGCAGCCCTGGCAGGTCCGACTGAGTCAGGCAGTGCCGTCACGGTGACGGCGCAGCAGCGCCGCTATGGCGTGCCGCAGGGACTCAGCAGTGGCCTGCCCACTGGCTGATCCGACGGCGGCTTGCTGCTCATGGCGACCCGGCGTTGGGGTAGCGACCAGCTCCTCCAGGTCGCGCAGTAGCTGCTCGGTCCTGCGCATCCGCTCCGAGAGAGCCCGCATCCGGGCGCTCTGGCCGCCTATCTGGCGTCGACTCGCGATCAACTGCTCGTACTCCCGCACCGTGAGGGCGACTGCCTCCTGACCGCCCAGGGTGATGCGCCGTGGCTGGGGGTGTCCGGCCACTCGGATCCTCCGCTCCTCGCCTCATGGTCCTGCCCTCAGAACGTCAGAGGGCGCCCGGAAGGTTCCACGGACGCCCTCTCCCTTCGGCCCGGTTCAGCGCTGCCGGAACTCGGGCGGCCGTTTGTCGACGAACGCGGCCATGCCCTCCTTCTGGTCGGCGATGGCGAACACCCCGTGGAAGAGCCGGCGTTCGAACCGGACGCCTTCGGCGAGCGTGGTCTCGAAGGACCGCGCCACCGCCTCCTTCGCCATCATCGCGACCGGCAGGGACATACCCGCCACGGTCTCGGCGACGGCCGGCGCCTCACCGATCAGCTCGTCGGCGGGCACGATCCGCGAGACCAGCCCGGCCCGCTCCGCCTCGGCGGCGTCCATCGTGCGTCCGGTCAGACACGGTTCCATGGCCTTGGCCTTGCCTACCGCCCGGGTCAGCCGCTGTGATCCGCCGACCCCCGGGATCACCCCGAGTTTGATCTCGGGCTGCCCGAAGACCGCGGAGTCGGCGGCGAGCAGGATGTCGCAGGGCATGGCGAGTTCGCAGCCGCCACCGAGCGCGTGACCGGCGACGGCGGCGACGGTCGGCGTGCGCACCGCCCGAGCCGGTCCCAGCCGCGAACCAGTCGGCGAGGTACGTGTCCATGTACCCCTGCGGCCGCATCTCCTTGATGTCGGCGCCCGCCGCGAACGCCTTCTCCGAGCCGGTGATCACGATGCAGCCGCAGTCCGGATCCCGGTCAAGGGCTTTCGTGGCGGCCACGACCTCGTTCATGACCTGAAGGTTGAGCGGTGTTGAGGGCCTTCGGGCGATTGAGGGTGAGCAGGGCCGGCGTTGGCGGCCAGCCCCCAGATCCTTCGCCATCAGCGAGGCCGCGAACCCCGGCCGGTCCTCCCGGTTGGCGGGGCCGGCCGGAACAGGCCCGAGGACCGGGCAGTTGACGCTGAGCGCCCAGCACTGCTCCGACGCCGTGGAGGCCACCTCGTACAGCGCCTGGTGGGACAGGCCGAGGCTCTCCCCGAGGACTAACGCCTGAAGGTCAGCGCGGCGGCCTCGGCGCCGACCACCCCAACGGACATGGTGCCGGGGCGGGCGCCGGTCAGCTGGTCAGTCCGGCTTCGATACGGCCGAGCGAGCGGCCTCGAAGCGTACAGGGGCCCGGAATCGGGCGCGGCGCGCGGCCCGCCGGAACGTGGTCAGCACCGCCGGACCGGCCAGCATCACGCACACGAAGTTGGTGACCGCCCGCCCCGTGTCCCAGCCCAGCGAGGTGGTGATGTCGAAGGCGATGTACCGCTGCCACTGCTCGGTGAACGGCAGGCCGGGCAGGTAGGCGATCGAGCTGTTCGGGTCGAGCGAGAACGGCCAGAAGGACAGGTTCAGGAGGAAGCCGAAGAGATAGCCCGACAGGGAGCCGTAGACCGCGAGGAGCAGCACCTCACGTCGGCCGCTCGCCCGGGGCAGGAAGCCGGCGAGCATACCGACGAATGCGCAGCCGAACATCTGGTACGGCATCCAGGGCCCGACCCCGCCGGTGATGAGGGCCGAGGCGAAGAGTGAGGTGCAGCCCAGGGTGAAGCCAAAGCCGGGGCCGTACACCCGCCCGGCGAGGACCAGGACGAAGAAGACGGTCTCGATGCCAGCGGTTCCCGCGCCCAGCGGACGCAGGGCCGCGTTGACGGCGGACAGGACGCCGAGCATGGCGAGGGCCTTGGAGTCGATACCGCCCTCGGCGATTTCCGACAGCACCACGCACAGGACGAGGATCAGCAGGACCCCGAAGATCAGTGGGGGCGCGTAGTTCGAACCGAACTTGCCCGGCGCGACCACGAACGGCCAGAAGAACGCGACCAGTCCGAGGAACGCGGCCAATGTCATCACGACGCCGACGCGGGGCGTGAGCCGGATGGCGGCCGTCATGACATGTCCGTCCTGACCTGATCGACCGTCAAGTACGGAAGCGGCGCCAGGATCTTCGCGGTCTGGGGGGCGAACACGGGTGAGGAGACGATGACCTCGGCGGTCGGCCCGTCGGCGACGACGTCCCCCTCGGCCATGACGACCACGCGGTCGGCGGCGCGAGCAGCGAACTCGACGTCATGGGTGGAAATCACGAGCGACCGGCCTTCGGCGGCGAGTGCGTCGACGACGCCGATCAGCTCGGTCTTGGCGTTGTAGTCCAGACCGCGGGTCGGTTCGTCCAGGAGGACGACCCGGGGTGCTGCGGAGAGCTGGATGGCGAGGACGAGAGCGAGCTTCTGCCCTTCCGACAGGTCGCGCGGGTGGGTGGCGTCATCGATGCCGGGGGCGAGCCGGTCGAGGACGGTACGGGCGTTCACGTCGGAGCCCGACTCCGTGTCGGCCTGGTCGAGTTCGGCCTTGACGCTCTCCAGGTAGAGCAGGTCGGCCGGGGTCTGCGGTACCAGGCCGACGAGCCGGCGGGCCTCGACGGCCGGCACGGTGTGCGGGTCTGTTCGTCCCGCCAGACGCACGGTGCCGGCTCGGCGCGGCCCGGAGCCCTGAAGGGCCCACAGCAGGGACGACTTGCCGCAGCCGTTGCGGCCCATCAGCGCCGTCACCTCACCCTCGTGCAGGTCGAGATCGACCTCGCGCACAGCGGGCACGCCCCGGTAGGTGACCGTGACGCCCCGCGCGGTCAGCAGCCGTGGCCGGTCGACGGTTGGGAGCGGCCGTACCGGGGCGGGAGTGCGGTGGGCCAGCCGGGTGCGCAGGGGTGCGGCGGCGCGGCGGGCGTCGCGGATGGACAGGGGCAGCGGTGACCAGCCGGCGGCCCGGCCCAGCTCGACGATCGGCGGCGCGATGTCCGAGGTGCGCAGGATGTCGGCGGGTGGTCCGCTCGTCACCCGGCCGCCGCCCGGTAGGTGGACGATCCGGTCGGCGTACTGGACGACGCGTTCCAGGCGGTGCTCGGCGAGCAGGACCGTGACGCCCAGGTCGTGGACGAGCCGGGTGACGGCGGCGAGGACCTCTTCTGCGGCCGTCGGGTCCAGGGCCGAGGTCGGCTCGTCGAGCACCAGGACCCGGGGGTGAGCCGTGAGCACGGAGCCGATGGCGACGCGCTGCTGCTGGCCGCCGGAGAGTTCGTACAGGGCGCGGTGGCGCAGGTCGGCGAGGCCGAGCAGGTCGAGGGTCTCCTCGACGCGTTTACGCATCGTCGCCGGAGGGATCGCCAACTGTTCCATGGCGTAGGCGAGTTCCTCCTCGACGGTGTCCGTGACGAAGCCGTCGATCGGGTCCTGGCCGACCACGCCCACCACGTCGGCCAGTTCGCGGGGCGGATGGTGGGCGGTGTCACGGCCGTCGACGGTGACTCGGCCGTACAGGATGCCGCCGGTGAAGTGCGGGACGAGGCCGTTGACGGCGCCGAGCAGGGTCGACTTTCCGACGCCGGTGTGGCCGACGACCAGGCATAGCTCGCCCTCCTCGACCGTGAGGTTCACGTCGTGCAGGGCGGGCTCGGCCGTGTCGTCGTACTGGATGGTGACCTGGTCGAAGGTGATCACGCGGGTTCGGCTTTCGTGGGGAGGCGGTGCGGGGTGGGCGGGGTCGGCGGCGGGGCGAGGAATCCGGCAGTTCCCGCGAGCAGGATGGCGGCGGTCGGCACCAGCGGCAGGGTTGGCCAGGTCAACGGGTAGAAGGAGGGGTTGAGTTCGGCGGGGTTGTAGCCGAGGTTCGCGAACAGCAGGACCGCCGCGACCATGCCGCTCGCGGCGACGGCCCACTCCGGCAGCCGCCACGGGTCGGGCCGGTAACTCGTGCGGGTGACCCGCCGCCCGCCGAGACGCAGGCCCGCCACGCACAGCACTGCTCCGCAGCCCATGGCGGGCAGGCCCACGAAGGCGGGCGCGGTGGCGTCCAGCAGCCCGTACGCGCCGGCGCACAGCCCGCACATGCCGAGGAGCATCAGCACCCCGGTCGCACGGCGGGAGCGGCGGGTGGCGGTACCGGCCCGGCCGTAGCCCCGGGAATCCATGGCGGCGGCCAGCCGCAGCGAGCGTTCCAGGGCGTCCTCCAGTACGGGGACCACGATGCCGCGCAGCGCACGGCGGCCCTTCGTACTGCCCGCCCGCAGCTTCCGCGCGCGAACGACGCGCTGCACGCTGTGCACCAGCTGCGGGGCGACGCTCAGCGCGACCGTGACGGCGACGCCGAGTTCGTACAGGGCACCGGGCAGCACACGCAGCGCGCGTTTGGGATTGGCGAGGGTGTTGGCGGCGCCGATGCAGCACAGCATGCAGGCCAGCCGCAGTCCGTCGGTCGCGGCGGACAGCAGGGCCTCCAGGGACACCGGTCCACCGATCTGGATGCCGGCGTACCAGTCGGGGGTCGGTACGTGTGGCAGAGAGAACAGGAAGTGATCGTGGGGCGTGATGCCGGTGGCGAACACTGCGCGGAAGACCACGCGGATCGCGACGACCGTGAGCGCCAGATACAAGTAGTACTTGAAGCCGCGGGCCCAGGGGGCCTCGGTGCGGCGGGCTGAGACGACGTAGCCGAGGACGGCCAGAACCAGGAACAGCAGCAGCGGGTTGTTGGTGCGGCTGACGGCGGTGGCGAGGGCGAGCGCCCAGATCCACCAGGCCATCGGGTGCAGGGTGCGCGGCAGGCGCCGCCCGCCCCTGTCCGGTGCGGGCCCGGACAGGGGGAGGGTGGCGTCGGCTGTGGTGCGTGCCACGCGGGTCACTCGGTACGGCGGCGCCGGCGGGCCGCGTAGACGGCGGCCCCGCCGATGAGCAGGACGAGCGAGGCACCGGTGACCACCGGCCCGATCGAGCCGGGGTCGTGCTCGGCATCGGCGGCCGGTGCGGCGTCGACGACCTTGGTACCGGCGCTGGGTGCGGCGGTCGCGTCGACCGGGGCGGAGGTGCTCGGCGAAGGGCTGGGGGTCGGCGAAGGGGAGGCGCTCTTCGTCGGCTTCGGTTCCTTGGACTTCTTCGGGGTCGACTCGGCCGGCGAGGGCTTCGTCGGCCGGGGCACCGGCCGCTCCGGCGCCGGGCCGGTGTCCACATCCGGCGGGAGCGGGGGTGCCTCGTCGTCGGACGGCGGCTTGCCCGCGTTGCCCTGCGGGCGGGTGTTGTGGGCGCGCAACCGGTCCGGGGTCACGGAGGGCCGACCCTCCGTGCCTTCCACGTTGGTGCCGCCGAACTGCCACAGGTCGACGCTGCCGGGCTTCGGCTTGTAGAGCATGGCCCCGAGCTGGCTGTACTCCCAGGTGTCCTCGCCCGGGTCGGCGTGCCAGTAGGACCAGTAGGCGGACGCGGGCGGCGTGAGGACGCAGTCGTCCTCGGCCGGGGTCGGGAACTGTTTGCCGTTCTTGTAACCGCTGTAGCCGATACGGCAGATGAACGCCGGGCCGTCGTGCCCGGTACCGGCGGTGCGCCAGCCGCCCTGGTTGAGCAGTTCGTAGCCGGTGGTGGGCGTCGTACCGCAGGAGCGCAGGATCGGGCCGCCCCAGTGGCTGAAGTCGACGGCGAGGACGGCTCCGGAGGTGGTCGTGCACTGGCCCATGGGCTGCGGGGCGGCGGCGGCCGGGGCCACGGTCGCGGCGAGGGCGGCGGCGGTGAGGCCGAGGGCCGCCGCGAGCCGTACGGCGGTACGGGCGACGTTACGGGCTGCGGCCGTCATGACGACTCCCCCGGCTCCCCCGCCTCGACTCGCCGCCGGGCGACGACGACCGTGCGCCAGCCCGCGGCCACCAGCAGCGCGGCGACGGCCGCGAGGGCGGCGACCTGGACGCCGGTGGACGCCAGACCGCCGGACGAGCCCTGGGCACCGGTGCCGCCGGACGTTCCGCCCGTGCCTGAAATGTCACCGGGCGTCACGATGTCCGGGGCCGTTCCGCTCGGGCTCGGGCTGGGCGTGGGCTGTGGCGATGTGCCGTCCAGGCTGCGCTCCAGCTCGCCGAAGGAGACTCCGGTGGCGCCGCCCACCGCCTGCGTGGAGGCCCGCAGATCGGAACCCTGCTGGCCCTCCTTCGCCACGTCGAAGCCGCCGTCGGGGTTCTGCCGGGCGGCGAGGAACTTCCGCGCCGCGGCGATCTCGTCCGTGTGGGCGGAGGCGTCCAGCGACAGTCCCTGCACGGCCAGCGCGGCCGAGTTGGTCGAGTTGCCGGCGGCGCCCGGGAAGCCGCCGTCGGCCAGCTGCATGGAGGCGATCCAGCCGAGCGCCTTGTCGACGGCCTGTTCGTGGCCGCCGGCCAGCTCCAGGGCCATCGCGGCGATCGCCGTGGAGTCCACGTCGGAGTCCCCGGTGGACGGAATCAGGCTCGGCCAGGCGCCGCTGTCGTGCTGAAGGCCGGCCAGATAGGCGATCGGCTCCTCGGCCGCGGCCTCCTCACCGGCGCGCACCTGTGCCATGACGGCCAGGGACTGGGCGAACACGCTCGGCGCGTAGGTGTAGGCGCCCTTCGCGGCGCAGGAGCGGTCGGGTGCGGTGCTCGGCTTCGCGCATACGGCCTTGTCGAGCGCGGCGATCAGGTTTTCACCGCCGAAGTCGCGCGGGTCGCGGCCCACCGCCTCGGCGAGCAACGCGGTCTTGCCGATGGCCCCGCCCACGGCGTGTTCGGTCCCGACGCCGGTCCAGTCGTGCACGGTGCGCCCCTCGCCGTCCTTGCCTCCCCGGTCGAGGAAGTCGACGATGCCGCGCAGTTTGGCGTTGTTCAGGCCGGTGGCGGCGAGAGCGTAGGCGCCGTCGATGGTCAGGCCGAAGTCGGCGCGGGAGGTGCCGGATCCCGCGGTGTGGTACTGGCCCTGCTTGAGGTTGGCGGCGCTGGTGAGGTAGGCGACGCCTTTGGTGAGGTCGGGCCCCGCACCGCCGGTCGGCGGCGTGCTCGGATCGTCGGTGGTCGGCGGGTCGGTCGGCTCGGGTTCCTTGGTGGTGAGCGCGGTCAGATCGGTGCCGGCGCCG
The DNA here is from genome assembly GCF_043673425.1 of Streptomyces sp. M41. Lineage (NCBI taxonomy): Bacteria > Bacillati > Actinomycetota > Actinomycetes > Kitasatosporales > Streptomycetaceae > Streptomyces > Streptomyces sp. M41. The sequence continues at coordinate 66,341 of NZ_JBIMKE010000001.1, read as the reverse complement.
GCCAGGACCGCTGGCGGGGTCGGGTAGAGGGAGGACTCCGTGGCGCCCTCCTCGAACCCGAAGCCGCCGTCGTCGAGTTGCTGCCTCGACAGCCAGCCCACGGCCGCGTCGGCGATGGCGGTTTCGCCGAGCGCGCGCAGGGCCTGGGCGGCGTAGCCGGTCGCGGCGACGCTTGCGACGGTGGAACCCGTGTACGCGGTGAAGGCGCCGTCCGCGCGCTGGGCCTTGGTCAGATACGTACGGGCCTTCGCCACGGCCGCCTCGTGGCCGCCCGCCTCGTGCAGGACCAGGGCGACGAGGCCGGTGGTGGCCGGGTCGCCGTCGCAGTTCTCGCCGGGGCGGATGAGGACGCTGGTGATGCCGCCGCTGGTGCACTGCAGCTGGGTCAGACGCTCGACGGCGTCCGCCGGCGGCGTCGAGCCGGCCCGCAGCAGGGCGAGCACGGACAGTGCCTGCCCGTCGGTGTAGCCCGCGTTGCGGAAGTCGCCCTTGGCGGTGCAGCCGGGAGTCGGGGTGCCGGACTCGGGGCCCGCCGCGCAGACGTTCTTCGCCAGGTCGCCGACGAGGTCGTGGCCGCCGAAGTCGGCCGGGTCGCCCTCGGCGATCTCCGCGAGGAGGGCGAGGCGGGCGGCGGCGGTGGCGTCGGGCGCCTGGTCGGTGCCGGACGGGTAGGCGTAGGCGCCGGTGTGGGCGGCGAGGAAGGCGGTGACCTTCTCCAGGACCCCGCTCTTGCCCTCGGCGGCGGCGAGCGCGTACGCGGTCTCGGTGCTCAGCAGGTAGTTGGGGGTCTCGGCGCCCTCGTCGACGACGCGTTCGCCGTCCGTCAGACGGCCCTTGAGCCAGGTCGCCGCGGCGGCCAGCGCCACGTCGCCGGGTGCTCCGGTGGGCGTGCCGGGGTCTGGGGTGCCGTTGTCTCCGCCCGCGCGGACGTCGTCGGGGCTGAAGGTGGGCTTGCCGGTGGAGCCGCCGACATCGGTGCCACCGAACACCCAGGCGTCGACGTCGCCGTCCTTGAGCTTGCGGTCCATGGCGCCGTACTGGCTGTAGGACCACTCCTCCTGGCCGGGCGCGGCCGTCCAGTAGGACCAGTAGGCGGTGGCCGGCGGGGTCAGGACGCAGGATTCCTTGTCGGAAGTCGGGTACTGCGTACCGGAGTTGAAGGTTCCGTGGCCGAGGCGACAGATGAAGGCGGGGCCGTCGTGCTCGGTGCCGGTGGTGCCGAAGCCGCCCTCGTGGAGGAGTTCGTAGCCGGTGGTGGGGGTGGTGTCGCAGCCGCGTACGACCTCGCCGCCGAACGGCCCGAAGTCGACGGCGACGACGGCGCCCTGGGTGGCGGTGCAGTCTCCGATCGGGTCGGCCGTGGCGGGGGTGATGGTGAGGAACGTCACCGCGGTCCCCACGAGCAACGCAAGTGCCGACAGCAGCGCCGTCAACGACCCCGGTCTGCTTCCCGTGCGTCCGGTTGTGCTGCGTCTGTCCGTCCCCACCACGGCCCCCGGCCCCTCGTTGTGTGGCCGACACGGCGAGGGCGTGGGTGAGGGCCGTCACCTGGGGGATTTCCGCCGGGGACGGCTGGTCGCACCACGCCGCAGTCCGCGACGGCGTTCATTGCGTTTCGTTGCGTTCGTTGCTGAGAGCACGCGGCCAGGTGTTCCGGCTCGCCCGGCGGTCGCCGGGCTCATGGTTGCGGGACAGCGCCGGAGTCACACCGGCTTCCCCTGGAACTGCGTCTGTATCAGCCGGATTTGAACATGGTTCACAGACAGCGTCAAGGAGAGGCACAGGGGTGGCAAGGGGTCGTCCGGGACAAGTCTGGCGAGACAAGTCTGGCGGCGGGCACGGGAGTCGAGTAGCGTCCTGGGCTGCCACATGGGGGAACCCGGTGTGAATCCGGGGCTGACGCGCAGCGGTGTGGAACGGCGGGGTCGTTCCGAGCCCGAATGCCCATGCGGGCATGCACCTTTGGAAGCCGGTCCACGCGTTCCCGGACGGCGCCCGCACCCGGTGCCGCGCCGTACGTGCCCGGGTTTCGGGGTCGACGTCCCTTACTCTCAGGAGCCGTCCATGTCCCGTCCCCGGTCCCTTCGCCGCCCGGCACTCGTCGCTTCCGCGGCGCTCAGCGTGTTCGCCCTGACCACCCTCCCCGCGTCGGCCACCTCCTCCCCGGCACAGATAGCCACCGCCAAGAACAACGGCATCGCCTACCTCAAGACCCTTCAGGCCGCGGACGGTTCGTACGCCGGGTCCGGGCTGTCCAACGAATGGGCGTTCAGCGCGTTCGCCTCCGCCGGAACCGCCGCCGTGGACGTCACGCCGGGCGGCGACGCAAGCAAGAACGCGAGAACCGTCTACCGCAACCTGCTGTCCACGACGAGCTGGCCGTCGGCATCGCCCGTCGTCACGGACTACGAGCGGGCCGCCCTCAACGCCTACGCCGCCGGCATCGACCCGGCCCGCGTCTCCGCCTCCCGCAACCTGATCGCCGACATCTACCGCTACTGGCAGACCGCCGAGCCCGGCTACTTCGGCCCCTCCGCCAATTTCAACGGCACCGTCTTCGCCGCTCTCGCCCTGGGCGGCGCCAGGACCCAGGCCGGTCAGGCCCGCATTCCGCAGGCGCTGCGCAACGCGATGGTCACCCGCATCCGTGCCAACCAGCACGACGACGGCGGCTGGAACTACGCCAAGGCCGAGGGCGACCCGGCCAAGCTGGCCGCCGCGAGCGATGTCGACATGGCCGGTGCGGCGATGGCGGCGCTGTGCGTCTCGGGGGTGCCGAACACCGACACCGACATCGTCCAGGCAAGGGCGTTCCTCAAGAGCAAGCTGGTGCCGAACAGCGGTGCCTTCAACGCCATGTACGGCATCAACACCGACTCCAACGGCTGGGCCGTCTCCGGCCTCAACGCCTGCGGAATCAACCCGCAGACCGGCGACTTCCTCACCTCCATGGGCAAGACCCCGGTCGACTTCCTGATCGCGCAGCAGATCAACCCCGGCGGCGGCTTCAGGTACCTGCCGAGCGACACCCAGCCGTCCGCGTACGCCTCCATCGACGCGGTGCGCGCCCTTGCTGGCGGCGGCTTCACCTCCGCCCCGCCCGTGCCGGTGACCTCGGGGGCGCCGCAGTGGGTGAGTCAGGGCTCCTTCACCTCCGGTACGGCGACCAAGCTGGCGCTGACGGTGGACGACGGCGCGGGCAGCCTCAAGGTGTGCTCGGTGTCCCTCACCCCGACCGGCGGTACGACGACGCTCGGTGCCGTCCTCGACGCGGCGACCGGCGCCGCCACCCCGTCGGGTTGTGTGGTCTCCGTGACCCCGTCGTCCGGTGCGGGCACCATCACCGCCATCAACGGCAAGGCGAACAGCGGGTCGAAGACCTGGAAGGTGACCGTGGACGGCTCGTCCTTCACGGCGGCGACACGCGGCAAGGTGATCGACGTCGGGGACACGATCGCGCTGCGCTGGGGGGCGTGAGCCGGGCAGCGGGGCCTAAAGTCGCCGTATGCGCATCGTCTCCCTGCTGCCCGCCGCTACCGACATCGTGGCCGAGCTCGGTCTCATGGCGCGGCTGGTCGGCCGGACCCACGAGTGCGACTGGCCCCCGGAGGCGGTGGCCGGCGTACCCGTGGTCACGGGTGCGGAATTCAGCCCGGACGACCTCACCAGCCGTGAGATCTCCGACGCGGTGGGCGGTTCGGCGCACTCGGGGTCGTCCCTCTACACCCTCGACACCGAAGCGCTGGCCGCCCTGCGGCCGGACGTCGTCCTCACGCAGGACCTGTGCGCCGTCTGTGCCGTGTCGTACGAGAAGGTGAGCCGGGCCGTGCGCGTCCTGGACGGCGACACCCGCGTCCTCAGCCTGGAGCCGCGCACCCTCGACGACGTACTGGACTGCCTGGTCACGGTCGGCGAGCTGCTCGGGGTGCGGGAGCGTGCCGAACGTCGTCGGGCCGAGCTGCGAGCCCGGCTCGACCGGGTGCGCGACGCGGTGGCGGGGCGGGGGGCCCGGCCCAGCGTCGTCGCCATCGAGTGGCTGGACCCGCTGTGGCCCGCCGGGCACTGGGTGCCCGAGCAGATCACCTGCGCCGGTGGCGAGCCACAGCTTGCCGCGCCCGGCGAGCACACCAAACCGATGACCTGGGAAGCCGTACGCGCGGCCCAGCCGGATGTCCTGCTGGTGCTGCCCTGCGGCTTCGCGCCGGAACGGACCCTGCGCGAGAGGGAGTTGCTGACCGGTCTGCCCGGCTGGGCGGACCTGCCCGCCGTCCGCAGGGGACGTGTGTGGGTGCTGGACGGCCCCGCGTACTTCAACCGCCCCGGGCCACGCGTGGTCCGCGGCGCGGAGGTGCTGGCGCATGTCCTGCACGGTGTGCGGGCCGGGGGTGCGGTGACGGCGGCCGAGGCCCGCCCGTTCGAGGACGGCCCCGGCCACTGACTTGGCTAGAACGCGGTCCAGGTGAACGCCACCTGGTCACCGGCGTTCAACTTGAACTGACAGCCGCCGACCGGTATCGACGTGCCGTTGACGGAGATGTTCCAGTAGGCGACACCCCCGCCGTTCACCTCCTTGACGGTCTCGACGAGGAAGTCGTCGAAGGACGCGTACCAGGTGCCGTCCCAGGTGAAGTTCCGCTTGCGGGCGGCGTCGTCGAGCGCGGAGGTGGGGGTCGGGACGGCACTTGTATGGGCGCCGCCGTTGGTGCCGTCGCATCTGTGGATGCCGCCGGAGGCCGTGGTCACCTCATGGCCCCTGGTCCTGACCTTGCCGTTGAAGAGGGGCCCGTCCGGTCCCTGCACGGTCAGTGTCACCTTGACCGGGGCGTTGGTGCCTGGCGCGGCCGGCTTGGCCTGGGCCGCTGCCGGTGCGGAGGCGAGGTGCTGCGGACCATGACAGTGGGAAGCGATGCGGACACGCGCCCGGGCAGCCCGGCTCGCGGCCCGCACGGGGCCGCACACGGTTGCAGGTCAGCGCCGGATTCCCACCGGCTTCCCCCAGGTCGCGCGCGTATGGAGTGTCGTGCGGACCACGACCGGATACGCGCCGAAGTCCCCGCATTCTATGGCGAGTTGGAGTCGGGCAGCCAGTGCCCTGCAATGGCCCCCGCCCTGGATTGTCGCTACGACCCGGCAGTCGTGCCCGCGGCGGCCTCCCCCGTCCGGAACCGCAGCCGGTACCTCAGATGGATCAGCACCGCGTACAGCACGGCGAACGCGGTCCAGGCCAGATACAGGCCGGGGAGCCCGAGGCCGAGGTGGACTCCGAGGAGCCAGCCGAGCGGGATGAGCATCGTGTAGTCGGCGGTGACGGACGCGGTCATGACCGACCGGCTGTCGCCCGCTGCCCGCAGCAGTGAGCCGCGTGACATTGCGAGCACCATCGGCGCCATGCTCAGGAGGGCCAGGGGGGTGGCCTCCCAGGCCAGTTCGGCCACCGTCGGATCCTCGGTGACCAGGGAAATCAGCGGCGGGCCGAGGGCGAGGGCCGCCGCCGACGGCAGAGCGAGCATGAGCAGCAGCAGCCTCGTGCCCGCGCGATGCCAGGCATCGGCACGGCCGGTGTCGCCCCGGCCGAGGTCCTGCCCCGCCAGGACCATCACCGCGGAGGCTCCCGAGGCCAGGACGGTGAACACCACGAGGAGCAGGTTGTCCACGATGCGATAGGCCGCGAGTTCATGCGTGCCCATCCGCGCGGCGAAGCCCGCGAGCAGGGCCTCGTTGATGTAGCCGATGCCCAGGGTGCTCATCTCGGGCCAGCCGATGCGCCACAGGCCGCGCGTGATGTCCCTGCTGCTGTCTGCTGCCTCGCCGGTCGCCCGGGGCAGGCGGGTGCGGCAGTACAGCAGCAGATAGCCGGTTCCGGCGGCGGTTGCGGCCAGGGTGGCGATCGCGGCTCCGGTGACGCCGAGGCCGGCTCGGAAGATGAGCAGCAGGCCGAGGGGCAGGTTGACCGCGTTGACCAGCAACGCGGTGTACATGGAGACCCGTGTCGCGCCGATCCCGGCGCAGGCGCCCAGCAAGGTGAAGGAGACCGCGGCGACGGGCACGGCCCACGCGAGCACGCGCAGATAGGCGGTGCCGGGGCCGATCAGGTCGTCCGGGGCCCCGAGAACGGTCAGCATGGGCGTGGCCAACACGTACAGCAGGGCCCCGACGACGACGCCGGCGGCGAGCGCCGTGATCAGGCCGACCCGGACGACCCGCGCGACGTCGTCGGGTCGCCCCGCGCCGTGACGCTGGGCGACCTGGACCTGAACGGCGGTCGCCCAGCCCCGTACGACGATGAGCGCGACCAGGTACACCGGCGCGGCGAGCGCGAACGCGCTCAGGGCGTCGGTGGACAGGCGGGCCAGCATGACCGTGTCCACGATGTTCAGGACGATCTGCGTGAGCCCGGCGACCAGCAGTGGATACGCCAGCCGCCATACGCCCCGAACGGCCGGCGGGGCCTGTTCGGTACCGGCGGGGTCGTCCACCGACGGGTCGGTCGCGGAACGCTCGGTCACAGCGCGGCCTGGGCGGCTTCCAGAAGTTCGATGTCGCGGTCGAGCAGGATCAGGGTATCCACGCGTGAGTCCTTCCAGGCGATGATCCGGTCGATGATGGCGGGGAGGGGGCCGACGAGGGCGACCTGGTCGATCAGAGTGTCGGGGACCGCCGCGACGGCCTCGCCCTTGTGGCCGTCGGCGAACAGCGTCCGCAGGTCGCGGGCCGGTCCCTCGTACCCCATCTGGCAGGCCACGTCGAAGTACGTGTTGCGTACGCCGGGACCGACCGCGCCGATCAGGTGGGCGAACAGCGGCCGCAGTGCGTTGCGGCCCTCCTCGACCGTGTCGGCGCGGGCCACGTAAGGGATCGGGCAGATCCGGACGTCGTCACGTGCTCGGCCGGCCCGAGCGAGACCTTCGTCCAGGGGGCGGGTCAGGGCCTTCTCGTGTTCGGGCGCGTACATGCCCGAGAGCCAGCCGTCGGCGATCTCGCCGGTCAGCGCCACGCTGCGGGGCCCGATCGCGCCGAGGTAGAGCGGGATGTCGGTGCGCAGTGGTGTCATCTCCGACTTCACCGGCCGGGCCTGTCCGCTGGATCCCGGTCCCCGGTAGGGAAGTTGGTAGATCTCACCGTCGTGCGCGACGCGTTCGGTGCGGGCGATCGCCCTGCGGACGATGTCGACGTACTCGCGGGTTCGCCGCAGCGGTCGGTCGTACGGCTGCCCGTGCCAGCCCTCGACGATCCAGGGGACGGACAGACCGAGCCCGAGCCGGAAGCGCCCGCCGGACAGCATGTCGAGGGTCATCGCGGTCATGGCGGTGGCGGCCGGGGTACGTGCCGGGATCTGCATGATGGCGGTGCCCAGTTCGATCCGCTCGGTCCTGGCGGCGAGATAGCCGAGGACGCTGACGGCGTCGGGGCCGTACTCTTCCACGCTCCACACCGAGTCGACACCGATCTGCTCGGCACGCTCGACGATCGGCAGGACCTGCTCGATGGGTTCTCCGCCGTAGCCCAGGGCCAGCCCGAGGCGCATGCGGGCTCCTTCCGTGTGTGATGACAGGGGTCGGGTGCGGTGTGGAACGGTCAGGAGAACGGGAGGGGTTCGAGTTCGAGGCCGCCCTCCGTGAGCGGCCCGGGCACCCAGCCACGGGCGACCGGTTCCACGTACAGCCGGCGCCCGCCCAGGAAGGGGAAGGCGGCCGGGGCGTTGCAGCTGAGTCCGGGGGCGAGCACACGGGCTACGTGGAGGCCGGCGGCTCGAACCTCCGGTGTCGTCAGATCCACGGCTACGGTGCGCAGTCCTGACGGGGTCCCGGTGTCGACACCGGGGCGCGTGGGACGGGGCGGGCCGGGCCTGCGTAGCCGGTCGAGCCGAGAGCCCTGCGTGCGCGGGTCGAGGTGGAACTGCACGTGCAGGCGTACGTCGTTGATGTCGCGCAGATCGGCCCGGAAGTCGTCCCGGTAGGCCCGGTCGCTCCGGTACGCCCGGTAGGGACGGTGGTCGTACCGGCCCGCGCGGACGCCGGTCCAGAAGTCGCCGTCGTGGTCGAGCAGTTCCAGACCGGTCTCGTGCATGCCGACGGCCTCGGTGAGCGCCTTGGCCGCCGCGTCCTCGGCGGTCGAGCGGCAGGCGCTGCCGAACCCGACCAGCCGCCGGGCCGGATCCTCGATGACCACCCCGACGACCGTGACGTCGAAGGTCGAGGGGATGAGCAGGAGGGTCACCTGGAGGCCGGCGGCCCGGGCCTCACCGACCGCGGCGGCGACAGGACCGCCCGGCTCCGGGACGAGTGCCGTTGCCGGTGCGCCGCTCAGCCACCACACGGTGACGGCGTCGCGCTCCAGCACTTCTTCCAGAGCCGCGCGCCGCGCCTGCTCGGGGCTGCGGCCTGCGGCCGTGCCTGCCAGCAGAGGGTAATTGGTGGGTGGTTCGGCGGAATGCGGGCCACGGAAGTAGTTGACGTACGCCAGTGACGCGGGGACGAGGACCTCCTCGCCGTCGATGAGGTCCGTGCCCGGCACCCAGGCGATCTCCAGCTCGGAGGTCATCGCGACGAACGGGAAGCCGCGCTGGGCGTACTGGGACGGCGAGTAGAGGGCGAACTCACGAGGATCGACCGCGGGCGTTCCCGCTCGGGCCAGTTGTCGGTGGGACGCGATGGGCAGCACGGGTGGTACCGCGTTGCCACAGTAGCGTTCGACCGCCTCACCCATGGCCGCGTCGCGAGCCCGGTCGTGGTCACCGAGGGCGGCGCCGCCGGTGACGGTGTCGACGACGTAGGGTGCGAACGCGGAGCGCGCCGACAGATGGGCGCTGTACGAGACGCAGCTCGGCACGGTCTCGACCCGGGGGCGGTCGCGGGTGACCCGTTCGATCAGACCTGGCAGCACGGCGTTGCGCGTCCTCTCCGGCTCGGCGGTACAGCGCGTGCGGGGGCATGCGGCGGGGAGCGACGGTGCGTCACTCCCCGCCGTGGTGCTCAGCTTTCGGTCTACTCGTCCTCGACGTCCTCACGCCACTCGAAGGGGGCGTCGATCGCCGGGGTGTGGGACTTCAGACCGTTCTGGGGTTCCTCGGGTTCCGCCCAGCCGTGGTGCGCCATATGGGTCCTCCTCAGATCGGAGCACAGGACATGCCGACTCACATGCACATCCCATGCAGTTGCGAACTGATTGCATTAAGAGATTAGGACGGCCTAATCGAATCCGCAATAGCCGCTGCCGGCCAGAAGTCGAGGATTTTATCCGGCCAGTGAACAGTCCTCACACTTCACTCCTGAAGGCACCCGGTAATACAGACAACAACTACGCCTGCGGAAGCCGAGATCGGGTCCGATGACTTTTCCGGTACCGGCCAGCCGGCCAGTGTTGAGCAGTTCGCCGACGAGCTCGGCAAGGGGTTCGCGCAGGTCCGCTCTGACCGCCAGGATGGCGCGGGCCGCCTCGACAAGTGCCGAGGCGGCGTTCCCGGCGAGCAGTCCGGGGGCCACTTTGACGCGCAGTCCGGCGGCCAACTCGTCCAGATGCCGGGTCATGACCAACTCGTACAACACGCCCGTGAGCTGCGGAAAGCCCGGCGCGTACCAGCCGTCGGGGGCTGCGGGCAGGCGCAGTGCGGGGCCGTCGTCGGCGCGCAGCAGTCGGCTCAGGTCCGGGACGATCCCGTGCACGACAGTGCAGGCCAGCACCGGTGACCACAGCCGCGCAGCGTGTCCGAGCTGCACGATGGAGGCGCCGATACGTTTCTCGTCAGTGTCGTAGCGGTCGGCGGTCGCCGTGATCAGATCGGCGACACCTCGGGCGTACGTCTCCTCGACCGGGTGCCATCCGCAGCCCGCGCCGCCGAGTTCGATCGAGAAGAAGGACCCGAGGGCCGCGATGTCCTCAAGAGCTTCGGCTATGACGGGCGCGGGTGCCTGTCGCAGGGCGTTCACATCGACTCCCAGATTTCTGATCTTGGACCGAACTCGGGTCGGTCGGATATGAATTCGGGTGTGCTGAATTCACGCTCCGAGCATGACGAGCACACGAGGAAATCTCCTCGGCTTTTCAGTGAACTCGCGGCAATCAGGCCGTCGCCACGGACTCATCACCCCTTTCCGAAGCGATCGCCACCGGAAAGCAGCGTGATGTGGGGTACGCCGGTGCGGGGGTGCTTGGTCACCTCGGCGTCGACGCGGTAGACGCCGGCCAGCAATTCGACGGTGAGGACTTCAGCGGGGGACCCGGTCGTCGCCACGCGGCCGTCGTCCATCACGCAGATCCGGTCGCAGAACGCGGCCGCCAGGTTGAGGTCGTGGAGGGCGACGAGGGCAGTCACGCCGAGCCGGCGGACAAGGCGCAGGGTGTCGAGCTGGTGGCGCAGGTCGAGGTGGTTGGTCGGCTCGTCCAGCACCATCGTCCCCGCCCGCTGAGCGAGTGCTCGGGCAATGAGCACCCGCTGCTTCTCACCGCCCGACAGCCGGTTGAACGGGGCCTGCGCGAGGCCGGCCGCCTCGAGTTCGTCCAGCGCTGCCATGACGATGGCACGGTCGTCGGCGTCGTCCCCGTCGAAGGGCCGCTTGTGCGGGGTGCGGCCCATGGCCACCACGTCGTAGACCGAGAGCTCGAAGTCGGCGGCCGACTCCTGCAGGACTGCGGCGAGTTGGCGTGCCAGACTCTTGCCGGACATCCGCCGGACGTCCCGGCCGTCGAGCAGCACACGTCCCGAGGTGGGGCGCAGGGCTCGGTAGACCGTGCGCAACAGGGTGGACTTGCCTGCGCCGTTGGGGCCGACGAGCCCCACGACCTCGCCGGGAGACACACACATGGACGCCCGGTCCACCAGTGCCCGGCCTTCGACGACGACCGAGACGTCCTCTACGACCAGGGTGCCGGGCGCCGCTGTGGCCGTCACCGCGCCGGTCTTTGTGGCTGTCGACCTCGTCATGCTGTCCTCCGTCGCATCAGCCACAGGAAGAAGGGACCGCCGACCAGCGCGGTGAGGATGCCCACGGGGATCTCCTCCGGGCTCATGACCGTGCGCGCCGCGAGATCGGCGGCGATGAGGAAGGCCGCGCCGAGCAGCGCGGCGGCAGGCAGCGCGCGACGGTGATCGGCACCGACGAGCAGTCGCACCACGTGGGGCATGATCAGGCCGACGAAGCCGATCTGGCCGCTGACCGCGACGATCGTTCCGATCAACAGCGCGACCAGGGTGAACAGCGCGGCACGGAAGCGGTGCACGTCCAGGCCGAGCGCGACGGCGGCCTCCTCCCCCGCGAGCAGCAGGTTCAGGGAGCGGCAGACGCCGAGCAGGACGGCCGTGCCGAGAAGGACGGCACCGACGGGGATCCACACCACCGTCCAGGTGGTGCCGCCGAGTCCGCCGAGCATCCAGCGCAGTGCCGACTGTGTCTTGTGCGGGTCGTCGGAGGTGACGATCAGGAAGCTGGCGAGCGCCGACAGCACCTCGGCCATCGCCACACCGGCCAGTACCAGCCGTACGGTGGTCATCCGACCGCCGGACCGGGCCAGGAAGTAGACGGCGACGAGCGCTGCGAGAGCGCCGAGGAACGCCGCGACCGGCAGCGAGAACACCCCGAACAGAGCGAGGTTGAAGACGACGACGAGCACCGCGCCCACCGAGGCGCCCGACGAAACCCCGAGCAGCATCGGGTCCGCGAGGGGGTTGCGCACCAGTGCCTGCAGCGCCATCCCGGACACCGCGAGGCCCGCGCCGACGACCCCGGCCAGCAGTACGCGAGGCAGCCGTACGTCGATGACGATCGTCTCGCGGACTGCGGTCCAGGTCGGGTCGGCCAGCGCCGGATGCACCCGGTGCAGCAGGATGCCCCACACCTGGTCGGCCGGGACACTGATGGATCCGACGGCGATCCCGAACGTGACCGAGACCACGACAGACGCGCCAAGCAGCAGGAGCACGAGCGGGTAGGGCATCCGGCGGCGGCCCGGGACTGTGGCATCCCGTTCGACCACTCCCCGGAGGCTCGCCTCCGATCCGGCGTCTGCGCCCTTCTCCTCGGTCACACCCGCCGCATCGGTCGCCCCGCTCACTTGAAGCGATCCGGGTGGATCTGGCGGGCCAGGGACTCCACCGCGGCCGGCACCCGGACGCCCAGCACCGTGGACGACAGGGGCAGCACGGCGAACCGCTTGTTCTTGATGGCGGGGACGTCCTTGAGCGCCGGGTTCGACAGCAGGAACTTCTTCTTGTCCTCGACCGACTGGTCACCGTAGTCATAGATGACGATGACCTCGGGCGCACGCTCGGCCACCTGCTCGAAGGCCACGTCGCCGAACGCCTTGTCCAGATCGGCGAAGAGGTTCACCCCGCCAGCCTGCTTGATCATCTCATTGCCGATGCCCGCCCCGCCGGCGGTGAAAGCCGTCTTGTCGCCGCTGTCGTAGACGAAGAGCTTCAGCGGGGTGACGCCGGCGAGCTTGTCCTCGACCGTGTCCAGGGTGGCGTGAAGCTGCTTCAGCTCCGCTTCCGCTCGTTCCCGCACTCCGAAGATCTTGGCCACGTTCCGGATCTCCTGGTCCATCGTGGCCATCGTCACGGGTCCGGACGGACATTCCTCGATGTTCAGGTAGGAGTCGATCCCGCTCTTCGACAGGGCCTCGCGGCTACGACCCTCTTTCTCGTCGAAGGTGCTGGCGAATCCCCCGTAGGCGAAGTCGGGTTCAGCCGCCAGCAGCGTCTCGAAGGACGGGTACTCCTCAGAGATCACCTTGATGCCGTCGTATGCGCCCTGGTACTCCGGGAGGATCTTGTCGTCGAGATAGGCCGTGCCCACCATCGACTTCTCCAGGTCCAGCGCCAGCATGACCTCGGTCGCGTGCTGGTTCAGCGAGACCGCGCGCTGCGGAGGCCGCTGATAGGTCGTCTTCACACCGCAGTTGGCGACGGTGACCGGGAAGCCGTCGGCGGCGGAGCCCGCCTGAGCGGCGTCGTCCTGGGTGGCGTCGTCCTGAGTGGCGCTCCCGCCACAGCCGGATATCAGCAGGGCAGCGGCGGCGATCGCCGGCAGCAGGGACATCGGGCGCTTGCCCATCATGTGGTGGGTCCTCTCACCGCAGGGTGGAACCGGAACGGTCCGGACGGTGGTCCGGAGGACGGCCGGGTACAACGGCCGGCCGGATTGGCTGAGTTCGGTCGGTCGAGTCGGGAGTATCGGAAGTCGTCGAGTCAGCCGCGTCGCGTCAGCTGTCGAGCCGTCGCGGCAGCCGATGGCACGGAACTCCCACCCCGGGCACGCCGAGGCGAGGCGAAGAGGTATTGGTCAAGAATGTCCGGCAGCTGCGCGACGCCCGGTCCGCCCGCACGTACCCAGGCGGCGATGTCCTCGGTCGCGGCGCGATCGTTGACGAGGCCGAACCAGACCGGCCGACCACCGGCGGCACGCCCATCGGACGACGGCTGCACCACGATCACATTCGCCTGCTCGCACACGTCGAGACACTCGGTGACCCGGAGCGGGGCGTCCTCGGCCAGACGAGCCGTCTGCTCACCATGGTCCACGGCCGTGACCCTCGCACTGCCGCAGCAACAGTCACGGCACACCACGACTCGACACGGCACCCGGCTGCTGCGCGACACCTCCATGGGCATCCCGCCACACCCTCCTCTCCGGGGAAATCCGCCCCAGCCACAGCGAGGAGGCGACCGCGTGAGTCTCCTGGCTCTCGGGTCAGTGCTCGTCCCGGCCTTCCCACCCGCGTCCGGGCAGTGGTCTGTTCGGGATCCGCTCGCCGATCACAGTGGCGGGACCGCGCCGGATTCACACCGGCTTCCTCGTTCCGCCGTCGCCTTTGTCGCGGGCCATCATGGCAGAAGGACACGTCATCTCATACGCCTGCGGCGCGATGCCCCGTGGCGAGGCGGTGCACACGCCCCGCGCACAAGAGCATTTGCGCGCTGCCGCGCTCGCACAAGCCCCGTAGGGCGTCGCCCCGACAGCCGGAAACGCGAGCCAGGAACGGCATTGATCGGCAAGAACCGCGAAGAGGTGCCCTGCCGGGGCACCTTGACCAACTGCACGACGGGCATCGCTGGAGCAGTCCGGCGATGCCCGTCGCATCGGCTCCCCCCACACTGACTCCTCGTCGAGGCACGGCAGCAGAAGCGCTTCAGGTGTCACGAGCGTGTCACCATCCCCGTGGACGCTCTCGCACCACAAGGCGCCAACCCAGACATACCGACTCACTCCGGCTCGAGGGTCATGGAGTCGAGTGCTGTCCATCTGCGGCTGGGCGAAGACCCGGCTGCGGGAAGCAGGCGGGCCAACAAGCGGGCTTGCCTGATCAGCGACACCTGAAACGAGACAGCCGACCTGGAGAGACAGCTGCCCCTTTCTCGTTCTTGCCGCCCTCGCCTGCCGCGTGCCGGCTCCCTTGCCTGTTCGAAACCACCGCTGTCCTATCCCAACGCTGCGCCGGACGTTGCGCATGTGAGTGACGCTCGGTCAAGTGGTTCGAGTATGGCCGTCCGCCTGTTCGGGATCTCTCGGACAGGGTCTGGCCTAGGGAGACGACCGGTTGACCGTCCTGTTGAACAGCGAACCGCTCCTTACGCTGGGTCCCAAGGGGCGCCCGCCCCTGTGACGAACTCGAGGCGGAGGAGCACTGCCGTGACGGACCTCGTACTGCTCGCGGGCGGATCGGTGACGATGACCCACCACGTCACCGGCACCTACTTCATGTGCAACGACTGGCACGACGGCGTCGGCAACCACACCCAGACCTGGGCACAGGATCCGTTCGCCAAGGACAACACCTCGCATCGGTGGTTCCTGCGGCAGAACGCCGGCGGCACCGTGCGCATCGAGTCGTACGCCAACCACCGCTGCCTCACCGCCGGGGCCAACCCGTCCGACGTCGTGACCCTGAGGGAAAGCTCCGACAGCCTCAACCAGCACTGGCGGCTGGTTGCCCATGCGGAGCGAGGCAACGACTTCTACCTGGTCTCGGTCGTGCACCCGCGCTACGCCCTGGCCATCGCCGATCATCTCCAGGGCAACGACCGGCTGGTCGGCCTGACTCGTATGTGGGGCGGCCCCAACCTCTCCCAGCTGTGGCGGATCTACCCCTCGTCAGAAGACCAGGACTGACACCCACCGAGCACGCTTCGAAGACATCTTCGGCGGACATGCATGACAAGCCCGCCCTCCCGTCGGAGGGCGGCCTCGCCATGCGGTTCGTCTCCGGCAGGCAGTCAGGGCAGGCGACGTCGGCGGCTCAGAGGATGGCCGCGAGAACCACTGCTCCGGTTTCGGACAGAGACGGACGTCTGATCGAGCCTATGGCCAACAAAGCGATGCGCGACACGTCGGCCTCAGCCGTCTGGAGCACCCTCCGCCGAAGGAAGAGGACCACGCTCGCCGTGATCACACCGTCTGGGCCCTCGCCTTGCGCGGCAACGGGGAGCGGGAAGGGCGCTGGATGTGGAGGACGAGCAGCGCCAGGGCGCCGGTTGCCGCGGACCAGGTGAGGGTGAGCAGGCCGTGGGACCAGGGGATGTGCGGGGTGAGGGCTGAGCTCAGTGCCAGCTGGTTCACGCCGTACAGGGGAAGCCCGGACACGCCCGCCACGTCCATGAGCGTGTTGAAGACGGGGTTCTGCAGGCCGGTGTCGACCAGGCTGAGCATGATGATGAGGAAGAAGCCCTCCAGCTCGCCGCGGACGAGCGAGCCGAGCAGAAGTCCGATGCCGCCGTAGGCGAGGCCGGCGCCTGCAAGGGCCAGCGCCAAGGGTGCCGCGTGGCGTACGGGCAGGGAGATCCGCAGCAGGACCGTGGTGTAGAAGGCCAGCGAGGCGGCGGTGAGGGCGACGGCGGCGAGCTTCGCCGTCAGCATCGGCAGCCGGGGATAGCCGGCGAGCAGCAGACGGCGGTCCAACTGCCGCGACAGGAAGGTCTCGGTGAAGGTGATGAAGCCGGTGACCATGGTGACGGCGCCCAGCGCGCTGGCCACCTGCCCCACCTGGCCGGCCGGGGCGGAGACAGGGGCGCTGATGGTGTCCAGCGAAATGCGCACCACTTGGTCGGAGGTGCACAGGCGTGCCACGGTGATCCAGACGGGGATGAACGCGACCGCCAGAACGAGGGCCAGCCGGTTGCGCAGGTGGCCCAGCAGAGTGCAGCGCAGCAGTTGGGTGAATGCCGACCAGGGGAGCCTCATCGGACGGTCTCCTCGAAGTGCAGACGGCCCTGGCGCAGGTGAGCGATCGCGTCGAAGCGGTGCAGGTCGTGCAGCAGGTGAGACACCACGATGATCGACCGGCCTCGGTCACGCAGGTCGGCGGCCAGGGTCCAGAACCGCTGATGGGTGTCCCAGTCGAAGCCCTGGTAGGGCTCGTCCAGGACCAGCAGCTGCGGATCGTGCATGAGAGCGATCAGCAGGTTCAGCTTCTGCCGCGTTCCACCGCTGAGTTCGCCGACCTGCTGTCGTCGGCAGTCGGTCAGCGCCAGCAGCTCCATGAGCTCGTCGGCGCGCTCCAGTGTCGGCAGCCGGTAGGCCGTCTTGAACAGCCGCAGATGCTGTCCGACGGTGAATGCGTCGTTCAGCACGGCCCGTTGCGGGCAGTACCCCACTGCCCCGGTCCGGGTCACCGTTCCGCGGTCGGGTGCGAGGTGTCCTACGGCGACCTGGAGCAGAGTGCTCTTCCCCGCGCCGTTCTCACCGACGACTCCGACCAGCGTCCCGGCGGCCACGTCGAGGTCCACGTGGCGCAGGACCTGCCTGCGGCCGTACGCCTTGTGGACTCCGCTGATCCGCAGCCGTGGCCGGTGTCGCGTGGTTGCTGACGTCACATGAGTCCCTCGGAAGATCGGACAGGTGGAGCGAGCCAACCCGCGGGAAAGCCCGCCACGGTGGCCGGGGCCGCGCGGGCTGACGTTTCCCTGCCTGCCCGGCACAAGACGGCTCAGCCACCTCCGGCACGGACGGTCCGGCCGTGGCCGTGCCGGACCCACCGTGCGAGGCGGCGCGCTGCCGTCCTGTTTCCAACGACTGGCACCGGCCGGTGTAACGGCGGTGCTTGCAGTTCCCCACCCGTCAGTCGGGCGTGACGTGCGCCGCGGTCCGCCGTTGTAGGAATCGATGCCCCCGACACCACAGCCAGACTTGAGTGCTCCTACGATCGTGATCGGAGCCGGCCCCCACGGCCTGGCGGCCGCCGCGCTGCTGAACCGCTCCGGAGAGCCGGCCGTGATCCTCGAACGGTCGGACCGCGTAGGAGCCAGCTGGGCGCAGCGCTACGACCATCTGCGCCTGCACACCACCCCCGGCACCTCGAAACTCCCCGGCCTGCCGGTGCCACGCCAGGCCGGCCCGTGGGTGAGCCGGGACGACTACGTGCGCTACCTGGAAAGCTACGCCGCCCACCACCGGCTCGACGTCCGGCTGACCACCCCGGTGCTGAGCGTCCAGCGGGCCGAACCCGGCTCGGGCCCCCGGTGGCTGGTCCACACCCCGGACGGCCCCGTCCCCACCGACGCGGTCGTGGTGGCCACCGGCCGCTGCCACGCCCCGCACATCCCCGACTGGCCCGGGCGTACGGCCTTCACCGGCACGCTGCTGCACTCGGCCCGCTACCGCTCTCCGGCGCCCTACCGCGGGCAGCACGTCCTGGTGGTCGGCGCCGGCAACAGCGGTACCGAGATCGCCGGCGTCCTCGCCGGGGCCGGAGCCGCACGCGTACAGATCTCCATCCGTACCCCGCCCAACATCCTGCCCCGCTCCAGCGCCCGATGGCACGCGGTCGGCCGGCTGACGGAAGTCCTTCCGCTGGCCTGGCGCGACCGCACCTCCCTGCTCACGCAACGGGTCGCGGTGCCCGACCTGACCTCCCGCGGACTGCCCCGGCCCCGCACGGGCCTGTACACCCGTAACGCCCGCGAGGGGGTCAACCCGGTGCTCGACCACGGCTTCGTGGACACCGTGCGCTCCGGCCGGGTCGAGCCGGTCGCAGCCGTCCGGGCATTCGACGGGCCCGACGTGGTACTGGCCGACGGCACCCGACTGCGGCCCGACACGGTCATCGCCGCCACCGGATACCGCACCAACCTCCACGCCCTGGTGGGGTCGCTGGGCGTACTCGACGAGGACGGACTCCCCCTCGTCGTCGGCGCGGAAACCCATTCCGATGCCCCGCGCCTGTATTTCGCCGGCTACACCAATCCCCTCACCGGGGTTCTCCGCCAGGCAGGCATCGAGGCGCGCGCCATCGCCCACGCGGTCCGCCGTGAGAAGGCCCGACCGACCCTTCCCGCCCCTCGGGGGCATGCTCCGAGCTGACGGAGTTTCGGAAGTCCGACCCTTCAGCGCTTGTCCCCTGCAGGGCGATCGGACGCCGCGGTGACAAGCATGGATGTTAAGACGGAGAGCAGCGCAGGCGCATGGATGTGGTGACCGCGTTCGATCGAGGCCGTCCCGCTCGTGCCGCGTCGGTTCGGTGGCGGAGCGAAGGGAGCGGCCTGCGCGACGTGCTCTCCCGCACGCGTGCGGGGAGGCACCTTCACGCTCCCCGAATTCGGCCGCTGTTCGATGGCCACTGATGCGGCCACCCCGCTCGGGACCGACGGCCTGATCTGCACCAGCACCTCATGGGAAACCACTGGACGATGGCCCATGTGAAGCCGGAGTTCGCGGACGTCGTCCGATGGGATGTCTTGGCGGACGACGGACGTGTGGTCGAGCGGGCCAGGCAGGAGGAGACACCGGCTCTTGCGTATTCTCACCCTGATCCGGCGCCGTAACGGGGACCTGGTGCTGAAGACGGTGAACGCCTTGGTCACGCCGTACGTGGCGGCGGAGGTCTCGCGCTCCTCCCTTGCTGCGCTTCGCGCCTCCTCGGCGCCGGTGCGGAGCAGCTAGGGATCTGACACATGTACTGGCGGGTGCCGGTCGTGCCGACGGGGGCGGGTACACATTGGCGTTCGGGTGTGTGGTCGATTTAGGCTGCGTCGGTTCGTGCCGTTCACGGCGGCAGCCCATCGACGGAGAGGAAGCCGATAATGCAGCAGGCATCGGCCACCGACCCGGCTCCCGGGCGCCGCCCCGAGCTGGCCCCTGACCCGGATGCGGAGGCGGCCCGGATTGCGGCGGTGCGCCGCTACGACATCCTCGACACACCGCCCGACGGGGCGTTCGACCGGGTGGCGGCGATGGCCGCCCGCCTCTTCGACGTGCCGGTGGCAACGGTCACGATCGTGGACACCGACCGCATCTGGTTCAAGGCCGCCCACGGCCTGGAGGGTGTCGCGGAGATCGGCCGTGATCCGGGTTTGTGCGGCTCGGCGATCCTGCGCGAGGACACGATGGTCATCCCTGACACCCTCAAGGACCCCGTCGCGGCGGACAATCCGCTGGTCGCTGGAGAGATGGGGGTGCGCTTCTACGCCGCCGCACCGATCATCACCCCCGACGGGCACAAGCTGGGCACGGTCAACGTCCTCGACACCCGGCCGCGCTCGATCACAGAGGGGGACACCGCCACCCTGGCCGATCTCGCCGCGATCGTGCTGGACGAGATGGAGCTGCGGCTGTCGGCGCTGCGCGCCCTGCGCGACGAGCAGGCCCGAAGGGAGGCGGAGAGGCGGCACGCCGAGGCGGAACGGGCGCGGGCCGAGGCCGAGCGGGCGGCCCGGGAGAAGGCGGAGCAGGACAAGGCCGCCATCGCCGCGTTCGCCTCCACCCTCCAGCGCACCCTGCTGCCCCCTGCTCTGCCCGTGGTGCCGGGCCTGGAACTGGCCTGCCACTACCGCACCGCCTCCGCCCACGACGTGGGCGGCGACTTCTACGACGTCTTCCCCCTCGACGGCGACCGGTGGGCGTTCTTCCTCGGTGACGTGTGCGGCAAAGGCCCCGAGGCGGCGACCGTCACCGCCCTGGCCCGCCACACCCTGCGCGCCGCGGCCCAGATCAACGCCGACCCCGTCACGGTGCTGAGCGCGCTCAACACCATGCTGCTCACCGACGTCACCGCCGGTCGCCGCTTTTGCACGGTCGTTTTCGGCCTCCTGGAGCCCCGGGAGGCCGGCGGCTTCACCGTCACCGTCGCAACCGGCGGCCACCCGCCGGCCTACCACGTGCGCCCTGACGACAGCGGCGGTGTCTGGGTGCGGGCCGTACACCCCAAGGGCGGCATGCTCGTCGGCGCCTTCCCGCAGGCGCCCTTCGCCCAGACCACGTTCTTGCTGACGGCCGGGGAAAGCCTGTTCCTCTACACCGACGGGCTGATCGAAGCCCGCACCACCGAGGGCGCCATGCTCGGTGACGACGGACTGACCGGCTTCCTCCACCAGCGCACCGGGCTCGTCACCGCCACCTCCCTGGTCGAGGACAGCATCACCCTGCTGGCCTCGCTGCCCGACGGAGCCGGCGACGACGTGGCCCTACTGGCCCTGTCCGTCCCCCACCCTCACACCACGCCCGACGGCGGTGTCGCTGCCACCGCCCACACCGCCGCCGCGCCCGAACACTTCGGCCAGGAGTGATGACCGACGTGACCGACACGCTGCAACTGACCGTCCAGCACCCCCGTCCCGGCCTCGCGATCGCCACCGTCGCCGGCGACGTGGACACGCGCACCGCGGACACCCTGCGCCACGAAGCCTCGGGAATCATCGAGCAGGGCTCTCCGAATCTGGTTCTGGACCTGTCACAGGTCGGCTTTTGCGACTCCGCCGGTCTGAGCGCGCTCATCGGCCTCTGGCACGCCGCCCAGGCGGCGGGCGGTGCACTCCGACTCGCCGACGTCCCCGACCGTCTGATGCGGATGCTCGTCCTCACCGGTGTCGACGCAGTCCTGCCGGTCCATGCGACCACCGCCGAAGCAGTCACCACCATGGCCGACAGCCCGTCCACCAGTGCCGGCGAGCACGGCTCGATCATCCGCGCTTCCGCAGGTGGTGGGACCGGTGAGCCGACCGGGGTGGAGCCCATTGCCTGCGACAGCGCGTACGACCCCTCTGTCGACCTGAGTTGATCGCGTCGACCCGCCAGGGGGTTCGTACCAGCGATCGGGCCCGGCCGTCGCGCCGGAGTATCGGGCCCGAGCTGATCCCTTCCCCGAGCTCCGAGGCGGGAGCGAGCTGCTTGCGCATCACTTCGATCTCCCCGACCCTACAGACGCAAGTCATCGGCCGTACGTGCGAGGTCCTGACGGCCGACGGGCTCATCAGCTAGCCGTTCGGATTTTCGCGATCCGTCGACGTGCTGCTGACGAAAGACGCAGGATGGCGAGTCATGGTGCCGCCTTATCCCCGGCGTCCGCTGCCTGCCGGGCCTATTCGCGTGATGGCGCTCGATGGCCAGGGTGGCCGTGTCGCGCGGGACGACGCGTCCATCACGGCACACCGATCAATCCAGCGCCAGGTGCATCCGCACGATCAGGCCCGACGGCGGGGTGCGCATCTCGACCAGGTCGCACAGCTGATGCATCATCCAGACGCCCCGGCCACCGGCCGGGGACAGCGGATCGGGTCGGCGTCGGCCGACGAGCGCGTCGGTTACCCGTCCGCGGTCCCTCACTTCTGCGATGAGGGTGTCGGCCGTACGCCACAGCCGCAGAATGCCCTGTCCTCCGCCGTGTCGCACCGAATTGCCGCTGGCCTCGTTGACGGCCAGCAACCAGTCGGTGTGCCGTCGAGGGGACAGGCCGGCCGTCTGTGCCCAGTGCCCTGCGGTGTCACGGACATCGGCGAGGTCCTGCTCCGTGAAGTGCAGGACGAGTGGATCCGTCGGCTCCTGCAGGGGCGCGTCGCAGTCACGGCACACTGTCTGCGGGTCCTCGTAGCGCGGGCTGTTCCGGTAGCCGTCCGGGTCTCCGACAACGGGGTGGGTGCGGTGTGCCTCCGCCAGCAATCGCTTGGGCAGGGCGGTTTCGTAGGGGCACAGGATCGTGACGGGCCGGCCGTTGAATGCCAGGTTGATCAGCGCCTCGTGGCGGGTCGCTTCCCGTGCCTCCGCTTCGGTGCGCCCCACCCAGATCGGTTCACCCACGATGGACGGACGCCCTTGCGGGTGCCGGTCGGCGAAGTCCTGGAGCATCGACAGGATGCGCCCCGGGTTGCGTCCGGCCTGCCGCATGTCGACGAAGGCGACGTTCTCGTCTTCGGCGCCGACGGCTTCCCTGAGCAGCTGCAGTCGTGGACCGGGAACAGCGACCAGAACGGGGCGTCCGCCGGTCGCCTCCGCCCGGATGAACTCGCCCACGCCTTGCAAGTAGTCCGTCTCCGTGGTGTAGAAGAGGGCGGGGTGGTGGAAGAAGGGATCGACCCGGCTCGCCGCCGGCGTCGGTGTGTACGTCGTCACCGGCCGACCTCCTGCAGGCCGGCCCCGAGCTCGGGGAAGAGCTCCAGAATGCGGCGAAGCGCGGGCGGCGCCCCGACGAGCCGCAGCGGTGTCCCGGAGGGGCGTCGCCCCGCGGCGTGGGCGATGTCGGCCAGTGCGGCGACGTCGATGTGGTCGAGGGAGGACAGGTCCAGGGTGATGTCCTTCGCCGTCGACGCGGCGAGAGCGGCTGACGCCGAGGCGGCCACGCGGCGGCTCTCGTAGCCCGCCGATCCGGACAGTCGGAAGCCGGGCCGATCGGCCAGAGGCGCGACCGAGAGGCCGGGCCGGGCGTCAGGACGAGGTGCTGCGCCCGCCCGCGTCAGGTGGGCGCTCACCAGCACGTCGAGGGCCTCGGGCGCCAGCAGGCGGCGATCGTAGAAACACCAGGCCGTCAGCGGCAACTGCTCGAAGACCTCGTGGTGGATGCGCAGCTCGTACTCCAGCAGGCGCTCCGCACCGGTTATGTGCCGGGCGCCCCAGGACATCTCACCGATCACCCGCAGGTTGCCGTACCCCTGACCGAGGGCGGTCTCGACTGCGCGGCCCCACAGACCGATCATGGCGTCCGGGTCGAAACGGGCCCCGGCCAGGTAGGTCTCGTCGGCGGTGGTCACCACGAGCTGTCCGCGCCGGACCGCGGTGTCGGCGTCGACGCCACGCTCGGCAAGCGTACGCATGACGAGGCGGGGATCGGTGGCGTCCGCGAAGTACTGCACCTGCTCGCCCCTGTCGAAGCCCGCGCATACGAAGGGCACGAGGTGAGCGGCCCACTCGTCGTCGCTGGAGTACTCCACCGCCACATGACGGTCCGCCGCGGCCTCGCCGTCGTGAGATCCGCATACGGCGTGCATCAGATCGCCCGCCCTTCCCGCGTGACCCCGGTGCCCACCATGGGCGCCCATCACCCTAACGCAGGACTCGGAAGGCTCGGGAAAACCCTCACTCCCACCGATGAACTGCCTGGGCCACCGCGTCCTCGTCGTCCTCGCCGTCGCCTGGCCCGAGGCGTGCGCAGGCGCGGAACAGCTCGCGGTTGCCCAGGCTGGACGGTCGTTCCCGCAGGGCGGGAGCGGCGATGACCAGGACGGCTTTGAGCCGGCTGATCGCCTGGGTGCGGGCCTTGACCGCGGAGTCCTTGGCCGGCTTGGGGATCCGGGCGCTGTGCACCGGACCGTCACCGGACTTGGCCCGGGCGCGGCCACTGAGCACGGCCCGCGCGGCGGCCTGCGCATCGAGCGGGTCCGACTTCCCCAGCAGCCGGCGAGCCGAGCGGTTGGGCCGCTTCACCTCGTATACCGCTACCTGCTGCGCCAGCAGGTAGCGGGACAGGCCCGCGCCGAAGGTGCCGGTGCCCTCCACACCGGCCCGGCGCACCGTCCCCCGCTTGCGGACCCACACGAGCAGCCGCCGGTAGCCCGGCCGCCGTCGCCGGAAAGGACTCGGTGCCCAGAACCTTCCCCAGCGGGGATACCACGGAGGCGACATGGACCTCGCCGTGCGTGTCCACGCCCAGGACGACCTCGGCCCGAACGGGAGGGTCCGTGCTGGAGGAGGTGCTGTGCTGTCCGGCCGTCATGGTGGTTGGCCTGGTGCGTGGCGACGTGCTGGGCGGATGGCACCGGCCCGCTCGGGCGGTCTGAACCATCGATCCCGGCGCAACCGCTGTCACCGCTCCCTGTCCCCGGTAGCCGCCGTGATCCGATCGTGCCGAGGCACGCTGCGGGTGCCCCGCTCCGTCGGGAAAAGGAGATCGCACAGGCAATGGATCACCCTGTCCCGCTCTCCGGGTACCGTCAGGGTATGAGTCATCCGCACCCCGAACTGAAAGCCGCCCCGCCCCTTCCTGAAGGAGGGCTGCGGGTCATCGCCCTGGGCGGCCTGGGTGAGATCGGCCGCAACATGACCGTCTTCGAGCACGCGGGCAAGCTGCTCATCGTGGACTGCGGCGTACTGTTCCCCGAGGAGACCCAGCCCGGCGTGGACGTGATCCTGCCGGACTTCACCTCCATCCGCGACCGGCTGGACGACATCGTCGCCGTGGTCCTCACCCACGGCCACGAGGACCACATCGGCGGCGTGCCGTACCTGCTGCGCGAGCGGTCCGACATTCCCGTCGTCGGCTCCAAGCTGACGCTGGCGTTCCTGGAGGCCAAGCTCAAGGAACACGGCATCCGGCCGCGCACGGTGCGGGTGCGGGAGGGCGACCGGCGTGGCTTGGGGCCCTTCGACTGCGAGTTCGTGGCGGTCAACCACTCCATCCCCGACAGCCTCGCGGTCGCGATCCGCACCCGGGCCGGGATGGTGCTGCACACCGGCGACTTCAAGATGGACCAGTTCCCTCTCGACGACCGCATCACCGATCTGCGCGCCTTCGCCCGCCTCGGCGAGGAGGGCGTGGACCTGTTCCTCACCGACTCCACCAACGCCGAAGTACCCGGCTTCACCACCTCCGAGCGAGAGCTGAACCCGGCGATCGAGCAGGTGATGCGCACCGCGCCGCGCCGGGTCATCGTCTCCAGCTTCGCCAGCCATGTGCACCGCATCCAGCAGGTCCTGGACGCCGCCCACCAGCACGGCCGTAAGGTCGCCTTCGTCGGCCGGTCGATGGTCCGCAACATGGGCATCGCCCGTGACCTGGGCTATCTGAAGGTCCCCTCCGGTCTGGTCGTGAGCACGAAGGAGTTGGAGAAGCTTCCGGATCACAAGATCGCTCTGGTGTGCACCGGCTCCCAGGGCGAACCGATGGCCGCGCTGTCACGGATGGCCAACCGCGACCACATGATCCGCATCGGCAAGGACGACACCGTCCTGCTCGCCAGCTCCCTCATCCCCGGCAACGAGAACGCCATCTACCGGGTGATCAACGGACTCACCCGGTGGGGCGCCCACGTGGTCCACAAGGGCAACGCCAAGGTGCACGTCTCCGGACACGCCAGCGCCGGCGAACTCGTCTACTGCTACAACATCGTCAAGCCCCGCAACGTCATGCCCGTGCACGGCGAATGGCGCCACCTGCGGGCCAACGGCGACCTCGCCATCCGTACCGGTGTCGACCCCGACCGGGTCGTCATCGCCGAGGACGGCGTCGTCGTCGACCTGGTCGACGGGCGCGCATCCATCACCGGCAAGGTCCCCGCCGGCAACGTCTACGTGGACGGCATGGAGGTCGGCGGCGCGACCGAAGCGTCCCTCAAGGACCGCCTCACCCTCGCCGCCGAAGGCGTGGTCACGGTGGTGGCGATCGTCGACGCGGACACCGGCGCCCTCGCCGAGGCCCCCGACTTCCTGGCCCGGGGATTCGTCCACGACGACGCCACCTTCGAGCCGGTCATCCCCGTCATCGAGAAGACCCTGGCCACCGCAGCTGAGGAAGGCGTCGGGGACGCCCGCCAACTCGAACAACTTGTCGCCCGCGCCGTGGCGAACTGGGCGTTCCGCACCCACCGCCGCAAGCCCCTCATCATCCCCGTCATCATCGACGCCTGAGCCGCGGCCCGGCAGCACGTCCGCGGCACCGGTGGCTGCGCCGGGAGCCTCGAGGTCGGGCATGACCGGACCGGACGGTGGCGAAGCCGCCGGGCTCGACGAGGCGGATCGCCTCGCCGTGAGCGGCCGGCCGGTCCGCGAGGGAGTCGGTGTTGCGGGCGACGGCCCTGCCGCCGCGCTCCAGGGCCGCCTGCGCAAACTCGCGGTCGCAGCCACGGGAGGAACAGGTGACATGGCGGCCATGCACCCCGCTCAGATGTTGCACCAGATCGGACAGCGTCCACTCGGGGCAGGTCGGCAGCTGCACGTCGTGGCTGGGCACGACGGCGACCGCTGCTCGGAATGCGACCGTCTGTGCGTCGTTCAGCCGCAGCAGGGGGGGAACGAATGTCCGCATCTGGGCCATTCCCCCAGGCGAGCACTCCGGCTACGCCCCGCCCGCGACGCGCGCACGGGCATGCGCACGTCGCGGGCCACAGCACCGGATGCGTGAATCGACGGCGAGTGCCGGTGCAGCGGTCAGATCGCGGGACTCATCGACTCAGCCGCCGCTCTTGCGCCTGAACGACCGCTGGCTCGCAGCCGGGCCGTGCGCCGAACGCACCTTCGATGCATCGGACTTGGCGGCAACATCAGCGGCATCCGCCTGCGCACCACGCTTGCGCGCCAGGGCTTCGCGGAACTTGCGCTTGAGGTCGTAGTTGCCGTCGCTGTCCGGCTCCAGAGGGGACGTCTCGGGGGCAGCCGGCTCCGAACCTTCCGTAGATACGGGCTCTGCGGTCATGGTGACCTCCGGGATTCGGGGGGGGTGGGCAAGCACAGCTTGTCATGCTGGGCGCAGTTCGAGGCGCCGGCAACATCATCCTGCTTCGTTTCGGCGGGCATCCCTCTCGCGGCCAAAGGCGTTGACTTCGTAGGTGAGGCACACAGGACGGCTTCGGGCCGGGCCGAGGGTTGTCGATCCCGTGACCAGGCTCCCAGCGCAACGACTCTCAGCCGTTGCGACGCACGAGGGCGGCCCTGCGGGCCTCGGCGAGCTTGCGGGCCTCGCCCGCCTTTCGGGACTTGCCGCCGGCGCCGCGGGAGGTGCCCTTGCTGGTGCCGAGGCCGCGGAAGGGAGCGTTGGTGTTCTTGGGTCGGGGGACGGCGGGCTCGCCGTCGAGCGGGATCCCGGAGGGAGTCTTGGCGCCGGTGATCCGGCTCAGCTCCGCCTCGCCCGAGCGCACCCTGGTGACGGTCGGCTCGATGCCGGCCCCGGCCATCATGCGGCTCGTCTCACGGCGCTGGCCCGCCAGCACGAGCGTGACCACGCTGCCGGACTCACCGGCGCGGGCGGTGCGGCCCGCCCGGTGCACATAGTCCTTGGCATCGGTGGGCGGGTCGACGTTGACCACGAGATCGAGGTCGTCGACGTGCAGGCCACGGGCCGCGACATTGGTCGCCACCAGAACGGTGATCTGGCTGGACTTGAACTGCGCCAGGGTCCGTGTGCGCTGTGGCTGGGACTTGCCGCTGTGCAGGGCCCCGGCGTGCACCCCGCTGGCCCGCAGATGCCGGGTGAGCTGGTCGACGGCGTGCTTGGTGTCGAGGAACAGCAGTACGCGGCCGTCGCGGGCGGCGATTTCCGTGATGACGGCGTAGCGGTCAGGGCCGTGGACGACCAGAACGTGGTGCTCCATCGTCGTGACTGTGCCCGCGGCCGGGTCGACCGAGTGGACGATGGGGTCGTGGAGGTAGCGGCGGACCAGTTGATCGACGTCGCGATCGAGAGTGGCCGAGAAAAGCATCCGCTGGCCGTCGGGGTACACCTGGTCGAGCACGTCGGCAACCTGCGGCAGGAATCCCAAGTCGCACATCTGGTCGGCTTCGTCCAGCACGGTGATTCTCACCCGTCCCAGGCGGCAGGCGTTGCGCTCGATCAGGTCGTGCAGGCGTCCAGGGGTGGCGACGACCACTTCGGCTCCCTGGCGGAGCGCGGCGACCTGCCGACCGATCGGCGTTCCGCCGACGACCGCGGCGATCCGCAGCCGCAGTGCCTCGGCGTACGGCGCCAGCGCCTGGGTGACCTGTTGGGCCAGCTCCCGGGTAGGCACGAGGATCAGAGCAAGGGGCTGCTTCGGTTCCGCGCGCCGCCCGGCCGTCCGTGCGAGCAGCGGCAGGCCGAAGGCGAGCGTCTTGCCTGATCCGGTGCGCCCGCGTCCCAGGATGTCGCGCCCCTGGAGGGCATCGGGCAGGGTGGCTGCCTGGATCGGAAAGGGTTCGCGCACCCCGAGTTCGCTCAGTGTCCGCAGCACCTCCGTCGGCAGTTCCAGACCGGCGAAGGTGACGGCCGGGAGCAGCGCCGGGGTCGTTGTCCCAGGCTGGGCGGGAGCGCCGTGAGTGATGCCGGAGTCATGGGGATGCTTCATGAAACAGCCTTCCGCAAGGGAACGTACCGAGGAAGGCCCGGCAGGTTTGAACAGCTCACGCACAAGTCGAACGGAACAGACAGAATCGCCCACCGCGACGACCACGCAAACGCGTGAGACTAACACGGCATAACCTCACGCCGCTGATACCGATTGCCCCTGTGTGTGGGTGCTGGCAGCGGGTCGGCCTGGAACAACCGTTCCCCTTGGGGAAGGGCCCCACCCCGCGGGGGAGCTGTCGAGCCGCGCATCGAGCACGGGATCTGGCTCCCGTGGCCGACCGGGGAGGACCGGCATTGCCGTTTACTGCCCGAGGAGTTCCCGGACCATCAGCTGATGCTCGCGTCACTGGGCGAGGTCACCACCCGTCACACCGCTTCATCCCGAAGGAATGCGAAACTCGAATTCGGGACGGTCCCACGGCACGGCGGGCGGGTTCGCGAACGCGGTCCCGGTCCGCACCGCGCCAACACGGTGGTAGAAGTCCTCGGCGAGAAGATGCGACACGACCATGACACGGTCGATCCCGGCGGCACGGGCCTCGGACTGCATGTGCGCCACGAGCAGCCGTCCAATACCCCGTCCTTGCACGTCGTCGGCAACGAAGAGCAGGTCGAGCTCCGGTGGAGCAAGGACGAGCGAGTAGAACCCGAGGACACGGTCTCCATGCTCGTCGGGGCCGACGGCCACAAAGGCGCGATGGGCCTCAATGTAATCAGGACCGACCCGGTAGCCCGCGACTGCGGATGCGTACTTACCCTCGTAGGCGCCTGAGCCACGCACGAGCCTCGTGAGCCGCTTGGCATCCCGCGCAACGGCCCTCCGTATCGTGACCTGCCGGCCGAGCGGGGAAGTGCGTGAACTCATCGGGAGAGTATGTCGCACCGGAGCGTGCCGCCGTGCGGCTGGTCGGCTGCTCGGGCAGAATTCCTGCGCCGCTGCCGGGAACCGTCTGCCCAGGCCCCGATCGACCATGTCACTGCCGCCGCATCGACCGCCGCCGACAGGAATCGGGCCGCCCGGCCCGCTGCGCAGCAGCTGGATGACGGGGTGGTCGACCGCTGCTTCCCCTGGGCCTGCCGCAGCGGGGGCCAGCCTGTGCACGGACAGCCGAGTGCAGCGGCGCGCGTGCCGGCGTTGTAACCCACCTGTTCGGAAGCCCGCGAGGCCGCACCCGCGTGGCTTCTCGTCGCACACCGCTCTCACGCGCCTATCACCGACTGCGTCGACTCCCCGGGTCACCGCTCCACGCTGACCGCCTTCCCGGACCGCCCGGTCTCTGGGCCCGAGTCCTCACACCTGGCTCCCGCGGATCGACGGGGAACTCTCACACCCCTTCACGGCAGGCGCCCGCGGCTCAGCCGCGGACGGTGACCCCGAAGCGGGTCCGCATCCGCCGCATCTCCCACAGCGAAACAGCGGTCACCGACACCGGTCCGCCCAGCAGGGAACAGAACTGGACCGCCGGCGGGCCCTCCGGACATACCGCTGTAGGCCAGGTTGAAGACCGCGAGCACCCACACCAGCACCATCGTGACCACGGGCGGGAGCATCGGATGGACATGAGCCGTGTTGAAGGCACTCCGGGCGGAGTACAGCGAGGCCAGGAAGAAGAAGGGAAATCCCCACAGGATGACGGCCGTCGCCACCAGCACGACCACGATGGCCACCCAGTCCTTGCGGTCATCGATTCCCATCAGGGCCGTTCCGTACAGGACACCGCCGATGACCAGCACCGTCAGCAGATACCAGCCGACCGCCTTGAGCGGGGCTCGGAGCCGGGAACGCAAGTGCGGTCGCTGATGCGCGGGCGCGTAGTGGATGAACCCGAGGATCACCAGGGGTCCGGTGCAGATCAGCAGGACCGGGGCGATGATCAGGTTGCCGATGCCGTCGGCCGCCGCGTTCTCCCAGCGGTCCGCCTCCACGCCGTAGACCAGGATCAGGGCCAGGGTGGCGGCGGCGCCGAGCACGGTGCGGGCCACCTGGACGCGGTCGACGGCGCGGTCCTCGATCCGGCCGTCGCCCTCCTGGACGAAGAGCCGGGTGGCGACGCGGTGCGCGGAGCGGATGATGGCGGCGGCCAGGAAGAAAACGGAGAAGTACCAGAGGCGGCTGCGGCGGCGCGGCGCGCGAACGGGCGCGGGCGCCGGGCTCTGCGGGCCGTACGGGTAAGGGCCCGGTTGCGGATAGGCGTCGGCCCCCGGATGCGTGTTCGGCCCGGGATACGGATTCGGATTCGGCCCGGGGTACGGGCCCGGACCCGGCCGGCCGTAAGCGCCGCCTGTCGGCGCAGGCCCATATGGGTTGTTGGCCGGCGGTCCGGCGGGGCCGCCGCCCCAGCCCTGTCCACCCGGCTGCCCGTCGCCGCCCGTTTGCCCCGGGCTCGCGCCCCATCCCCCCGTTGCCATCTCTGTCCCCGTTCGCTTTCGACCAGTTGTCGTGCCGCAGCCTGCTGCGTGCCGTGGCCGTACGCCAGTTGCGTCGGCGCCGGCGGCATCGCCGCAGTGTAGTGGTTCATGAGGCGACCGCCCTGGGCAGCCGACGGGCGCAGCCCGAAGGCGGTCGAGCAGGGCCCGCGCCGGCCCGTCAGCCCTCCGGCGAGGCGCCCAGACCCGTGAGGGCGCCGACCGGGTCGAGGTCGGGGGTGCCTCTGGGCCACCAGTCGTCGTGGCCCGGTTCGGATTCGTACGGGTACCAGAGGCCGTCGCGGCCCAGGCGTAGTTGGACCTGACCACGAGGGTGGGTGAGGCGGTTCCGCCAGGGCCTGAAGGCCGGGAGGTCGGCGGCGAGGAGCAGGGGACGGGCCCGGTCGAAGCGGCCGGCCGGTGGATCCCAGGGCTCTTCGAGCACGCTGAGACCTTCGAGTCCGCCCTGGCGCCAGGCGGCCACCGCGCGGGCCAGTTCGGCGGGGGTGCGCTCGGCGGCGGAGGCGAGGGAGGCGTACAGGGCGCGGGTGGTGGCGGTGAGTCCGGCACCGGGGCGGGCGGCGGCGAGCCGGACCGCGTCCTGCCACAGGGTCAGGTCGCCCACCGGATCGCGGCCGGTGCTGAGCAGGGCATGCGCGCGGACGGCGGCGTCGGTCGCCAACTGGTCCAGCGCGAAGGGGTCCGGGCCGCCCGGTGCCGCCGGGTAGGCGGGGGGCTGCTCGGGGTGCGAGGGAACGGGCAACGGCGGCGGCAGAGGCGGGAGTCGACGGTCGGAGGCGAGGGCGTCGACGGCGAGCACGCCGGGCAGGGGGGCCGGTTCCTTGTCCTGCGCGGCGCGGGCCGCGCGGGCGGCGCTGCGACGGGACAGGGCGTCCAGCAGCTCGCGTTCGCCGCGTCCGCGCAGCAGGAGCAGGACGAACGGGTCGGCGTCCAGCAACCGTGCCGTCTGGTAGCAGAGGGCGGCGGCGTGCTTGCAGGGGTGACCGCGGTCGGGGCAACTGCACCGGGGGTCGAGGTCACCCGGGCCGGGCAGGAGGCGGACGCCGCAGTCGGCGAGGGACTGGGGCATCTCCTTGTCGAGCAGCGCGGCGATGTGCCCCGGCCGGTCTGCCGCGGCGTCCAGGAACCGCCCCCAGTCGTCGTCATCCAGCGTCCGCAGCCGCACCTGCACGCGGTACGGCCGGGGTCGGCTGCCCCGCACATACGCGAGCACAAGCCCCGGGGTCACCGTGATGGCGTCGACATGGCCCTGCTGTGCGTAGCCACGTCCGCGGGCCAGCCGGGCGGTGTCGAGGGCCCCCTCCTCCAACGCGGCCACCCACGCGTTGCCCCACCAGGTCTCGGCGAACCGCGCGTCCTCCGGCACACGGGGCGCGAACGCGGGGAAGGTACGCCGGTGCTCACCGTCCCGGCCGGGGGCCGCCATGGAGCGGGGGACTTGGGGGGCGGCGGGGGCGGTGGGAGTTGTTGGGGTGATGGGGGTGGTCGGAGCCGGCGGGGTGGCAGGCGAAGGGGAGTCAGAGGCATTGCTGTCGGGGAGTGCCGTCGGAGTGGCCGGGGCGGTGGGTGCCTGGGCTTGCGGTGTGGCGGAGTCGGGCATCGCCGGGGCGTCCGCGTCCGACGGCTCGTCCATGGGCGGCATTCGGAACGCGCCTGCGAGGAACTCCCTCAGATCACGGGCACGGTGGCCGGAAACCCCTCCGCCGGCAACGGGTCCTCGGCGGCTCCGTGCGTCCGTGGCCGCCGGTCGCCGCCGACCTCGCTCCTTGCGTTCACCATCCCCGCCTTCGGGCCCCGCCTGGGCCGCCCGCCTCTCCCCCAACGCGGCCCGCAACGCCTCCCGCGCGGCATCGGCAGGGCGCGCACCTGGCCGACGACCGGAGCGGGAGTCCGCCGCCGGATCGGTTGAGTCGGTTGAGTCGGTTGCCGGTGCCACGCACCCGCCCTCGGTGCCGGGGCGTTCCGCTCCCGTACTGGACAGGCCGTCGGCGTCGGTCCGTTCGGTCTCCGCATTGCGCAGGCGACCCCGAGCATTGGACAGTTCAGCCTCCGCACCCGACGAGCCACCCCGCGCATCGAACCGTTCAGCCTCCGCACCGTGCACCCGGCCCCGAGCATCTGACCGTTCAGCTCCCGCCCCCGACAGACCGCTGCCGGCGACCGCGCGCCGAAGCGCCTCCCGAGCCGCGTCACCCGGACGCGTCTCATGGCGCTCACTGGTGACCGGCGCCGAACCCTCGCCGACAGCCTCCTGCTCCGCCCCAGCCGAGCCCCGGCCCTCTCCGCTCTTCCTGCGCGCCCCGCTCTCCCTTCCCTCGGTGGCCTCGGCGGGGTCCTCCTGTGCCGCACGTCCCTCCCGCGCAGCCCGAAGCGCCCGACGCGCGGCATCGGCAGGGCGGTCCCGACGGGTCGCCCGATCCGGACCGGCCTCCTCCGCCTCCTCCTCCGCCTTCGCTTCCGCTTCCGCTTCCGCTTCCGACCCTGGCGATGCCTCCGGCGCGACCGCGATCTCGGACTCGGACTCGGCCTGCGGCCCCTGCTCCCCGTCCGTCGTCTCCCGGTCTGGGCCCACCTCCGTCTCCCGCTCTTCAGCGGGCCCGCTCCTGGTCACATCGGCCTCGTCCGGGCGCGCCGCGTCTGCGCAACCGGCGTAACCCGGCTCGCCCCCCGAACTGCCCCTCCCCTTCGCGTGCGTCATGACTCCCTCCGCAGCGAGACGAGGTCCGAGAGCTCACGGTCCGTCAGTTCCGTGAGGCCCGCTTCGCCGGTGCCGAGGATGGCGTCGGCCAGGGCGCGCTTGGACGCGAGCATCTCGGCGATGCGGTCCTCGACGGTGCCCTCGGTGATGAGGCGGTGGACCTGGACGGGCTGGGTCTGGCCGATGCGGTAGGCGCGGTCGGTGGCCTGTTCCTCCACGGCAGGATTCCACCAGCGGTCGAAGTGGACGACATGGCCCGCGCGGGTCAGATTCAGGCCCGTTCCCGCCGCCTTGAGGGAGAGGACCAGGACCGGGGTCGCCCCGCTCTGGAAGCGGTCCACCATGCGCTCGCGCTCCGGGACCGGCGTGCCGCCGTGGAGCAGGTCCACCGGGACGGCGCGGGCGGCCAGGTGGGAGGCGATCAGGCGGGCCATGCCCACATACTGCGTGAAGACCAGCGCCGAGCCGTCCTCGGCGAGGAGCGTGTCCAGCAACTCGTCCAGCAGGGTCAACTTGCCCGAACGAGCCGCCAGTCGGTCGGTACGGGCGTCGTCATCCTTCAGATACAGCGCGGGGTGGTCGCAGATCTGCTTCAACGAGGTCAGCAGGCTCAGCACCAGGCCCCTGCGCGCGATGCCCTCCGCCGTTTCGATGGCGTACATCGACTCACGCACCACCGCCTCGTACAGCGCCGCCTGTTCCCGGGTGAGCGGCACCGGGTGGTCGGTCTCCGTCTTGGGCGGCAGCTCGGGGACGATGCCGGGGTCGGACTTCTTGCGGCGCAGCAGGAAGGGCCGGACCAGGCGGGCCAGGCGCTCCACCGCCTCGTCGTCCTCGCCGGTCTCCACCGCGCGCGCGTGGCGGGCACGGAAGGACTTCAGCGGGCCGAGCAGACCCGGTGTGGTCCAGTCGAGCAGGGCCCAGAGTTCGGAGAGGTTGTTCTCCACCGGGGTGCCGGTGAGCGCCACGCGCGCGGGCGTCGGGATGGTGCGCAGGGCCTTCGCCGTCGCGGAGTACGGGTTCTTGATGTGCTGGGCCTCGTCGGCGACGACCATGCCCCACGTGTGCCGGGCGAGTGTCGGTGCCGTCGAGCGCATGGTGCCGTACGTGGTCAGGACGAAGCCGCCGGCCAGGTCGTCCAGGGTGCGCTCCGGGCCGTGGAAGCGGCGGACGGGGACGCCGGGCGCGAAGCGGGTGATCTCCCGCTGCCAGTTGCCGAGCAGCGACGCCGGGCAGACCACCAGGGTCGGCGCCGTCCGGGCGCGCTTGAGGTGCAGGGCGATGACTGTGATCGTCTTGCCGAGCCCCATGTCGTCCGCGAGGCAGCCTCCGAGGCCGAGCGACGTCATCAGGTCCAGCCAGGCCAGGCCCCGGAGTTGGTAGTCCCGCAGCGTCGCCCGCAGGCCCGGCGGCGGTTGCGCCGGACGGACGCCGGCCGTCAGCCGGTCACGCAGGGCGGCCAGGGCGCCGACGGGTACCGCCTCGACCGTCTCGCCGTCGACCTCCGCGCTGCCGGACAGGGCGACGGAGAGCGCGTCGACCGGGTCCAGCAGGCCCAGTTCTCGTTTGCGGGCCTTGCGGACGAGGGCCGGGTCGACCAGCACCCAGCGGTCCCGGAGCCGGACTACCGGGCGGTGCGCCTCGGCGAGCGTGTCCATCTCCGAATCGGAGAGCGGGTCGCCGCCGATCGCCAACTGCCAGCGGAACTGGAGGAGTTCCTCGCTCTCGAAGAAGCCGGTGCCGTCGGTCGCCGAGCCCGGCGCGGGTCGTACCACCGCCGCCGCGCTCAGGTCGTGTGCCAGGTCTCGCGGCCAGTGCACCGCGACCCCGGCCGCCGCGAGCCGGGTCGCCGCGATGCCGAGCAGGTCACCCAACTCCTCGTCGGCAAGGGCCAGTACGTCGGGCACGTCCTGCTCGGACAGCCTCTCGAGCGGCGGCCACACCCGCGCCGCGCGCCGGACTGCCAGCGCCGCGTCGACACGCGCGCGCGGCCCGAAGGCCGCGTCCGCCTCGCCGGACCACAGGGCGGCGGCGTCGGCCACCAGGGTGGGGTCGGCGAGGCTGTGCACCTGGACGATCGCCGCGCCGGCGCTGCGTGCGCCGTCCCCGTCGTCGTCGAAGAGGTCGTACGCCGACAGGTCGAGGCGCAGTGAGATGCGTACGCCCGCGTCCATGCCGGCGGCGACCTCGGCCGCCCAGTCGTGGGCGCCCGGCAGGGGCACGCCCGCGCGGGCGGCGAAGGCCTTCCCCGAGGTGTGCGGCGCGGCGGGGGTGCGGGGCAGGGTGTCCGCGACGGCGTCCAGGAAGGACCGCATCAGCGCCTCGGGTTCGGGCAGCCGCAGCGGCCCCGGGCCGGTCAGGGGCACCGCGTGGCCCTCGTACGGCAGGGCGGCGGCGACCGCGCGCAGGTGGGCGATGTCGTCCGGGTCGAGAGGCCCGGCGCGCCAGGCGTCGTGGCCGGTGGGGGTGAGACCGGGCAGCAGCCGGCCGCGCGCGGTGAGCCGCAGGGCGTGCAACGCCGCGGCGCCCCAGCAGGCGGTGGCGGGGTGGGCGGCGGGGTCGCGGCGGGCCCGTACGAGCAGCGGGAGGGCCTCGCCGATCGGCAGGGACAGCGCGGGGGTGGCCCTGCGGCGGACTCCGGCGCCATGGCGGCGTACGACGGTGAGCTCCGTGTCCTCGGCGGGCAGCGGGCCGCCCTCGGGGTCCCAGAACGCCATCCGCCCCTCGCGCGGGAGGGGCGCGGGCAGGAAGACGGCGGCCAGTCGGACGGGGACGGACTCTCCCGCACGCTCGGTCACCGCCGCCATGTCACTCATACGTCCTGCCACCTCCCGCCCCTGAGTCGGATCAATCGTCTTCGACTCTACGGGCGGGGTCTGACAATCGGCCCCGGCGACCGGTCCGGGCCCGGTGCGGCGCGGTGTCGTCAGGGTGCCGTCATGGAACCGTGCGCGAGACGACGTACACGAACGGCTTGTCCGGGATGGACATGTTCACGATCACGTCATGCGTCGGCGCCGGGTTCTTCTGTTCGTGGACGACGCCGTACCAGGGTCCGGGGCCCGTGAACTCCCAGCCGGTGATCTTCTGGTCGCGGGAGCCGATGGCGATGTCGTCGACCTCCAGGTCGTCCCGGTCGAGACCCATGGACTTCAGGTAGCCGTCCAGGCCCGCGGGCGTGGTCTCGAACTGGACGTAGAGACGGCTGGTCTTCCAGTTGTTGGTCTCGTAGTACGCGACCTTGTACGACGGAACCGGGATCGGGATCTGGTAGAGCCGGCGCTGCACCCTCGACGGCCAGCCTTCGGTGAGGCCGGTCGCGGAGTACTTGGCCTCCTTGTCCTTGCCGCTGTCGCGGCTCTGGTTGGCGGAGATCACCAGGTACCCGGCGGGTACGCCGATGAGTAGCACGATGATGAGCAGGGTGAGCGCCCTGCGGCGGATCATGTGGCGACGGTCCTCGGCGGGCTGCTGCGGCTCGTCCGGGGAGTCGGCCTGGCGGGGTACGGACACGGTCACGCCGACCCCTGCGTCGATCGGCGGGCCTCGGCGAACCTGGCGTAGCGCTCGTAGCGCTCGACCCGGCGCCGGTTGGCGCGGCGGAAGCGGCGGGCGACCAGGCGGGCCAGGTCGGCGGCGCCGACCATGCCGGCCTCGGGGCCGAGCTGGGCCCGGGTGATCCGGGCCTCGGGCCGGTAGCCGCGGCCGGTGAGGTGCCGCTTGAAGGCGTCCCTCGCGGGGACGATCAGCAGGTCGTCGGCGGCCGACACGCCGCCGCCGATGACGAAGCAGGACGGGTCCAGGGCGGCCGCCAGGTTGGCGATGCCGACACCGAGCCACTGGCCGATGTCCTGGAGCAGCTCGATGCACATGGCGTCGCCTTCGCGCGCGAGCTCCGTGATGATCGGGCCGGTGATGTCGCCGATGCTGCCCTTGACGTGCTCGATGATCCCGTAGGCGACCGGCGAGTCGGCGGCGGCCAGTTCCCGGGCCTCCCTGACCAGCGCGTTGCCCGAGCTGTACTGCTCCCAGCAGCCGCGGTTGCCGCACGGGCAGCGGTGACCGCCGGGCACGACCTGCATATGGCCGAACTCACCGGCGACGCCGTACTTGCCCCGCTTGACCTGGCCGTCCTCCAGGATCGCGCCGCCGATGCCGGTGCCCAGCGTGATCATGACGAGGTGGTCCTCGCCGCGCCCGGCGCCGAAGCGCCACTCGGCCCAGGCGGCGGCATTGGCGTCATTGTCGACCAGGACGGGCACGGCGAGCCGGCCGGCGAGGCGGTCTCTGAGGGGCTCGTTGCGCCAGGACAGGTGCGGTGCGAAGAGCACCCGGTTGCGGTCGGCGTCGACCCAGCCGGCCGCGCCGATGCCGACGGCGTGCACGTCGTGCCGGTCGGACAGGTCCAGGACCAGTTCCACGATGGTGTCCTCGACGACCTTCGGGCTCTTGGACTTGTCCGGGGTCTCCGTACGGAGCTTCTCCAGGATGTTGCCGTCGGCGTCCACGACGCCCGCCATCACCTTGGTGCCGCCGATGTCGATGCCCACGGTGGGGACTCTGGGCGCCGACAGGTGTGACCGGCGTTCCCGGGGGCCGACCGTTCGGAGCACGGGGGCTCGGCGGGAGCCGATGGGGGCGGTGAGGTCGCGGTAGGTGCTCATCAGGCCCGATTCTGCCTCACCGTCGGGGTGGATGCCGTGAGGGGTGACGACGGGGTGGTCCATGCCATACGCCGGCCATGGGTGATGCGTGAACGGCCACGCGGGGTTCCCGCACCCCTGAGGCGCGCCGCGATTCAGGCCGGTCTCATTGTCCTGACATTGCTACGTACCGAACGGTCTTTCGCGCTCGTACCGAACGGTCTTCCGCGCACACCCCGGGCGCGCAGGGATGCGTGCTCATGACCGGACGAGCAACTGGAACTCGAAGGAGTAGCGCGTCGGGCGATACGTATGAGTCCCGTACTCGACCGCCCGGCCGGTGTCGTCGAACGTCACCCTCTGCATGGTGAGCAGCGGGGCGCCCTCCTGCTCGGCGAGGCGTTCGGCCTCGGCGGCCGTGGCCGCGCGGGCGCCGATCGTCTGGCGGGCGCTGTGCAGGGTGATGCCGGCGGCGCGCATCAGGCGGTACAGGCCGGTGGCCTCCAGCTGCGCGGTGTCCAGGTCGATCAGGCCGGGCGGCAGGAAGTTGCACAGGTGGGCCATCGGCTCGCCGTGCGCGAGGCGCAGCCGCTCGACCCGGTGGACGTCGCTGTCCTCGGCGACCCCGAGTGCGGCGGCGACCTCGGCGGACGCCGGGATCACGGTGTTGACGAGGACCCTGGTCGCCGGGCGCTGGCCGGCGGACTCCAGGTCGTCGTAGAGGCTGCTGAGCTCCAGCGGGCGCTTGACCTGGCTGTGCACGACCTGGGTTCCGACGCCCCGGCGGCGCACCAGCAGGCCCTTGTCGACGAGCGACTGGATGGCCTGGCGGACGGTGGGACGGGACAGGCCGAGGCGTGCGGCGAGCTCGATCTCGTTGCCCAGGAGACTGCCGGGGGTGAGCGCTCCGTGCTCGATCGCGGCCTCGAGCTGCTGGGACAGCTGGAAGTACAAGGGCACCGGACTGCTCCGGTCCACGCTGAGCTCGAGTTCCACGGTCGGGTCCACTTCTGGTTTCGGCACGGCCCGACTGTAGCTCTACGCGTTGTTGACGGGAAGTCGTGTAGTTCGATTGTCCGGACATTTGCATTGACAGCGTCCACACCGAACCCGCACTTTGTTTCCATGCGCATCGGGGTCATCGGTACGGGCCGCATCGGCACGATCCACGCCAACACGCTCAGCCGTCATCGCGACGTCGGCTCGTTGATCCTCACGGACGCGGATTCCTCGCGTGCCCAGACGCTGGCCCAGCGGCTCGGCGAGACGGCGGCGCCCGGTGTGGACGAGATCTTCAAGTGGGGCGTGGACGCGGTGGTGATCACGACCGCCACGTCGGCCCACGCCGAACTGATCGGTCGGGCAGCACGGTCGGGGCTCCCGGTGTTCTGCGAGAAGCCCATCGCCCTCGATCTGCCGGGCACCTTGCATGCGATCGGCGAGGTGGAGACGGCCGGCACGGTGTTGCAGATGGGCTTCCAGCGCCGCTTCGACGCGGGGTACGTGGGCGCGCGCGAGGCGGTGCGCTCCGGCCGCCTCGGGCGGCTGCACACCGTGCGGGCGCTGACCAGCGACCAGGAGCCGCCGCCGGCCGCGTGGCTGGGGCTGTCCGGCGGGCTGTACCGGGACACGCTGATCCACGACTTCGACGCGCTGCGCTGGGTGACCGGGCACGAGGTCGGCGTCGTCTACGCGGCCGGGTCGGACGCCGGGCCCGCGATGTTCCGTGAGGCCGGCGACGTGGACACGGCCGCGGTGGTGCTCACGCTGGACGACGGCACGCTCGCCACGGCCACGGCGACCCGGCTGAACGGCGCCGGGTACGACGTGCGCATGGAACTGGCCGGGGAGCGCGACCAGATCGTGGTCGGCCTGGACGACCGTACGCCGATCGCGTCCACCGAGCCGACCGGGCCGCCCGCGGCGGACAAGCCGTGGTCGGGGTTCCTGGAGCGGTTCGGGCCGGCCTACGAGGCGGAGCTGAACGCGTTCGTGGAGGTGGTGCGCGGCGAGCGTGCCAACCCCTGCGACGGCCGGGAGGCCTTGCAGGCGCTGCGGATCGCGGAGGCCTGCGAGGTGTCGAGGCGCGAGCGAAGACCTGTCGTGCTCGCGGAGATCCCGGGCGGCGCCTCGACCGCGGCTCTGTGACCGCCCGGCCGGACACCTCGCATGCGGTGCCGGTCATCTACCAGCGCACCGGCAGGCTCCGCATGCCACGCATCAGCATCCCCGGCAGCCACTCCCCCGGCGGGCCGTCCGGCGCCAGGCCGGGTGCGCGCTCCAGCAGGGACCGTATCGCCGTGCGGGCCTCGAGTCGGGCCAGCGGGGCGCCCAGGCAGAAGTGGATGCCGTGGCCGAAGGCGACATGGCCGCGCGTGTCACGGCGGATGTCGAAGGCCTCGGGGGCGGCGTAGCGGGCCGTGTCCCGGTTGGCCGCGAGGAGGCCGATCATCACCGGATCGCCCGTCTCGATCGGGACACCGGCGATCTCCAGGGGTTCCGAGGCGTACCGGAACGTCGCCGTCTCCACCGGGCCCTCGTGGCGGAGCATCTCCTCGACCGCGCCGTCGAGGAGGGTCATGTCGGCGCGCAGCGCGGCGAGTTGCTCGGGGTGGGTGAGTAGGTTGTGCACGCCACTGGTGATGAGGTTGACCGTCGTCTCGTGCCCGGCGATCAGCAGGATGAAGGCCATGCCGCGCAGTTCGTCCGGGGAGAGGCGGTCGCCGTCCTCGGCCGTGGTCCGGATCAGGTCGCTCAGCAGGTCACCGCCGGGCCCGGCGGAGCGCTTGGCCTCGATCAGGCCGGTGAAGTAGGCGCCGAGGGCGACGAAGGCGTCGACCTCGCTGTCCGCGCTGCTGGGCGCGAGCGCCTCCGTGGACATCTTGCGGAAGGCCACGCGGTCCATCTCGGGGACACCCAGCAGTTCGCAGATCACGGTGAGCGGCAGGGGGTGGGAGAAGGACTCCACGAGGTCGGCGCGGCCCCGCGGCAGCATGGCGTCGAGCAGGTCGTCCGTGATCCGCTGGATCCTCGGCCGCAGCTCCTCCACGCGACGCATGGTGAAGGCGCGCGCGATGAGCCCGCGCAGCCGGGTGTGCTGGGGCTGGTCGGTGGCCAGCAGGTTCTTCCCGATCAGCTCCTCTTCGAGGGACTTCCACCCCATCTTGGTGCCGTCCTTGGACAGCCGCTGGTCGGCCAGCGCCGCGCGGGCCTCCTCGTGTCCGACGACGAGCCAGACCTCGGACTGCCAGTCGGGCAGCCGGACGCGGTGCACCGGGCCGCTCTCGCGTAAGCGTGCGTACACCGGGTGCGGGTTCTCGCGGAAGCCTTCTCCGAACTCCTTCAGGTCGATCACTCGCGCCATGAGGCTCCCCCCTCGGATGCACCGGCCACGCACCGGGCACACACCGACAACGCATGGCAGCGCCCGCTAGTGCCCGTCCTCCTCCATTTCGTCCAGCAGCCCCGCGTCGTACGCCAACAGGGCGATCTGTACACGGTTGTTGAGGTCGAGCTTGGCCAGGACACGGGAGACATGGGTCTTGACGGTGGCGACGCTCATGAAGAGCTCCGCGGCGATCTCGGCGTTGGACAGGCCCCGGCCGACCGCGACGGCGACCTCGCGCTCGCGGTCGTTGAGGGCGGTGAGCCGTTCACGCGCGCGTGAGCGACGGGTGTCGGCGGCGGTGCCGGCCGCGTGCTGCATCAACTGGCGTGTCACGGTGGGCGACAGCACAGGGTCGCCGGCCGCCACTCGCCGCACGGCGTCGACGATCTCGGCGGGCGGGGTGTCCTTGAGGACGAACCCGGCGGCACCGGCCCGCAGCGCACGCAGTACCTGCTCGTCGGCGTGGAAGGTGGTCAGCAGCACGACCTGTGGCGCGTCCTTCCTG
Source organism: Streptomyces sp. M41 (assembly GCF_043673425.1). NCBI lineage: Bacteria > Bacillati > Actinomycetota > Actinomycetes > Kitasatosporales > Streptomycetaceae > Streptomyces > Streptomyces sp. M41. Next base: position 24,453 of record NZ_JBIMKE010000001.1, on the reverse strand, counting down.
CCGCGCAGCCGCTCCGTGGCGGTGATGCCGTCGACCGCGGGCATCCGGATGTCCATCAGGACCACGTCCGGCCGGGCGCGGTCGACCAGTTGGTCGACCTCGGCGCCGTCGGACGCCTCGCCGACGATCTCGATGTCGGCGGCGCCGCCCATCATGAAGGACAGACCGGCCCGTACCAACGGGTCGTCGTCGACGAGGAGGAGTCTGATCGCAGTCATGTGCCTTACGTAATCACGGTTGTACGGCGTCGAGGTGCCGGACCGCACGGTGCGACCGGCCGGCACGCGGGTCGGACCGCCGCGGGGCGGCACGCGTGCGACGGCCGGCACTCGGGTCGGCCCCTGGTGTGCTCGGCGCGGCACGCGCGCGTGGCCGCCTGACCCGCACGGTGGCCGTCAGGGTGCCTCGGGGCGGACGTCGGGCGCCGGGCCGCCGCGGAGGTCGCCTCCGTCATCCCCATGGCAGCCAGGCCCGCACCTCGAACCCGCCGTCCGCCGCCGGACCGTGCTCCAGCCGGCCACCGGTCAGGGTGGCCCGTTCGGTCAGACCGATCAGGCCCTGCCCGGAGCCGGGGACATGGGGGACCTCGCCCTCGGGGGCGGGATTGCGCACCGACACGGACAGGCCCTCGCCCGGCGCACCGGTCACGGTGACGGTGACCTCCGTGCCGGGGGCGTGTTTGCGGGCGTTGGTCAGCCCCTCCTGTGCGATGCGGTAGGCGGTACGGCCGACGGAGGCCGGCACGGCGGCGGGGTCGGTGACGCGCTGCTGGAGGGCGACCTTCATGCCGGCGTCCAGGGACTCGGACACCAGTGCCTCCAGGGCCGCGAGGGTCGGCTGCGGCCGGCCGGTGTCGTCGGGTTCGGCGGCTCGCAGCACGCCGATGATCTCCCGCAGGTCCTGGAGGGCCTCGTGGGCGCTCTCCCGGATCACCCCGGCCGCGCGCACGATCTCCTCGCGGGGTGCGTCGGGCCGGAACTCCAGCGCGCCCGCGTGCACGCTGAGCAGCGTCAGCCGGTGCGCGAGGACGTCGTGCATCTCGCGGGCGATGGCCTCGCGGGCGAGCCGCTGCGCCTGTTCGGCCCGCAGCCGGGCCTCCGTCTCGGCGCGCCGGGCGCGGTCGCGCAGGCTCAGCATGAGCTGCCGTTTGGAGCGGGCGACCATGCCCCAGCCCACCACCGCGGCGGTCAGCAGCGAGGCCAGAGCGACGGTCCAGCCGTAGGGCAGATCGGGCTCGGGGCGCCACCAGAAGTACAGCGGGTTGAGCACCATGGAGGCCCCCGCCACACAGGCCACGTACCGGAACGGCCGGTGCACGGCGAGGGTGAACAGGGCGACCAGGCTGGCGCCGCCCGCCGTGGTGGACGCGAAGGCGACCGGAACCATCGCGACGGCGAACCCGACCGGCCAGCGGCGCCGCAGCCACACCGCGGCGCAGGAGAGCGCGCCCAGTACCTGGTCGAAGGCGGCGTACCCGGCGGGCAGATCCTCCTGCCGGAGCGTGTCCGCGCCGAGCAGACCGATGAACACGGCCATCAGGAAGCAGGAGAAGTCGACCACCCAGTCGCGCGCGGTGCGCCGCAGCCGCCCCGGGCGCGGGGCGTCGGAGTCCAACTCCTTGATCAGGGCCGACGGCAGCAGCCAGCGCCGCCCCGCGAACGCGTGCGGCACGGTTTCCGGCTTGTCACCACTCACGGTCGACAAATCTACGCAGTGCGGGGCCCCGGGGCGCCCTGTGCGGGGCGCTTCGGCGACCAAAGTCGCGGCATCGGCGACCTTGGTCGCGAGCGGGTATGCGGAAGGTGGACTTCCGGCCGCCATGCTTCGCCCCGCGGTCGATTGCCGTGGGGGTGGCGCGGGGCGAGGCTCATGGCATGAAGCAGTTGTTGGAGATCCTCGGAGTCATCGCCCTGGCGCAGGGCGTAGCCGGCCTGGTGCACGAGTTCACCGACTGGGACTGGGGTCTCGTCCAACGGATCGGCTTTCTCGACGGCTTCGAGATCTACGCGAGCGTCGCGCTGCTGGTGCTGGCGTTCGCGCTGTTCGCCGCCGCCGAGAGCCGGAAGTCCGGCTGAACCGCTTCCCGGAGGGCTCAGCAGCCGTGGTCGACCAGGTCGAACGACTCGTAGTGGTCGGCCGTGTAGTAGTCCTCCTGGCTCTTCTCACCGGTGACGATCCGGCGAGCTCCGCGCGTGTCGGAACCAGGCGTGATCACCGTGTACTCGTGGTAGTACGCGGACGACTGGCTGGGCAGGATGCCTTCCCGGTTCTGGAAGACGGTGCCGTCCTGTTCGAAGGGGTAGGGCCCGCCCTGCTCGATCAGGTCGAGCGTGTCGTGGGCCTGGGCGGGCAGGTCGCCGTAACAGATGCTGCCGACGGCGGCTGCCGCCGGGGTGGCGGTGACGGTGCCGCCGACGAGCAGCGCGGACAGGACGGCTGCCGCCGTGCCGATGCGGGTGATCCGTGGGGGGAATCTCATGTCCCTCATGATGACGCGCGTAGAGAGTGGCATGTCAATGACAACATTGTGGAGTTTCTCTGCAAGTCCGATGACCTTTCGCGGAGTTGACGCGTACGGCGGCGCCCTCTCGCGATCTTCACGAGGTCGCTCGAGGGCGCCGCGGGCGGGGGGCGCGTGGCGCCGTCGTCATGCGCCGTCGGGGAGCTCGAAGGTGCCGTACTCGGGGCGGCCCGCCGCGTCGTAGGAGTGGATGGCGACGCCGGTGCTCGTGGTTCGGGCGCCGGTCAGCTTGAACGCGGTGGGCACGGCGCCCTCCGTGAACAGGCGGTGTCCCGCACCCAGCACGACCGGGAAGGTCAGCAGGTGCAGGGTGTCGACCAGGCCGAGGTCCAGCAGGGACCGGACGAGGGCGCCGCTGCCGTGCACCTGGAGCTCGCCGTCGGTGCGCTCCTTGAGAGCGGTCACCTCCTTGCCGAGGTCGCCGCTGAGCACCGTCGTGCCGGCCCACTCGGGGTCGGTCAGCGTCGCGGAGGGAACGTACTTCGGCAGGGCGTTGAGCTTGGAGGCGACCGGGTCGGCGGGGTCGGTCACCTTCGGCCAGTACGAGGCGAAGATGTCGTACGTGTGACGGCCGAGGAGGAAGGCGGCCGGCCGCTGGAAGACCTCGTTCATGAACTGGCCGAAGTCGTCGTCGGCGTAGGTGAAGCTCCAGCCGCCGTGCTCGAAGCCGCCGCGGGTGTCCTCCTGCGGGCCGCCGGGTGCCTGGTAGACGCCGTCGAGCGTGACGAAGAGGGTGGAAACGAGCTTGCCCATGAGGAGTGCCTCTTTTCGGGGGGGTGGGTCTGCTGTCATCTCCTCAGACCCCGCCGGCACCCGCAACTCATCGGTGGGCCGCCCGCCGTCCCGTTCCGTCATCTACGTGTCCGTTCGCCGCCGGCACGCGACGTCCCGCGGCGCTGGGATGGACCCATGACAACCCCTTACGAAACCCTGAACGGCAAGATCGCCCTCGTCACCGGTGGCAGTCGCGGCATCGGTGCGGCCACGGCGCTGCGGCTCGCGCGGGAAGGCGCGGACGTCGCCGTGACGTATGTGAACGGCAAGGACGCGGCCGAGGAGGTCGTGCGCGGCGTGGAGGCGCTCGGGCGGCGGGCCGTGGCGCTGCGGGCGGATTCCGCCGACGCGGACGAGGCGGCGGGCGCGGTCGCCCTTACGGCGGAGCGCCTCGGCGGTCTGGACGTGCTGGTGAACAACGTGGGCGTCGGTGTGCTCGGCCCGCTGGAGAGCCTGTCCCTCGCGGACGTGGACCGGGTACTGGCCGTGAACGTCCGGGGCGTCTTCCTGGCCTCCCGGGCAGCGGCCTCCCGGATGACCGCCGGGGGCCGGATCATCACGATCGGCACCTGCATGACCCAGCGGGTGCCGGGCCCGGGCGGAACGTTGTACGCGACCAGCAAGTCGGCTTTGATCGGCCTGACGAAGGCCCTGGCGCGGGAACTGGGCCCGCGCGGCATCACGGCGAACATCGTCCACCCCGGCCCCATCGACACGGACCTGAACCCGGCGGACGGCCCGTACGCCCCCGATCAGGCGGCCATGACCGCCCTGGGCCGCTTCGGCACGGCGGAGGAGGTGGCGTCCACGGTCGCGCATCTGGCCCGGGCGGACTACGTCACGGGCGCGGAGTTCGCGGTGGACGGCGGCCACGCGGCGTGACACAGGGCGACCCACCGCGCCGGCCGCCGGAGACGCGCCGGCCGCCGGAGAAGGACGTGGGGCGCACCAGTGCTGTCCGGGCCGGTGCGCCCCACGGGTTCGGGTGGCCCCTGAGGGCGGCCTTGAGGGTGCGGTCCCTGAGGGCGGCCTTGAGGGTGCGGTCCCTGAGGGCGGCCCTTGGGCGCGGTCCCTGAGGGCAGCCTTTAGGGCGGTCCCTGAGGGCGGCCCTTGGGGGCGGTCCTCAAGGGTGGGTGTCAGCCGCCCAGTTCCTGGTGGCGTGCCGCCAGTCCTGCCGCGCCCTGCTCCGTCAGGGAGCCGAACAGACGCAGCCGGGAGATGCCGCCGTCCGGGAAGATGTCCACGCGCGCGTGCGTGCCCACGGCGGGGGCGTCGAGGACGAAGCGGTGGTTGGTGTCGGGCTGGAGACGGGTGCGCGGGAGGATCTCCCGCCACTCGCCGCTCTCGCCGTCCTTGACCGAGACGGACGCCCAGCCGGCGCTGTTGCCCTTCAGATAGGCGGTGTCGATCTCGATCGCCCTGATCTGGGACTGCGCGACCAGCCGGTAGCGGATCCAGTCGTTGCCCTGGTCGCGGCGGCGGCGGGTCTCCCAGCCGTCGTCCATCTTGCGGGAGCGGCCCGGCTGGATGGTGTTCGTGGCGGGCGAGTAGAAGAGGTCGGAGGCGTCCTCCACCCGGCCGCCGTTCTCCAGGGCGACCACGTCGAAGGCGTTCAGCACCTCCAGCCACTTCGGGTCGGGTGCCACCTCGCCGTACACCCGCAGGCGCGCGATGCCGCCGTCGGGGTGCTGGTTGACCCGGAGGTGGGTGAAGCGCTGCTCGACGGCGATGGCGAAACCGTTCGCGGCGTGACCGCCGACGGGCGTGCGCGGCACCAGCGGGGTCCACTTCACGTCGTCCGCCAGCAGCTCCTGCGGCGACGGTGAGCCCGGCACCGAGGTGCCCTCGACCGACACCGCCTGCGGGTAGTTGCCGCGGAAGTGGGCCGTGTCGACGACGATCCCGCGGATCACGCCGGGCGCCCCGAGCCGGACCAGCGCCCAGTCGTGGTCCTCGGCCGTCGGCCACGGGTGCTCGGCCGAGGCACCGCGGCGGCGCCGGGTCTCCCAGCCGTCCATGATCTTGCCCTTGTGCCCGAAGTGCTCGGGGTCGAACTCGGCGCGCTCGGGCACCAGCAGGTTCTCGCGCTGGGCGAAGAACTCGTCGTTGGCGGCGATGACACCGGCGCCCAGGCGACGGTCGGCGAGGTTGGCGTACTGGGTGAAGGGGAAGTCGGCGGTCCGGTAGTCCGCGTAGGGGTCGCCGCCGCCGTAGGGGTTCGCGTCGCCGGTGAAGCTGGCCGAGCCGGATTGATGCTGCGCCGTCACGGTGATCAGGTCTGCCTTTCGAGAGGGTGGGTGGGAGTCAGCTGGTCCGGGTGAGCAGTCGCCCCTTCGGCTCGGTGAACTCGCCGTCCGCGACGATGCGTTCGCCGCGCAGCCAGGTGGACCTGACGACGCCGTACAGGGTCTTGCCGGCATACGCCGTCACACGGTTGCGGTGCTGGAGGGAGGCCGGGTCGACGGTGAACGTCTCGTCGGGGGCGAAAACGGCGAAGTCGGCGTCGCGGCCCGCCTCGATGGCGCCCTTCTGAGCCAGTCCGACCAGCTGAGCCGTCCGCGCGGACATCCAGCGGACCACGTCCTCCAGGCCGTGTCCGCGCTCGCGTGCCTGCGTCCATACGGCCGCCAGGCTCAGCTGGAGTCCGGAGATGCCGCCCCAGGCCGTCGCGAAGTCGTCGGTCTTCAGGTCGGCCGTGGAGGGCGAGTGGTCGGTCACCACGCAGTCGATGGTGCCGTCGGCCAGCGCCTGCCAGAGCAGGTCCTGGTTGGCGGACTCACGGATCGGCGGACAGCACTTGAACTCGCTCGCGCCGTCCGGGACTTCCTCGGCGGTCAGGGTGAGGTAGTGCGGGCAGGTCTCGACGGTGATCCGTACGCCGTCGCGCCTGGCCTCGGCTATCAGCGGCAGCGCGTCGCTCGACGAGAGGTGCAGCACGTGCACGCGCGCGTCCAGACGCCTCGCCTGGGCGATCAGCTGGGCGATCGCCGTGTCCTCCGCGTCACGCGGGCGCGAGGCCAGGAAGTCGGCGTACTTGGGGCCGCCCTGCTGCGGGGCGGCGTCCAGATGGTGGGGGTCCTCGGCGTGCACGATCAGCAGGCCGTCGAAGGAGGCGATCTCGGCCAGCGACTGGGCGAGCTGGTCCTGCGTCAAATGCGGGAACTCGTCCACGCCGGACGGCGACAGGAAGCACTTGAAGCCGAAGACGCCGGACTCGTGCAGCGGGCGCAGGTCCTTGACGTTGTCGGGCAGGGCGCCGCCCCAGAAGCCGACGTCGATGTGTGCCTTGTCGGCGGCGACGTCCTGCTTGGTGCGGAGGTGGTCGACCGTCGTGGTGGGCGGGAGGGAGTTGAGCGGCATGTCGACGAGGGTGGTGATGCCGCCGGCCGCCGCCGCGCGGGTGGCGGTCCAAAAGCCCTCCCACTCGCTGCGGCCGGGGTCGTTGACGTGCACGTGCGTGTCGACCAGGCCGGGCAGCAGGACGTCGTCACCGAGGTCCTCCAGGCGGGCGCCGGGCGGGACCTGCGCGTCGTACGCCAGAACGGCCGCGATCTTCCCGTCGGCGACCGCGACCGAGGCCGCGCGTGTCCCCTCGGGTGTGATGACGCGCGTCGAGCGCAGCACCAGTTCAGCGTCGGACACCCGGACCCCTCTCTGCCGCCGTCAACTTCCGCGTGACGGAATTCAACTTTCTGTTGAAGGAGTCTTCACTCCCGTTCCCGAGCCGTCAAGGGGCACACTTCTCCAGAGTGCATCCGACGCACCCACTCTGGACGTTTCCACAAAGCGGAATTATAATTCCAGCAGGCAGAACGTAGCTAAGTACAAGGCGGCGGTCAGCCGACTCACGGGTAGGCTTTGGCCCTCCCACAGGCCCCGAAAGGAACGCGCCGTGCCGACGTCCAGCGCCAGCACCACCGACTCCGCCAGGTCCAGCTCCAATGGTGGCGTCCAGTCCCTCGAGCGCGCCTTCGACCTGCTCGAACGGATGGCGGACGCGGGCGGCGAGGTCGGCCTGAGTGAGCTCTCCGCGAGCAGCGGGCTGCCGCTGCCCACCATCCACCGCCTGATGCGCACGCTCGTGGCCTGCGGATATGTACGCCAGCAGCCCAACCGCCGCTATGCGCTGGGCCCGCGCCTGATCCGCCTCGGCGAGTCCGCCTCCCGGCTGCTGGGCACCTGGGCCCGCCCCTACCTCGCCCGGCTGGTCGAGGAGACCGGCGAGACGGCGAACATGGCCCTGCTCGACGGCGACGAGATCGTGTACGTGGCCCAGGTGCCGTCCAAGCACTCGATGCGCATGTTCACCGAGGTCGGCCGGCGTGTGCTGCCGCACTCCACCGGCGTCGGCAAGGCGCTGCTCGCCGGTTTCCCGCCGGAGGAGGTGCGCGCGCTGCTGGCCCGTACGGGCATGCCGGCCGCCACGGAGAAGACGATCACCACGGCGGACGGCTTCCTCGCGGCGCTGGAGGACGTCCGGCGCAACGGCTACGCGGTCGACGACAACGAACAGGAGGTCGGCGTGCGCTGCCTGGCCGTCTCCGTCCCCGACTCCCCCACCGCGGCAGCGATTTCGATCTCCGGTCCGGCGGGGCGGGTCACCGAGGCGGCCACGGACAAGATCGTGCCGGTGCTCCAGCAGGTCGCCGGGGAGCTGTCCGAGGCACTGGCCAGCCAGAACCAGGCGTGACACCGCAGCGGCGCCGGCCGGAGCCCCGCCATGGCGTCCAACCATGCCCGCGGCTGCGGTCGGGCGCCTCTGTCGACCGCCCGTCCCCCGAGACGCTGAGGCGCCGGGCCCTGCGATACGTCGGCACATCCGCACGACCGCCCGACGCCGTGCCCGGGGCTCGCGACGTCGGCATGATCCGAACGACAGCCCCTAACCTCGCCCCCGCGGCTGTTCCCCGAACAGGTCCACGGCGTCACGGACATCCGACAGGCCGCGCGACAGCGCGCTGACGGATCCGATCGCACCCGCGATCAGCAGTAAGGACCTGCGCAGCCGCGGCATTTCCGGCACCCCGCCGCTCGTCATCGCGGCCAGCGCGGCCAGTTCGTCCTCGGCGATCGCCCGGTCCGGGAACTCGGCCGGATGCGCCGCGAGTTCACGGCGCAGACGGGACACCGCCGTCCGCAGTTCCGCCACCCTCGAGTCCTCGTCGCTGCCCGTCACCGGCCTCTGCCCCAAGCTCCGCAACACAGCACTCCCCCTCGCACGCCGTTGTGCGCCAGTAGTCCCGCTCCCCCGCCGAGCCCCCCTGACGGTGGTCGGGCGCCGGGGACGCGGGTCAGTAAACGCCACCCGACGCCGGGTGCGCCACCATGCGGACGGAAATTCAGCCCTGGGGAACCGGGCACTCGCGCAGGTGTCAGGTAAGCAGGACATATGAATGAGACAGAAGTGCCCCCGGTCGCCGGACTGCTCCTCGCCGCCGGAGGCGGCAGACGGCTCGGCGGACGCCCCAAGGCGCTGCTCCGCCACCGCGGCCGGCCCCTCGTCGAGTACGCCGTCGGCGTGCTGCGCGCGGCCGGCTGCACCCGCGTGCACGTGGTGCTGGGGGCGCGGTCGGCCGCCGTACGGGAGTTGGCGGAGCTCGACGACTGCGTCCTGGTGGAGAACCCGGACTGGGCGGACGGCATGGGTTCGTCGCTGCGCGCGGGGCTCGAGTCGCTGGCCGGTACGGGGGCACGGGCGGCGCTCGTCTCACTCGTCGACCAGCCCGGCATCGGGCCGGAGGCGGTCGCGCGCGTGCTCGCGGCGTACCGGGACGGGACCTCGCTCGTCTCGGCCGCCTACGACGGCGTACGCGGACATCCCGTGCTCTTCGGCGCCGCCCATTGGGCGGGCATCGCCGCGACCGCCACCGGCGACCGGGGGGCCCGCGCCTACCTCAAGGAGCACGAGGAGGCGATCACCCTCGTCGAGTGCGGCGACGTGGCCCGGCCGTACGACATCGACACCGAGGCCGATCTCGCGCACCTTGAGTGAAAACGGTGGCACCCAGAGCCACCTTGCCTCGACTCAGAGAATCTCGACATCAACAAACCTTGAACTTCCACTATGAGGAAACTAGAATCCACTGTTCAGAAGCGCCCGTCCGCTCCACGGGCGTTCCCAGTCATATCCGGGAAGACTGGCACCCGGTGCCAAAGCTCGACCAGCTCGTCCACGTAGCTCGCTGAAGGAAGTGACAGCTCATGTCCGCACCAGCGCCGTCCCCGCTGGCCATCGTCGACGCCGAGCCCCTGCCCCGGCAGGAGGAGGTCCTCAACGAGGCGGCCCTCGCCTTCGTGGCCGAGCTGCACCGCCGGTTCACGCCCCGGCGTGACGAACTCCTCGCCCGCCGTGCGCAGCGCCGCGCCGAGATCGCCCGCACCTCCACGCTCGACTTCCTCCCGGAGACCGCCGCGATCCGCGCGGACGACTCCTGGAAGGTGGCCGCCTGCCCGCCCGCGCTCCAGGACCGCCGGGTGGAGATCACCGGCCCCACCGACCGCAAGATGACCATCAACGCCCTCAACTCGGGCGCCCGGGTCTGGCTCGCCGACTTCGAGGACGCATCCGCGCCCACCTGGGAGAACGTCATCCTCGGCCAGATCAACCTGATCGACGCCTACACCCGCAACATCGACTTCACCGACCCGAAGTCCGGCAAGTCGTACGCCCTGCGCGCGAACGACGAGCTCGCGACCGTGGTCATGCGCCCGCGCGGCTGGCATCTGAATGAGCGTCATCTCCAGATCGACGGCGAGCAGGTCCCGGGCGCCTTCGTCGACTTCGGCCTGTACTTCTTCCACAACGCCCAGCGCCTGCTCGACCTCGGCAAGGGCCCGTACTTCTACCTCCCGAAGACTGAGTCGCACCTGGAGGCCCGCCTCTGGAACGACGTCTTCGTCTTCGCGCAGGACTACGTCGGCATCCCGCAGGGCACCATCCGCGCGACCGTCCTGATCGAGACGATCACGGCGGCGTACGAGATGGAGGAGATCCTCTACGAACTGCGCGACCACGCCTCGGGGTTGAACGCCGGCCGCTGGGACTACCTGTTCTCCATCGTCAAGAACTTCCGTGACGGCGGCGCCAAGTTCGTCCTGCCGGACCGCAACGCGGTCACGATGACGGCGCCCTTCATGCGCGCGTACACCGAACTCCTCGTCCGCACCTGCCACAAGCGCGGCGCGCACGCGATCGGCGGCATGGCGGCCTTCATCCCGTCCCGCCGGGACGCCGAGGTCAACAAGGTGGCCTTCGAGAAGGTCCGCGCCGACAAGGACCGCGAGGCCGGCGACGGCTTCGACGGCTCCTGGGTCGCCCACCCCGACCTGGTCCCGATCGCCATGGAGTCCTTCGACAAGGTCCTCGGCGACAAGCCGAACCAGAAGGACCGCCTGCGCGAGGACGTCTCCGTCCAGGCGGCCGACCTGATCGCGATCGACTCGCTGGACGCCAGGCCGACGTACCCGGGCCTGGTCAACGCCGTCCAGGTCGGCATCCGTTACATCGAGGCCTGGCTGCGCGGCCTCGGCGCGGTCGCCATCTTCAACCTCATGGAGGACGCGGCCACCGCCGAGATCTCCCGCTCCCAGATCTGGCAGTGGATCAACGCGGGCGTCGAGTTCGAGAACGGCGAGCAGGCCACCCCGGAGCTGGCCCGCAAGGTCGCCGCCGAGGAACTGAGCAACATCCGCGCGGAGATCGGCGAGGAGGCCTTCGCGGCCGGACACTGGCAGCAGGCCCACGACCTGCTCCTGGAGGTCTCCCTCGACGACGACTACGCGGACTTCCTGACGCTGCCGGCGTACGAGCAGCTCAGGGGCTGACCTACTCCTGCGACGCCTTGTCCGAGTGGCCCAGGGACCTGCCCGGGGCCACTCGGTCGCGTACGGCGCGCTTGACCGCCGTGGGCTCCGGGAAGCCCTGTTCGCGGCGGTCCCAGACCAGCTCGTCGTCCACGCGGACGGCGAAGACACCGCCCTTGCCGGGCTTCAGGGCCAGCTCGGTGAGCTCCGCCTCGAAGGTGGTGAGCAGTTCCTGCGCCAGCCAGGCCGCTCGGGGCAGCCAGCCGCACTGGGTGCAGTACTCGATCTCGACACGGCCGGTCATCCGAAATGCACCGTCCCATCCTGTTCCACGGCCGGTTTGCCGTGCAGGTCAGGGACCTGCTTGAGCCAATTGGGCCGTCCTTGCCGAGTCCTCGCCGCCCGCAGGGCCTCCTCGGCGGCGAGCTCCTCTCGGGCGGGGAAGTCGGTGGGGAGCCACGCGGCGGACGCCCGCACGCGCGCGTGGAGATGGCCGACGTAGGCCTCGCGGACCGCGTCCGGGGAGAGGAAGCCGGGCTCGTGGGCCAGCCAGGCGTCCGGCACCTCGGCCACGATCCCGCGCAGCAGCTCCTCGGTCACCCTGGGGGCCAGCTCCGCGTCGGCGGCCCGTACGTCGGGGGCGTAGTGGCCGAGGGCGTGGTGACGGAAGTCGTATGCCTTCTCGGGGTCCGAGCCGTCCCAGCGGTGGTGGAAGATCAGGGCCGCCCCGTGGTCGATGAGCCACAGACGCGGCGGGGCCGTGCCGAGCGTCGGCCAGATCATCAGGTTCGAGCTCTGGACCGTACGGTCGACGTTCGCGGTCAGCGCGTCCAGCCAGACGATCCGGCCCGCCTCCAGCGGCTCGACGGGGAAGCTCTTCGCGACCTCCGGGGTGAAGTCCCGGGCGCCCGGCAGAAAGTCCATGCCGAGGTTGACGCCGGCGCTCGCGCTGTGCAGGTCCCGTACCTCCTGGTGGGGCTCGCCGTCCGCGATCACCGGGTCGAAGTGGACCAGGACCAGTTCGGGGAAGCGCAGGCCGAGGGCGCGGGCCAGCTCGCCGACGATCACCTCGGCGACCAGCGCCTTGCGGCCCTGCGCGGAGCCGGTGAACTTCACGACGTATGTGCCGAGGTCGTCGGCCTCGACGACTGCGGGCATGGAGCCGCCGGAGCGCAGCGGGGTCACGTATCGAACAGCAGTCACATCGCGCAGCACACCGGCCAGGGTAGTTCAGATCATGGGCCGGCCAGGGGGTTCGGCAGTGGCAGGTAGCGGGCGTCCGCGCCGTCGGCGTTCGTCCAGCGCAGTAGGAGGTTCGTCTTGCCGGGCAGGGCCGGGGCCGCGAGCAGGCCGGCGATCTCGGGAAGGTCATGGCGGGCCAGTTCGCGGCGTACGGCCGGCCAAGGGTCCAGGGCCGGGTGGCGTTCGGCGAGGGCCGCGGCGATCTCCGCGAGGTGGTTGACGACCAGGCAGTACACCAGCCGTTCCCAGCCGGCCGCGCGCTCCACGTCCGGCAGCAGCTTCACGCCCTCGGCGTCCCGGAACAGCGCCTGCACCGGCATACCGTCGGTGTCGAAGGCGACCAGCGTGTTCTGCAGGTGCGCCTCCAGTACGACGCCGTGCTCGGCGAAGGCCGTCAGGACGGGCGGCACGACCTGCGCCAGGTACGCCTCCCACCAGGCCGCCGGATCGTCGGCTCCGTCGAGCGGGCTGCCCGTGAAGCCCTCGGCCAGACCGGCGGCGAGCAGCGCGGTCGCGCCGGGCAGGAGATGGCCGCGCAGCCCGTCACGGACCAGGACGGCGAGTTCCTCGAAGGCGAAATGCGCGGTGCGGTAGCCGCGGTCGCTCAGCCAGGCCGCGTGGCCGGTGGCGAAGGCCGCGGTGGCCGCCGCGTCGGTACGGCGCAGTTTCAGCAGGTCGTGGCGCCACAGCCGGCGGATGTCGTTGGTGATCCGCACATCGAGGCTGAACTTCAGGAACAGGTCGTGCTCGGGAAGGTGGAGGGTGCGGATCGCGGCCGTCGGCCAGGCGTCGCAGCCGGTGGTGCCGAGCCGGATCAGGCGGCCGTCGGCGAAGGCCGGTGCCAGGTCCACGAGGTCGAGCTGCCAGGGGTGGGCCGGCAGCAGCCGGTAGCCGGGCGGGGCGTCGCCGACGGCGTCCAGGGCGGAGGTGTCACCCTCCTCGACGACCGTGTCCTCGCGCACACCGAGCAGCGTCAGCGGGAAACGGGCGTGCGCCTCGGGGGCGTACGGCAGCCAGCCGGCGACCGGGCCGCCACCGCGCGCCTTGGGGGCGGGGTGGTAGGGGTGGCCGGTGAGGAGGGACTGCTCGGAGCGCAGATACGGGTCGTCCGGCGGCGTGGCACGCGCGCGTGCCGTGAGCAGCGCGGCCACCGTGTCCCGGCTGTCGGTCATCTCGGCGGGCAGTTCGTGGTTGGAGACACCGGTGTGGCGGCGCAGTTCGTCGGCGACGAGTTTCACCAGCTCGGCATGGTCGACGCGCTGCCAGGCGCCGGCCACCCGCACCTGCGGCTCGGCGGGCCGCCGCGCGCCGCGGACCCGCAGCAGACGCCCGGAGCCGGGCAGCCGGTGGACCCGCCACTCGTCCGGGCCGGGCAGCGGCTCGGCCACTTCCCGCAGGAAGCAGTTGAGCAGGGGTGCGATCGCGTGGGCGTCGGCGCGGGCCGCGACGTCCTCGGCCTCGTCGGGGCCGGTGGCGGGCGGGGGGTTGAGGTGCAACGCGATCCACTCGTTCTCTACGGTCCGTATCTGCGGGAGGACGATCAGTATGTCTGTCGTCGGCACCTGCCCTACGCCCTACTCGTACCCGAGGAGCCCACCCGTGCACCGTCCCTCCAGCGCCGAGGCCGAGGTCGCCGCCGAACTGGCCGATGTCCGCCCCGAACTCGCCTCGCGGTACGCGGCCGAGCTCCCCGGGGCGCGGGCGGCCGTGCTGACCCGGTTGTGGCGTGCGCTCGCCCATGAACCGCTGCCCTGGGTGGCCCGGCGTGAACCCGCCGCGGACGGCCTCACCCTGCGTCTTGGCGACGGCCGACGGCTGCACGGCCCGCTGCCCGACCCGTACGCGACCGCCGCGTACGTCACCGCCGTGCGGCTCGACGGGATGTCGTACGACGATCCGGCCCGGCTGCTGACCGATCTCGCTGTGGCGCACGGCACATCGTTCGCGGCCGAACTCGGCCACAGCGTCGCCTCGTTGGCGCTGTCCCGGGCGGGGCAGCCGGCTCACTCCACCGAGTGGCCGTTGCTCGACCGGGAGTGGGAGCAGCGGGTGGTCGACGGTCATCCCTTCCACCCCAACTGCCGTTCCCGGCCCGGGTTCTCGGTCGCCGAGCAGCTGGCGTACGGGCCGGAGCACCGGCCGGTGGTCATGTTGGGCACGGTGCCGGTGCGGGCGGACGAGTGCCTGGTGACGGGCGGGTGGCCGGGTGAACTGCGCGACGGAGAGCGGCTGTTGCTGCCGGTGCATCCATGGCAGGCCGAGCATGTGCTCAAGCGCCCGCACGACTCCTACGGCGACGCGATCGCCGCGCATCCGCTGATGTCGCTGCGGACCCTGGCGCTTCCCGGAGGGCCGCACGTCAAGACCGCGCTCAGCGCCCGGCTGACGTCCTCGGTGCGGGACATCTCGGTGTACTCCATCGGCATGTCGGCCACCCTGTCGGACTTCGCGGAGACGCTCGCGGCGCGCATGGACGGGCTGCTGCACATCACCCGCACCCTGGGCGCAGCGACCGCCCACTCCCCCGACCTGGCGGCGGTGCTGCGCGAGTCGCCGCAGGAGTACGCGGGGCCCGGGGAGCGGGTGGTGCCGGTGGCCGCGCTCGCGACGACCGAGTTGCCCCGGTCGCCCGACTGGCTGGCGCGGTTCACGCGGCTCGCCCTCCTTGTGGGGCTGCGGCTGCTGGAACTGGGGGTGGCGCTGGAGGCGCACGGCCAGAATCTGCTCGTGGTGCTGGCCGAGAACGGCTCCCCGGTGCGGCTGGTCTACCGCGACCTCGCCGACATCCGCGTCAGCCCGGCCCGGCTGGCCCGGCACGGCATCGCGGTACCGGAGCTGACCGGCCGGGTCGTCACGGACGAGGTGACGACCCTGCGCCGCAAGCTGTTCGGCTCGCTGGTGGCGGGGGCGCTGGCGGGTACGGCGGGCTCGGGCGCGGCGCTGCGCGGGGCGCTGGAGTCGGTCGTGGGCGAGCTGGAGGCGGTCGTGGGCGAGCTGCCGGAGACCGGGGACCTGGCGGCACTGCGTCAGGAACCGCTGCCGACGAAGGCGCTGACGCTGATGCGGCTGTCCCCCGGAACGCCCGGGGACCAGTGGGCCCAGCTGCCCAATCCGCTGGTCACCGAGGTGTTCTGACCCCTTCTGACCCTCGTTCCGGTCTCGTTTTGAAGCGGAGCACCTCTGATCAATAAGATCCGCCGATGATCACAAGAACACGGCTGGCGACCGGGGTCTGCGCCCTGCTCGCCGCGCTCACGGCCGGGATGGCGTTCCCGGCCGGGGCGGTTGCCGATGAGACCGGCGCGATGGCGCCCAAGGTCGATCTCGTCCTCGACGTGAGCGGCTCGATGCGGGCCCGGGACATCGACGGCCAGTCCCGGATGGCCGCCGCGAAGCAGGCCTTCAACGAGGTGCTGGACGCGACGCCCGAAGAGGTTCAGCTCGGCATCCGCACGCTCGGCGCCGACTACCCGGGCGACGACCGCAGGACGGGCTGCAAGGACACCGCGCAGCTCTACCCGGTCGGCCCGCTGGACCGCACCGAGGCCAAGACGGCGGTGGCGACGCTGACGCCGACCGGCTGGACGCCCATCGGGCCCGCGCTGCTCAAGGCGGCCGACGACCTCGACGGCGGCGCGGGCTCTAAGCGGATCGTGCTGATCAGTGACGGCGAGGACACCTGCGCCCCGCTCGACCCGTGCGAGGTGGCCCGGGAGATCGCCGCCAAGGGCATCGGCCTGACCATCGACACACTCGGCCTGGTCCCGAACACCAAGCTGCGCCGGCAGCTCAGCTGCATCGCCGAGGCGACCGGCGGGACGTTCACCTCGGTCGAGCACACCGAGGAACTCACCGACAAGGTCAACCAGTTGGTGGACCGGGCGGCCGACCCCGTGGTGACGCCGGTCGCGACGACGGGCGCGGACCGGTGCGCGAAGGCGCCCACGCTGAAGTCCGGCCTGTACACCGACCGCGAGGAGTTCGGACAGCAGCGCTGGTACCGCGTGGCCGTCGAGCCCGGCCAGGAGTTGCGCGCCTCGGTGAGCGTGTCGGCCGACCGGGCCGTGAACCCCTCCTACGGGGTGCTGCTGCGGGCGGTGACCGAGCGCGGGCGGGAGATCGTACGCGGCGAGGCGGCGGGCAACGGCCGTACGGACGTCGTGTCGACCGGTCTGCGCCATCCGAAGGCCGAGGCCGACGACGACGGAGACGGGGACGGGGACACCGCGACCGCCGAGACCGTGTGCCTCCAGGTCACCCACTCCTTCTCGGCCGGCTCCGGTGTGCAAGCCACGCCCGGACTGCCGCTGGAACTGACGATCGACGTCGTGGACGGGCCGTCGCGGTCGGGCGACGTGGCCTCCTTCGGCCTCGGGCGCGGCTGGTGGCTGCTCGGCACGCTGATCCTGGCCGGCTTCCTCGCCGGTCTCGTCTGGGGCTGGCTGTCGCGCTGGCGGGTCGCGGTCTGGAGGACCAACTGATGCGGATCACACGTGCGCTGAGCGCGGCCCTGCTCATGCTGGGGCCGGCGGTCACCCCCGCGGCGGCCGACGCTTCTCCCTCCCCCACCGCTTCCAAGGACGGCGGCGCGCCGACCCGGGCGGGCACCTCCTTCCGTACGGCGACCGAGATCGAGCAGGGGCGGACGGCCACCGCTGGGGGAGCCTCCACGGGCGACTACCTGTACTGGTCGTTCCCCGCTGACGCGGGCCTGCGCCCCACCGTCGAGGCGACGGTGAAGTTGCCCGACACGCACGCCGCCCAGACCTGGCAGATCGACGTGTACGACGGTCTGCGCCGCCGTCAGGCCTGCCAGTACGGGGCACAGACGCGCACCGCGGCGGCGAACGCGGGCACGGTCGAGTTGCGCTGCGTCCTGCGCACCGTCCGCGGCTGGTCGGAGCCCTGGGCCGACGATCCGCTGCCGGGCACGTACTACCTCCGGCTGACGGTCGTGGAGGTGCCCGCCTCCGACCTCGGTCTGCCGGTCGGCGCCGAAGTGCGAGTCGATTCCAAGGACATCGGCGGTTCGGCCGCGGTCGACGGGGCGCTGGCACAGCCGCTCGTGCCCGGAGTCGCCGTCAATTCGTCGCAGGACGAGGAGAGTTCCGCTTCAGCCGTGCTGTCCGGCGTCGAGCCCGAGGACGGCTGGGCCTCCGGCTGGTGGTCGGACCGCTGGGTGTGGACGGGGACCGGCGGCGCGCTGGCAGCGCTCGCGGGTGTCGCCGGGTACGCGCTGACGCGCGGCTCGGGACGGCCGCCGCGGGTGCCGCCGGGCGCCTGACGGATCGTCACGCTCATCGACTAGGTCCGCCGCACCTGACTGTGCGGCGGGCTTCGTCGTGGGGTCAGACGTCCCGCAGGGCCTTGGCCAAGGTCCCGTCCCCGCTCACCTCGATACGGCCGCCCCGCACGGCGTCCGCCACACTCAACTCCCCCCGGGCGACCGCCTCGCACGTCACGGAGTCCAGGACCAGTCGGGCGTCCGGTTCACCGGGGGCGGGCCCGTCCCCGTAGACCGCCCCGTCCTCGGCGCCGACGTACAGGTGGAAGTCACCCTCCTCCAGCCGTACTTCGACCAGCCCCGCGCCCTCCAGGGATCGCAGCAGAGGCAGCGCGAACCAGTGCGCGCGCACGGCGTCGGTGGGGCGCCGCTCGCCGAGCTCGGCCTGCCCCCACTCCCCAAGCGCCTGGAGGACGGGCAGCAACTCCCGCCCACGTGCGGTGAGTTCGTACACGTACGCCGCTCCCGGCGGAGGCAGCTTGCGACGCGTGCTGATGCCGTCGCGTTCCATGTCCTTCAGCCGAGAGGCGAGTACGTCCGTGCTGACACCCGGCAGATCGGCGTGCAGGTCGGTGTAGCGCCGCGGACCGGCCAGCAGCTCCCGGACGATCAGCAGGGTCCAGCGGTCGCCGACGAGGTCGAGCGCACGGGCGGCGGAACAGTACTGGTCGTAGCTTCGGCGAGGTGACATGTGACGCAGTCTAGACAAGTTGTTGGACTTTCCAAGCTCGAACTTGGTAAAACCAAGCAACACACGAAACCGGAGGGGCGAGCGCGCATGGAGTTCCGGCAGTCGAGCAAGCTGAGCGAGGTCTGCTACGAGATCCGCGGCCCGGTGATCGAGCACGCCAACGCACTGGAGGAGGCGGGCCACAGCGTGCTCCGCCTGAACACCGGCAACCCCGCGCTCTTCGGCTTCGAGGCGCCTGAGGAGATCCTCCAGGACATGATCCGGATGCTCCCCCAGGCGCACGGCTACACCGACTCCCGGGGCGTCCTCTCCGCCCGCCGCGCCGTCGCCCAGCGGTACCAGACGCTGGGCCTGGAGGTCGACGTGGACGACGTCTTCCTTGGCAACGGCGTGTCCGAGCTCGTCTCCATGGCCGTACAGGCACTGGTGGAGGACGGCGACGAGATCCTCGTCCCCGCACCGGACTTCCCCCTCTGGACGGCGGTGACGACCCTCGCCGGCGGCAAGGCGGTCCACTACCTGTGCGACGAGCAGGCCGACTGGTACCCGGACCTGGAGGACATGGCGTCGAAGATCACGGACCGCACCAAGGCCGTGGTCATCATCAACCCGAACAACCCCACCGGCGCGGTGTATCCCAAGGAGATCCTGGAGGGCATCCTCGACCTCGCCCGCCGGCACGGTCTGATGGTCTTCGCCGACGAGATCTACGACCAGATCCTCTACGACGACGCCGTGCACCACTCGGTCGCGACCCTCGCCCCCGACCTGGTGGTCCTCACCTTCTGCGGCCTGTCCAAGACCTACCGGGTGGCGGGCTTCCGCTCCGGCTGGCTGCTGGTCACCGGCCCCAAGCAGCACGCGAAGGACTATCTGGAGGGCCTGACCATGCTGGCCTCCATGCGGCTGTGCGCCAACGCGCCCGCCCAGTACGCGATCCAGGCCGCACTCGGGGGTCGTCAGTCCATCCGCGAACTGACCGCGCCTGGTGGCCGCCTGCACGAACAGCGTGACGTGGCCTGGGAGAAGCTCAATGAGATCCCCGGGGTGTCGTGCGTGAAGCCGAAGGGCGCGCTGTACGCGTTCCCGCGTCTCGACCCCAAGGTGCACAAGATCCATGACGACGAGAAGTTCGTCCTGGACCTGCTGCTGCGGGAGAAGATCCAGGTGGTGCAGGGCACGGGATTCAACTGGCCTACGCCCGACCACTTCCGCGTCCTGACCCTGCCGTACGCGGACGACCTGGAGGCCGCCATCGGGCGGATCGGGAGGTTCCTGAGCGGGTACCGGCAGTAGCCCCTGGGGCGGTTGAGCCTGGCTTGTCGACGTTCGCTGATTCGCGATCACAGAGAACGGGGATGCCGTAGAGTGCGGCCACTGATCTCTGGGGTCGGGGATGGGGGAACCGACAGGTGTTCTTGTCGCTTCGGAGTGAATCAGGCTCACCACCGCACTTACGCGGCCGAATCGCCCTTCTGCTCCTGCTCGTCGCGCTCGCGGGCACCCCCTGGGCACAACAGCCGGTCTGGAACTTCTACTTCGAGAAGTTCTACGTGGAAGGCTCCGGCGACGAGACCCTGCGACGGCTCGTCGAAGCGGCGTTCGTCCCGGGCTGGGGGTACTCCGCCGGCGACTACGGCAGTGTGACCTTCCTGGTCGTCGACGACGTCTGCGCCGCGGCACTGCTCGTGGGACTCGCCGTCCTCGCCCGGCGCCTCCTGCGCCGCCGGGCCGGCTGGCTGCGCTCACTCGCCACGGGAGTGCTCGCCGCCGGGTTCGCGTCCCTGCTGCGGTTCGGCCTTCTCGAAGGGTTCGTCCCCGACGACCAACTCGCGTCGCCCGAAACCCTGTTGAAGGACCTCACGCTGTCGGCGCTCGTCTTCGGGCTGGCGGTCGGCGTGCTGCTCGCGCTGCTGACCGCCGGGCCGCCCCGTGCACATGCCCCGAGGTCCGTCGCCGCCCGGCGGAGGTCACCGGCCAGGAGGAGAGAGGGAGGGCTCGGCATGACGACCCCACAGGCACGTATGCCGGTCGGGAGCGCACCGGGTGACGTCACCCGCTATCTGTGCGCCGCTGCCTATGTGGACGAACGATTCGCCGACCGGGTGGTGGAAGAGGTCCTGGCCGACGAGGTCAGTGCCGTGGCACCCTCACCCGACGTCGACCTCGTGACGGTCGTACGCCATTGCCTGACGGCACAGGAACTGCGGCACCACCGCGATCTGCGGCTGACAGGGGCGTTCACCGTCGTGGCACTGCTGGCACCGCTGTGGCTGCTGTACGTCGGGGTGCTGCTGTCCACCGCCCGGCGCCCCGGCGCCCGGCCGAGCCTGGCCACCCGAGGCCGCCACGAGCCCGGCAGGGCAGTGCTGGCCGGCAGTGTCATCACGGCCGCGATGGTGGTGCTGCTCGCCTTCTACTTCGGCTTCCTGTTCTCGACGCTGCCCGTGCCGGGCTTCGTCGGCTGGCTGCTCGGCGCCTATCTGGGCGGGGTACCTGCCGTGCTCGCGTCGGTAGGGGCGGCGGCGTTCGCCTGCGTGACGGTCCTGCGGCACGACCTCGAGGTCGACCGGCTGCTGCGCACCACGATGACCCGCGAGACGTTCTCCCGGCAGCCCCGGCCCACCGTCCCGCGCCGCAAGTGGATGGCCGAGCGGCTGGCGGCCATCCAGGAGGCGCAGGCCGGCAATGTCACGGTGTACAGCGGCTACACCCCGTTCGTCGGCTACTCGCAGACCAGCTCGAAGTGGACGCTCGCGGTGCCGCTCCTGCCCGCCGACGACCCGCCCGGCATGGGTGCGCGACCGGCCGAGCCCGAGCCCTTCACGGTCGCCGAACTCGTCGACCACGTGCGCGCCCGACTGCGCGCGGTGGCCGAGCGCGGCGACAGCGCCGGGGTGGCCGAGCCCGGCGGGGAGTCGCTCGGTTCCCTCGCCATCGAGGACCGCGTCTTCGCGAGCGGCACGACCATCGGCGACGACGACCGTTTCGTCAAGGCCCACAGCATCACCCCGGCCGCGCGGCTGTCGCCCGAGGAGGTCGAGCGGGTCATGCTGCGGCCGACCGGGACCGTCCGCCACTATCTGGCGGTGCATGTGCCGATGTGGGGCGGGGACGTGGTGCCGAGCGTCTTCCTGCATTTCTCGACCGCGGGCAGGACGCTGCATCTGCACTGTGACAACCATGTGCTCGGCCCGGTGGCCGCCGGCTACCACGTCGTGGACCGCCTGCGCGGCCCGCTCGGCGCCGACGGCCGAAGGGGTCTGCTGCTGACCGCGCTCGCCCGCACCGGCGGAGCCTTCCTCGCGGCGCCGATGCGGGCGCTGCGCCACGCCCGCTTCGAGGCCCGGCACAGCAGGCGCATGGTGGACGAGCTGAAGGCCATGGAGCAGGACCCGGTCTTCGACTACGGCGCCCGGGTGAGCATCCGGGAGATGGCGCTCAGCCCCGACTACCACAACTACTTCCAGGTCGTGGACGCCGGCCGGATCGTCTCCCTCGTGGAACGCCACACCCTCGCCGCCGTCAGGGAGTTCCTCGACGCGCGCGGCTACGACATCACCGACTTCCGCACCCAACAGCAGACGATCCTCAACCAGGGGCTCATCCAGCAGGGCGGGATGAGCATCATCGGCAACCAGGCGATCGGCGCGGGTGCCACCGCCACCCAGAACATCCCGCAGCAGCCCGGCGCCTCCGCCCTCAGTGCCGCCGGCGGCTCCGACAAGAAGTAGGGGACTTCCTCATGCGTAACGACGACGGGCGCCAGGACCCTCCCGTCAACAAGGGCGTCATGATCAGCGGAGGCACCCACTACGTGGGCAACCAGGCCGTGGGAGACGGCGCCCGGGCGTTCTCCGGCTCGGTCTCCTTCCAGGCGCAGGACCCCGAGCAGGCCGCCCGTACCGCGGAACTCCTCGCTCAGGTCGAGCGGTTGCTGACGGAGCACCGCGCGGCACTCGCCGACCCGGACGCCACCACCAGGGAACTGCGCCGGCTGCGCGAGGAGCTCGAGGAGGACGAACCGCAGCCGACCGTCCTGCGGCGGGCTCTCGACCGGCTGAACGAGTTCGTCCAGCCGGTGGCCCCGCTCGTCGCCGCGGTCGGCCAGCTCGCCCAGTCGGTGCAGGGTCTGCCGGGAGTCTGAACCGGCGAGGGGCGGGGGCGGCCGGCGCACGGTCCGGGCCTCCGGGCTGGGCGAGGGCCGTCCGGCCCAGTCCGTCCTGCGGTCGCCGGCGCCGCTGTGGCACGGTGCTGGGAGACGAGCGGGAAGGGCGCGCACGTGGGTGATCTCCTTCTGGTCCGGCACGGCGAGACCGAGTGGTCCCGGTCCGGGCGGCACACCGGGTCGACGGACGTGCCGCTGACCGAGCACGGCCGTCAGGAGGCGAGGCGCCTCGCGCCGTCGATCCGGTCCCTGCGCATCGGGGCGGCGTTCGTCAGCCCGTTGCGCCGGGCACGAGAGACCGCCGAGCTGCTCGGGCTGCACGAGGCGGCGGACGTGACGGTCGACGCGGACCTGCGGGAGTGGGACTACGGCGGCTACGAGGGCGTCACGACCGTCGAGATCCAGCGTGCGCGGCCGGGCTGGTTCCTGTTCACGGACGGGGTCGCGCCCGGGCCGCCCGACCACCCCGGAGAGAGTGTGCGGCAGGTCGGGGAGCGCGCCGACCGGATGCTGGCGAAGCTGGACGCCGCACTCGCCGGACGCGAGGAGTGCGCGGTGCTCGTGGCGCACGGCCACTTCCTGCGGGTGCTCACGGCGCGCCGGCTCGGGCTGCCGCCGGCCGACGGGGCCCTGTTCCAGCTGGCCACCGGGACCGTGTGCCGACTGGGCACCGAACACGGGCGGCCGGTGATCGCGGAGTGGAATGTCAGACCCGGGTCGTAGCCTTCGAAGCGGTGGGGCCTCGCCACCGTGAGAAGGGAGCACGCCGTGACACGACCGCCGACCGCCGCGCAGCGGCGTGTGATCGACGCCGCCGACCCGGAGACGGGGCGCCTGCAGGGTGGTACGCAGGCCCAGCTCGCGGCGCTGGTGAAGCGGGGGCTCGCCTTCCGGCACCCGCGGCCTCCGCACGATCACTTTCTGACACCGGCGGGCCATCGGATACGGGAGTCGGAGCCGACGGCGCCGGCTGAGCCCACGGTCGACGAGCCGGCCCGAGGCGCGTTCGCCGCGCGGATCGGCGGTGCGGACGGCGCCCCGCAGTCGAGTCCCGCCCGGCTGAGGGAGGTGCGCGGCGCCTGGCAAGGGCTGCTGGAGCTGCGCCGGATGACCAACCCGGACGGGGCGACGGACCGGCCGTGCGGTTGGGAGCGTCAGCATCTGGTGCAGGCCGCGGCCCTCGCCCTGGAGGCCGCCGGGCACCCGCCGGCCGAGCCGGACGCCGAGGAGGGATACCGGGTGCGGGCGACGCCGCAGCCGGAGGCGGTCGCGGTGCGCGAGCCCGACGGTGCGCGCCTGCGGGCCTGCGCGGCCACACTGGAGGAGGCGGGCTGGCAGGTCGGCGAGTACACCGAGCCTCGTACCAGAGCGCGTTATCTGCTGGCGTCCCCACGCCGGGCATGACGTGCGTGCCAAGATCGATGCGCAGCGCATCGAATGTCAGAAGGGGAAGCAGTGAGCGAGCCGTTTTCCGTCCGGGTCACCGTCCGCGGCTATGAGACGGACGTGCAGGGGCACGTCAACCAGAGCGTGTACGTCAACTACGCCGAGCACGCCCGCTGGTCGTTGCTCCAAGCCGCGGGCATCACCCAGCGGGGCCTCATAGGCAAGGGGGTGGGCCCCGTCGCCCTGGAGACCACCATCCGCTACCGGCGCGAACTGCTCGCCGGCGACGAGATCGATGTGAGTTGCGCCTTCGAGTGGTCGGGCGGCAAAACCTTCCGTATCCAGCAACTCGTCCGCAAGACGGACGGCACGGTGGCCGCCGAGCTCACCGCCGTCGGCGGTCTGCTGGACCTCCAGGAGCGCAAGCTGGTGGCCCGTCCCGACGAGATCTTCAAGGAGCTGGCGTCGGACCCGAGCCTGTTCGGGCTCTAGGTGTATTGACCCGCGGGGTTGTTCACACGGCTGATCGGTGGCTGGCCGCCGAGTGCGGTGTGGCAGCGATGGTGGTTGTAGGTGTGCAGGAA